>JAYTRM010000232.1:0-2757 GCA_043746165.1 Bdellovibrionales bacterium | reverse complement strand
TGAGTTTCGATGTAACCGTAGCCGGTGGCGGCGAACGTTGGCTTCACGCCGAGGGTGACAATTTCTCCGTTTGCTGCGTACTCCGAGCCAAGACGCACGGCACGCCGAAATGCCTCCGCGTCACCGACCAGTTGATCAGCCGGAAAAACCCCCACCACTTGTTCGCTTTCGCCCGCAAGCTCGAGCGCGCGGCAGAGGTAGGCGATAGCCGCAGCGGTATTTCGGCCCTTGGGTTCAAAGAGAATGTGTGCGGAGTTGAGACCGAGCTCGCGATACGTGCGCTCGGTGAGAACTTGCAAATCGCAAACGGTGACCGTCCACGGATTGCCTAGCGGCTGCACGCGGCTTATGGCCTTGGTAAACAGCGACTCATCTAAAAATTCGGCAAACTGTTTGGGAAGCGAAGGGCGCGAGACCGGCCAAAGTCGAACGCCACTACCCCCAGAAATGATCACCGGAATCACAGTTGCACTCCTAACCTTTGTGTCGAGCATAACGGGTGTAGCGGAGCCAAGCAATCTTGGATTCAAAACCTGAGGCGCTTGCCGACCGCAAACAGGGCATACCAGATGTAGCAATAAAGGGATTTTGCAACGGATAGCTTTTCGTGCTCACGGTAAATTCGCCAACGCCAGTTAGCCATCAAAAGTCTTCGCGATGAGCGCGAACCCGGAACGACCCGGTAACGAGCGAGATCTTTCTGGATGCCGATCGCGGGTCCACCCGTTTTTACCAGGCTCAGCCAAAGAGTGTAATCTTCGTGAATGTCGGTCTCCATTGCGAGCGGTCCGCACTTAGTCCGGTCGATCATAGCGGTTGCACACGCGATGCGATTGTCTTTGAGCAGATCATCGTAAGTGATTTTCGCTGGAACCTGAATCTCCCGGCCCGTCAATTTACCGTCGACGGTGACCCGGCGAAAGCCCGTGTAACTGAGCACGGCGGAACTCTGCTCGAGGGCCGTGGCCTGGAGTTTGAGTTTATCAGGCAGCCAGAGATCGTCGGCATCGAGCAGAGCGATGTAGCGGCCGCGCGCCAGGGTGAAGCCGTAGTTGCGAGCATCGGTGACGCTTTTTCCACCCGGCACTTCAATCAAAGTAATGCGCGGATCTTGTGCCGCAATAGTGCTCACGATTTCTGCGGTACTATCGCGCGTGCCCCGGTCAATGAGAACCAGAGCCTCCCACGCGGGCATGGTCTGCGCTTGAACCGATTTTAAAGTCTGAGCGATGAAGCGCTCGGAATTAAAAACCGGAATGATCACCGAAACCAGTGGGCCCGGGATCACACGAGCGCTTTAACCACGGCAAGCGTCGCATCGATGACCTGCTGAATTTGCGCATCGGTTATATCAGGGAACATCGGCAGGCTGATCACTTCACGGGCCGCCGCTTCGGCTTCGGGACAATGGAATTTCGCTTTCAAGTGCGCATAGACCGGCTGATGGTGGAGCGGCGTCGGATAATGAACCGAGGTGGGAACACCGTGTTCTTTGAGTTTGGCGCCAAACGCTTCGCGATTTTTCACCCGCACGGTGTACTGTGCCCACACCGAGCCGCGATCTTTTTTCACCTGCGGAACCTGCAACTTTGCACCCAACGGGAGAAGGCCTTCGGTGTAACGTGAAGCGATCTCGTTTCGACGGCTGAGTTCCCAATCGTAGCGTTTTAGTTTTTCGATGAGGATGGCGCACTGAAGAGTGTCGAGTCGGCCGTTGATGCCCATGCTGACGTGGTGATAACGCGAAGCTTGGCCGTGCACGCGGATCTGTTCCATCTTTTTGTGCAAGGCTTCGTCGGTCGTGAAAACTGCGCCGCCGTCGCCGTAGCAGCCGAGAGGCTTGGCCGGGAAAAAGCTCGTGGCACTCACCGTTGTGAGGTTGCAGCTCTTTTTTCCCTTGTAGGGTGCACCGAAACTTTGCGCGGCATCTTCGATCACAGGGATTTTATGTTTCGCTGCGATCTCGTTAATTTCTGTAAAATCGGCCGGCTGCCCATAGAGCGAAACCGGCATGATCGCCTTGGTTTTTTTCGTGATCGCTTTTTCGATGAGCTTCGGATCGAGATTGAAGGTGACAGGATCGATATCGACAAAGACCGGCTCGGCGCCGACCAGCGAAATCACTTCAGCTGTGGCAAAAAATGAAAACGGCGTGGTGATCACTTCGTCGCCCGGTCCCACTCCCAGCGCCATAAGGACCATCATCAGTGCGTCCGTGCCGCTGGCCGCAGTCAGGCAGTAGGGTGATCCGATGTATTCCCTCAGGGCCTTTTCGCACTCAGCAACTTCGGGTCCGAGAATGAATTGGCCGTGATTAAGAACCGTTTGAATCCTCTGATTGATTTGCTTTTCGAGGGCTTGGTATTGCGGCTTGAGGTCGAGAAAAGGAACCGTGTTCATACCATCTCCTGGGGTTCGAGTCGGTGAGCAGACGCGCGCCATGTATTTCGCAAGCGCGCACCATGTTAGTCAATGGGTTTGCTTGTCGGTCTGGTTGGCGTCGCTCGCCGTTTCAGCGGTTGGGCTATCGCCGTCTTTTATGTGCTGAAAGAAGCGTACAGCTTCGTCTGAATCCCACTTCTCAACGCCAAGAATTTTGCGCGCGAGACGAAAGTCGGTCTTTACAAGATAGCTCTCCGGAATTTTACCGACACCGTAGGCCTGCATGATCTTTTTGTCTTTATCCCAAACCACTTCAAAGCCGGGTCGCGGAAGTCCAAAGATTTTCAGAAACGGCTCGATGTCACTTTTGTTTTC
>JAYTRM010000231.1:0-23688 GCA_043746165.1 Bdellovibrionales bacterium | reverse complement strand
CTCGCTCTTTTCCCGCGCCTTGTTTGCCTGTGTCGTCGCCAATCCGACTAAATCGGGTACGCTTTTCCGATAAGCATGAGATTACAGTGTGGCTCAAATCCTACCCGGGCTGCGCGCAAAACATCCATTTTCTAAAGTATCTATGCTAGATTCCCGGCCGCATGAGTTTTACGACACTTCGCGCATCCGTTCGCTCAACTGGGGTAGATTCGGGCGCCTATTATTTTGATCACAATGCCACCACGCCGATAGCCAGTGCGGTCGCATCTCAGGTGCCGTCCTGGCTGGCCGAGTGGGGCAATCCCAGTTCCATTCATCAGGTGGGGCGTGGGCCGAAAGCCTTGCTGCGCCAGGCTCGCGATCGTTTCGCGTCGTTGATTGGAGCCCAGCCCCTCGAAGTCGTTTTCACAAGTGGCGGATCCGAATCAAATAATTTCGCCCTCAAAGGCGTATTTGAATATTACAAAACTAAAACGAATGCTCTCCTGGCCAATGCTCTCCCCGGTGGAAGTCCCCGCAATCGCTATGTGGTTAGCAGCGTCGAGCATCCGAGCGTGATCCGCACGATCGAAGCACTTCGTGAGCGAGGCGCCGAAGTCATTTACCTCCCGGTCTCACGCTCGGGGGCGATTGATCTCGAAAGTTACCGGCGACTCCTCGACGGGCAAACCGCGCTTGTTTCAGTGATGGCAGCTAATAACGAGACGGGTACGATTTTTCCCATTGCGGAGATGGCGCAAATGGCCCACGAGGTCGGCGCCCTTTTCCATTCGGATTGTGTGCAGATGCTCGGCAAGATTCCTATCGACGTCCGTAAGCTTGGGGTCGATCTTGCGACGTTTTCGGGACATAAATTTTATAGTTTAAAGGGAGTGGGCGCACTTTTTGTTCGGCGCGGAACAAACCTTGAAAGCCTCGTTCAGGGCGGCGGCCAAGAACGCCATCGTCGCGGTGGAACCGAAAATGTTTTGGCGATCGCTTCGCTGGGCAAGATGTCCGAACTTAAAGACGAAATCGCTGCCCGTGGCGAAGAGATGAAGCGCCTCCGTGATCATCTCGAACGCCGGGTGCTTCATGAAATTTCTGGCGTCTCGGTGACGGCCGGTGAATCGCCCCGCCTTCCCAATACGACCAGCTTAGTCATCAAGGGTGTTGATGGTGAAACGCTGCTGATGAACCTTGATATGCGGGGTTTTGCGGTTTCGACCGGTGCGGCTTGCAGTTCTGGCAGCCCCGAACCTTCGCCCGTGCTGTTGGCTATGGGTTTATCTCGGTACGAAGCTCAATCCTCTTTGCGTTTGAGCATCGGATGGGAGACAAGCGAGCAAGAAGTGAATCACCTTGTTGAGGTTTTGGGCCAGGTGATCGCGCATTTGCGCAAAATTGCGCGGCAGGAGGACCCGGCTCATGTCAACGCCAGATAATAAAGCCCTCGGCAAATCCCAGCGTCCGCGAGTGCTCGTCGCGATGAGCGGGGGAGTCGACAGTTCGGTCGCTGCGGCCCTGCTCGTTGAGCAAGGCTACGACGTGGTCGGCGTGACCATGCAGGTTTGGGATTACACGACTTGCGATATCGAAGAAGGTCACGGCACGTGCTGCTCAAGCGTCGATGTCGACGATGCCCGGTCGGTGGCCGATCGCCTTGGCATTCCATTTTATGTGATCAACTGCGAAGCGAAGTTTCAAGCTTACGTGATCGATCCTTTTATCAGCGCTTACTTGGACGGCCAGACGCCGCTTCCATGTGTGAACTGTAATACCTATCTGAAATTTGATCACCTCGTTCGCAAGATGAACGAACTCGACTGTGATTTTTTGGCGACCGGTCATTACGCTCGCGTGGTGACGTCGGAGAGTGGACGCAAGACGATCGAAACATCAACGGACGACTGGAAAGATCAAACTTACTTTTTATTTACCATGGACCCTAAGTTAATTCCGCGTTTGATGTTTCCGATTGGTGATCTTAAAAAACCAGAGGTGCGTGCCTTGGCTGAAAAGCAGGGTTTGATCAATGCGCGCAAAAAAGATTCCACAGGGATTTGCTTTGTCGGCAACCAGGGTTACGACAACTTTATCGAAAAGCACGTCGCCAAAGACTTGCTTACGGGCGGTAACATTCGCCTCTATCCGAGCGGCGAAGTGCTCGTGACCCACCAGGGCATTCACCATTTTACCGTCGGCCAACGCAAAGGCCTCGGTGTCTATCACCCCAATCCGCTCTACGTGATCAAGATCGATGCAAAGACTGCCGACGTGTGGGTCGGCGACGAAGCCCATCTCATGTCAACCAATGTACGCGTGGGTCGACCGCACTGGATTGACTCGATCGAAGATGGTGAACGGCTCAAAGTGAAAATTCGTTTTCAGCACAAGGGAAGTTGGGCCGTCGTCAGAAAAGCTGGCAAGAGATTGACTGACAGATTGACTGACAGATTGACTGACAAATTGACTGGCGAGTTGTCTGATGAATCGACTGATGAATTGACTGTGGAATTTGAAGAACCCGTTCGCGCCGTGACGCCTGGCCAGGCGGCCGTGATGTACCGGGGTAGCCAACTCGTCGGCGGGGGATGGATACTTTGACCCGTTATGACTTTAAGTTTCACACTTTCGGCTGCAAGGTGAACACCTACGACACCGGGCTGCTCGAACAGCGCTTGAAACCTCGGATGCTCGAGGTTTCGCTTGAAGCTGAGCCGGGTTCACGAGCGCTTGCGCGGGTGCACGTCCTCAACACTTGTGCCGTCACCGCCGAGGCGACGGTCGAAGCGACCAAACTCGTCCGCCGCCTAAAGTCGCGAGAGCCTCTGAGCACGATCGTTGTTACCGGCTGCGGGGCGCAAGTCGATGGCGAGATTTTTGATCACTTGCCCGGCGCCGACCTCGTGGTGGCCAATTCTCACAAAGGCCAGCTCGAAGAAATTCTCGATCAGCACTTTAAAGGCACGGCTAAGAGCCGCGTCTTTCGCTCCAACATCTTTCGCAAGGACGATCTTGAGGCCGGAGGCGGTATCGAGGCCTCGCACACTCGCGCGTTCTTAAAAATCCAGGACGGCTGCAATAGCTTTTGCACCTACTGCGTGATTCCTTTTGCGCGCGGCAAATCGCGTAGTCTCGCTATCGATCACCTGACGATGCGGGTTCGCGAGCTGACGGAAAAACTGAATTTCTCCGAAGTGGTCTTAACAGGCGTTCATATCGGCGACTACGAGGACCCATCGGCTGGCGCTAAGCGGGGTTTGGAAGACTTGATTGAAACGCTGCTCTCTGAGACTTCCGTTTCGCGACTTAGACTTACAAGTCTTGAACCCGTTGAATTGACGCCGCGGCTTCTCGCTCTTTTTAAAAATCCCAGACTCTGCCCGCACTTTCACATGAGCATTCAGTCTGCTAATTCGCGGATTTTAAAAGCGATGAAGCGCCAGTACACAGCTGACGACGTCGAGTTTGCTCTCGGCCAAATTGCACAATCAGTGCCGCAAGCTTTTGTCGGGATGGACGTGATCGCCGGCTTTCCAGGAGAGTCGGAAGATGAATTTGAAGACACCTACCGTCGTCTCGAACGCCTTCCATGGACTAGACTTCACGTTTTTCCGTACAGCAATCGCCCGGGCACTAAAGCTTCGCTGCTCGTTAGCCAGCTCGACGATAAAGTGAAGACTATGCGAGCGTTGCGCCTCCGGCAACTTTCGAGCGATCGATTTAAAGCCAGCGCTGCTCGACAAGTTGGGCAGGAAAAACATGCCTTGCTGCTCGAACGCCACCTGACGGAAAAAGATCTAGCAGACCGACAAAAGATGCCGCAGATCGAGGCCCTCACGCGCGATTATTGGCCGCTTAAAATTGTGCGGACGGGAGGAAGCGGACTTTCGCTCGAAGATTATTTGCGGCTGCGCGCTAAATCGGGTCGCGAAATCAAAGTGCGCGTCCTCGCTGTCGATCGTCCGACCGTTGGACGCATGGACGCCCGACTCCTTGCCTGTGCTTTGGAGAACGACTGATGGAAAACACGAGTCAGTCGTCGACTTTAGAGGAGCTCGAAGCGGTGATTGAGTATCAGTTTGTGCTTCGCGACCACCTGACCTTGGCTCTCACGCACAAGAGCTTTGCCAACGAAATGCTGGCCGGGCATTCAACCGTAGGTCACGACAACGAGCGCCTGGAGTTTCTCGGCGACGCCGTTTTGGACCTCACTTTAAGTGATATTTTGATGAGACGGTTTCCGAATGACTCAGAAGGTGGCTTATCCAAGAAACGTGCGAGCCTCGTCAATGAAGAGACTCTGTTTCGCATCGCGGGACAACTGACGCTCGAGCGCTTGATCCGTTTGGGCAAAGGGGAAGTGAAAACCGGAGGGCTCGCAAAACCGCGGATTTTGGCTTCTTCGGTCGAAGCGATGCTCGGGGCTGTTTTTCTTGATGGTGGTTACCAGGCGGTGAGCCGGGTTGTGGAAAAACTTTTCCTTTCGCTGCTCGATGACGTCAGTCGCTCGGATGTCGATTTTCGCGACGATTTCAAAACTCGGCTGCAGGAGCGAGTTCAGGAAAAACACCGTTCGACACCCATTTACCGGGTTGAGCGCGAAACGGGTCCCGATCATGATAAGCAATTTGAAGTTTCAGTTCGACTTTTTGAAAACATAATAGCGACCGGAGTCGGTCGAAGCAAAAAGGCGGCCGAGCAAGATGCCGCCAGACAGGCCTTGGAGAAAATGACATGAAGAGCAGTTCGCAACAAACAAATGCCAGGGAGAATTTTCGTGCGGGCTTCGTCGCCCTGGTCGGAGAACCCAATGCGGGAAAGAGCACGCTGCTCAACGCGATACTCGATGAAAAGGTGTCGATCGTTTCAGACAAGCCGCAGACCACGCGTCGTCGCGTGACCGGTATTTTAAATTTGCCTGGTGCCCAGGTCATCTTCAACGATGCGCCAGGAATTCTCAAGAGCAAGTCTGGAATCAATCGCTTTTTGCAAGAGGAGGCCAAAGACGTGATCGCTAAAGCGGACGTCGTTTGTGCTCTTCTTTCGGCCGAGGCCAGCGAAGAGAGCGTCAAAGAACTCATGGCTACTTTGCAAACGAGCAAGAAAAAATGGGTCGCGATCATCACCAAGATTGATCTGCTCGGCGGTACTCGAACGCCGAAGTTTTTTCCCTTGCTGATAGAAAACAAAGTGCCGTTTGTGTCGATTTCGACCCTTTTGCGACCCGAAGAAGCCAAGGGCGAAGTTCTATCTAGGGTAGTTCCACTTTTGCCGTTATCTCCCGCACCGCTCTTTGATGAGGAAATTTACACGACCCAAACGCTCCGCCAGATGACAGCTGAATTGGTGCGCGAGAGTTGTTTTGAGAATCTTCGTCAGGAAATCCCTTACGGACTTGCGGTCAAAGTCATGAAGTTTGATGAAGCTTCGGGTCCGGTCACCCGTATTTCCTGCGAGATTCTGGTCGATAAAGAAAGTCACAAAGGAATTGTGATCGGGGCCGGCGGCTCGATGATGAAGAAAATTGGAAGTAGTGCGCGTAAGCAAATCGAAGATGTTCTCGGTACCCAAGTTTACCTTGAGCTTCACGTTCACGTGACCGAAAACTGGACACAAAATCCGCGGATTTTAAAGGAGCTCGGCTATGTCGTCACGAGAGACTAATAATAAACCCGGCGAATCACAGGGCGAAAATCAGCGCGGCGGCTCACGCGCCGAAGCGCTGACCTCCGAAACCAGTGAGTCGTTGTTTCACGCCTCGCGCGAGACCTCGCGAGTTGCGATCATCGGGCGACCCAATGTTGGTAAATCGACATTGTTTAACTACCTGACCGACACGCGTAAGGCTGTGGTGAAGAATCAGCCGGGAGTGACCCGCGACATCCAGATTGAGCCCGGTGAGGTCTGGGGCGCAAAATTCGACGTGATCGACACCGGCGGCTTAACCGAATCACGAGATCTTTATTCGCAATTGATTCGCGAGCAAGTTGTCGACTTTCTCAAATCAGTGGACCACCTCATTGTGGTGCTCGATGGTCGGGCGGGCTTGTGCCCTGAAGACCGCGATATTATCCGTATCGCGAAAGAGACAGGCCGCCCATTTTTAACGGTCATCAACAAAGTCGATCACCTTCACAATCTCGAACTGACCACAGCAGAGTTCTACGAGCTGGGAGTGGATCTCACGACCGCGAGCTTTGAACAACGTTACGGCATGGACTCCATTCTCGAATGGATTGTCGAACAAGTTAAACGCACCGAACACACCGTACGCGAGGGTCTCACTCTTGCGATGGTCGGTAAGCCCAACGTGGGCAAAAGTTCGCTTTGCAATTCGCTCTTGGGTGAAAAACGCCTTCTTGTTTCGTCCGTTGCGGGCACGACGACTGACGCGGTCGATACCGAGTTGATCTACGAGGGCCGCAAATTTGTCCTCATCGACACTGCTGGACTCAGGCGCTCTTACAAAAGTGGCGAAGGTCTTGAGATTCTTTCGACCTTTAAAACGCGGGATGCAATCGGCCGCGCCGATATCGTATTGCTCGTAGTTGATGGAAACGAAGGACCGTCGAGCCAAGACGCGAAAATTCTCGAGAAAATTCTCGCCAAGCACCGTGCGGTAATCATGGTGGCAAATAAGACCGATATCGCCGAAGAAAACCATCCTGCCTACCGCAGTTGGTTTCGCTCGCGGGTGGAGCAGGAAATGCATTTCTTTCCTGATATCAAAATCGCTTTCGTCAGCGCAAAGACCGGTCGCGGTTTGAAAGATCTCTTCGACATGATCGTCGACATGGAAAAGAAAATCACAAATCGAATCTCGACTCGCGAACTCAACGACTTCTTCATGAGCGCCATCCGGCAGGCCCCGGCTCCGGTTTGGGGTGTGCAGAACGTGAAGTTCTATTACTTAACTCAGACGAATCAGCGTCCTCCGGCCTTTATCGCCTTTGCCAATCATCCCGACGGTGTGACGCCCTCTTACCGACGGTTTTTAGCTAAGCGAATTCAGGAGGAGTGGGGCCTTCAGGGCATTCCCATTCGGATTTTCGTGATGAGCGGTAAACACGGTCAAAAGCAGCGTCGACGTGGTGTGGTCGGTGATGTGATCGGCGTCGAAGCCCTTGTGCCTGGAGAACAAGTGCCCGGGGAACATCTGCCTCTGGAAACAGCAGACACTTCATCAGATGCAGGTGATGAGGGATTTGACGCGGACTTGTTCGAGGAGACTCTTCCGCCCGAAATTGCGAAGCTCATGGAGGCTGAAAGCCAGCAGGAGTTGAGGTGAGTTCAAGATGAACGCGCCTAAGTCGACTCCTCGGTCGACGTCCCATTCGAGAGGTTCGAAAAGTGCGCGCAGTGGCCTTTGGGGGACGCGCTTTGGTTTTTACCTGGCTGCCATCGGCTCGGCATTTGGTTTGGGAAACCTCTGGCGATTTCCTTACATCACGGTCGATAACGGCGGCGGCGGCTTTGTTTTTCTCTACATTTTATTTGCGATCGGAATTGGCCTACCGCTTCTCGTTGGCGAGCTGATGCTCGGAAAACTGTCGCGTAAGAGCGTCGTCGCGGCGGTTTCATCGCCGGCAATAAGAGGCAAGACCAGCGGCTGGGTGAACGGTAAAGATTCAAAATCGTGGAGGTGGGCCGGGCGGCTGGCCGCGTTCACTTGTCTTCTAGTTTTTGCCTACTATGCAGTAATCAGCGGTTGGGTCTTGCATTTTTTGATGCAGTTTTTTATCGGCCATCTGACAACGTCGTCCTATGACCCAGAAGCGAGCTTGCGAATTTTGCGATCAAGTGGATTGTTGCAAGTGCTGCTCACGAGTGTGCATTTGTTAATCTCTCTCGTGATCGTGGCCAAAGGTGTGCAGGAAGGCATGGAAAAGTGGGTGAGCAACTCGATGCCTGTTTTTGTGATCCTGCTTATCATGCTGATGCTTAAGTCGTTGAGTTTGCCGACTGCGGGAGAGGCGTTGCGGTTTCTCTTTTATCCAGACTTCACGAAACTCACGGCGTTTTCGATGCTCGATGCCCTAGGCCACGTGTTCTTTACGCTCTCTGTGGGTTTCGGTACGATGGTGACCTTCGGAAGTTACCTCAACGAACAAACGCGTATTCCATCGGCCGGATTTCGAGTGACGGTCATGGATACCGTGATTTCCCTGTTCGCGGGACTGCTCATCTTTCCCCTGCTCGCGACGGTAAATCTCAAATCAGCCACTCCCGACTTATTGTTTCAAACTTTGCCGAAACTTTTACAAGGACTCGACAGCGGCTTTTTATTTGGTCTTGGATTCTTTATTTGCCTTTATCTCGCAGCTCTTGGTGCAAGTATCGGCTTGCTGGAGTCACTGGTCGCCAACGTGATTGAACTCACCGGCCTCAAGCGGCTCCACGCAACTTGGGCGACTGGATGCCTAGCACTTTTGCTTTCGATCGTCCCGGCCCTTTCAACGACTTTATTTGCGGGGTTCCATTACCGCGGCCGAAGCTTCATGGAAATTCTTGATAGTCTTTTGATCAACGGCTTGCTTCCGTTAGCTGCGCTCGTCGTTGCACTTGCGTTGGCGTCCAGCCTGAAATCCAGTCGTGAATCAGGCGGCGAAACTTCATCGGTGGAAGCCGAGTTCATTAATGATGATTCGGTGGCAACTCGAAAACTTTTTTCGCACTGGATTTTCGTGATCCGCTGGGTCGCGCCGGCCGTGATCGTATTTTCTTTCGCTCTTGCGATCATCGGCCTGATTCGGGAAAACTTGTAAAAATTGCCGTCTGGTCTGTAGACGGTTCAGTACGCTCCCGGGCAGGCGCCAGCGGAGACGATTTTCATCGATTTGGGCTGGCTATGGTCTTGCAATTTAAGCCAGGGTTTTCTCACCCTGGAGGCAGCATCATGCTGATCTTATGAAGGTCCATCAAGCACGCGTGCAAGAACTGGGAGCTGCACGATGAATCAGCGTTTAACCATGGCTGCTGCTCTCAGCCTGGCTCTGCTCGTGATCGCGGGTTTTCTTTTTTCGAGCACCCGACCAGCGCTCGAGGTGAAAAACTTTGCTCAAGACGCGGCTCACGCAACGACGCCCTCTGCGTCGATCTCGGAGCCAGTCGGAAATTCAATGAAGGAGACGCAACCGGCAGCTAGCGCTGCTTTGGCGAGCGACTTCGCCGTTGATGCCAAGAACGAGGCGGGCAAAGCTCGACAGCTCGTGCCTGAAAGTACTCAGCTCAAACCCGATGAAAAAGCGGCGTGGATTGCGACTCTTCCCAGTCGAGAAGTGCTTCGCCGGGAAGTGGCTCATGATGTTCATAGCCATCCAGCATCTTTGATCAAAGCGGCGCGGGTTTTTGCCGAAATGCTCGCCTCGTCTCGCAACGACCCGCGCGCCGCAGAGTTAAATTTTCAGAAATTCGGCGCCTGCGCTTCGGAAGATGGGGACCAGCTTTCGACAAGCCTAAAAGTGACATGTTTTGAAAGTGCAAAGACCCTTTCGATCCTAAACCCTGAGCATTTTGCATCGAGGCTCGACCTATTGGAGCAGACGCTCAACAGTCAAACGCGAAAGTTAATTTCAGCCTATGATCAATTGTGATTTCGCGACATTGAAATCTTGCCGAGTGCTTTTGCTCACGACTTTAAAGCCTGTCAGCGCGGCTGTCGTCGCGTCGGTCGTTGCGTCGGTCGTCGCGTCGCTTGTGGCGACCACCTTGGTTGGCTGTGCTCCGGGTGGTGGGTCCGGCTCGCAGTCGGTGGCGCTTCCGAACTCTGCGCCGCCTGGGCAGAGCACTGTGGTGGGGTCTGCCCGCAAACATGACGATAAGAATCCTAACGCCCTGACGCCTGTGACACCAATCGCAACTCCTCCCCCAGAGCTCGCATTTGCACCGGATGTCTCACCCGATATGCTCGAGAAAAAGCCCCTGAGCTGCGGCCAATCGGTGACCGCCGGAATTGCGGGACCTTTGCTTGATCCAGCGATGACTGCTTCCGACTGTGGCGCCGTGAAAACGGTGTACGCGGCGCTAGCCACGGCGCAAATTTTGGCGCCTAAAAATTCTTCGTTTTTCAAAGTCTTTCGCGGCACGGACGCTGCTTCAGTTTTGAATTTCGTCAACGAAAGAATGCACTACATCTCTCCGACTTCCGATCGCGCAGATCTTGAAATTGCTGTGGGTGGTAGTTGGGCACTGCTGCCTGAGGGTGGCCGAATGACCGTTGCGACCAATGTTGGATTTGGTTTGTGGAAAGTGGCGCAACAGTACACTGCTGCCCAGTTTGTTCTCGGAGTGACACCGTTTACGTTTCCGTTTCCGTCTTCGGGGTTTATCAGGCTTGGGCCCAATTTCGCTCGTTATGATTTAACGGTCCGCATGGGAACAATGGTTCACGAATCGCGACACAGCGATTGCCAGCAAGAGGGAAGCCCCGACTGCGGTTTTCCGCATGTGATTTGCCCTCAGGGTCACGACTACGCGGGACTCGCGGCTTGCGACAGCGGAGGAATTGGCGCTTACTACGTCGAAGCGATGTACTCCAAAGTTATGTCGACTCGTTGTGAGAACTGCTCAACCGCTGAAGTTCAGGCTTTCAAAGCCGAAACGATCGATAGCCTAAGCCGCGTCATCAACATTATGAATATTAGAGACTCGAAAACTTTGCCTTACGCGATCGATCTTTTGCCGGGCGAAGATCCGAAAGCTCGCAGACTCGTGCTTGAGCAAACGCGATTGGCCCGTGCCAAAGAGCTGGGCGTTGCTCACTGAGCAAATATTTTCTGCTAGAAGTTAACCCCGAGGATTCCCATAAACGTCCAGCTGTTACCATTGGGTTGAACGCCCGTTGGTCTGCCGACGTCGTCTAGATACGTCGTGCCTTGGTCGGGAAAATTCACGTATTGAAACATGGCTTGGGCGCCAAAGAACATTTTATTGTGCATCATCGGAAGCTCGAGTCCGGCGCCGAAGTCAAAGCCAAAGGCAGAGTCTTTTGCAAACTGACTGTTGCCGGTCACAGTTGCAGTTCGGTAGATTTGCGAAAATCCGCCGATGACGTAAGGGTTGAGGTCGGCGAGGCCGCGGGTGACGTTTTGGGTGTTGAAATAATATTTCAAATTGACCGAGATATCGCTGAGGCTAACGTTGCCTTGAATGGTATCAAAGGTGCCATTGGTAGGAATGAGCAAAACGTGATTGCTGGTGAGGTAACCAAACTGCAGGGCAAAGCGCAGATCAAAAAAGTACGACAGAAAAATTCCGAATGCAGGATTGCTTGTGTAGATCTGATTGAGAGTCCCTGTCCAGCCGCGGTAACCGCCGAGAAAACCGATGGTGAGAAGGCGGCCGTTTTTAAAGAAGTTAATGTCTTCTTCTTCATCCATCGACTCTTCGAATTCACTATAGTCAGCAAAAGGATCTGCGACATCATCGCCATCGGATTGGGCAATCAAAACACCTTTTTTGGGCTGCCAGCCAGAAGAATCTTGCAGCAGCGCGGAAGTGCCTGGGACTTCGAGACCGTGCAGAGGCTGCAGTTGCTCTGCGTCAGCAGCCTTTGCAGGAGCGTCAGACAGGCTGACCAGAAAAAGCGCCGAAAATGAGGTGAGCAGCAGTTTTAGGGGTAGGGCCGGGCGGATTAACCCAGCTTTGGAGCCAGCTGTGAATCTTGCTGCCTGGCCGGCATAGCGATCAAAACATGACATGAATTTTCCCCCGGGGCGCAGCATGCAAGCAGGCCTTAAGCGTAACAGCTCAGCATTTTTCCAGCAAGTGTAGGGCCCCGCTAAGGCGAGTCTGGTCGGGTAGAGCGCAACCGCTTGGCAAAGCGCCAGACATCTGTCTATCTGGTGGGCAAAAAGGGCGACTTTCGCAAGTGGAAATTGTGCTCTCGCAGCATTGTCATTTTTCTTTCATTTTGGATTGCAACTAGGCGTAGGTCCGGGGTTGAATACCCGCATCTTTTCAAAAAGGGGAAGGCCATGAGTTTAAACTACAAGGCCGTGGGTGTCGACGTCGAAGCTGGTGATCAGCTTGTCGACTGGCTGAAGGAGTCAGCTGTGCCCAACGCGCCCCACGCGGACCGCCTCATTTCGGGGATCGGTGGGTTTGCGGCTATCTTCCGCATGCAGTTTCCTGAAATGAAAAAACCTTGTCTGGTCAGCAGCACCGACGGTGTCGGTACGAAGATTAAGCTCGCAAGTCAGTTCGGACTTTATCGCGGCGTCGGCCAAGATCTTGTCGCAATGTGTGTGAATGACCTTATTTGTTGTGGCGCAAAGCCGCTCTTTTTTCTCGATTACTACGCTTCGGGAAAACTGCAGCTCGAAGCTGCAAAGGAATTCCTAAGCGGCGTGCGCGATGCCTGTCACGAATCGGGTTGCGCCTTGATTGGCGGCGAGACGGCTGAAATGCCGGGGCTCTATCATGGCAATGATTTCGACGCTGCAGGATTTGCGGTCGGCATCGTCGATGAAGAAAAATTATTAGGCCCTCATCGCGTGCAAATCGAAGATAAGGTCATTGGCGTCTCGAGCTCGGGATTTCATTCTAACGGCTATTCGCTCTTGAGAAAAGTCTTCGAAACCGATCTCGAAAAATGGCGCGACACGCTCATGACACCGACGAACCTCTACGCGCGCCTGGTCGGTGAGCTCGTGGCGGCCGATGTGGTACGGGCTGTTGGGAACATCACCGGCGGCGGAATGGAAAACGTGCCTCGGGTGATTCCGAAGGGTACGGTTTTACCGCTGATCGACTGGGCTTGGCCTGAGCATTTTTGCGTGGTGCAAGATCGAACGGGAATGTCGAGAATTGAAATGCTCAAAACGCTCAACTGTGGGGTTGGGCTCATCCTCATCGCTAGGCCCGAACAGGCTTCCAAGGTTATGGACATGGTCGTCGCAAGCGGGTTCAAAGCTTACCAACTCGGCACCGTCGAAGCCTCGGGAAATCCCGAGAGTGAACCCGAGGTGCGATATTGAGAGCAGCCTGGGGAGTTTTGATTTCAGGTCGCGGATCGAATTTGGCTGCGATTCTGGAATTGCGAGAGGAAATCGACGTGCGAGTCGTTTTTTCTTCCCGGGCCGATGCTGAAGGACGTCTGAAAGCAAGGCGGGCGGGAGTGCGCGATGCCCTAGTTCCAACGGTTGCGGGAAGTAAGAAAACCGATTGGCTGAAATTAGATCATGAGCTTTGCGAACTCGGCGTCACTCACGTTTTTCTCGCAGGTTTTATGAAAGTCGTGCCCGAGGTTTTCATTGCCCGGTGGCGAGGACGAATTCTGAATCTGCATCCTTCGCTCTTGCCCGCCTACGCTGGCCTCGAAAGTATCGAACGCGCTCACAAAGATCGCGCGCCGATTGGAGTCAGCGTTCACCAGGTGATCGAAGCAGTCGATGCAGGCGAAATGGTGCATCAGCGGCAAACGCTGACAGGCGATGAAAGCAGTCTTTTAAGTCTCGCGGAATGCGAGTTTTTGGTCCATGTCGACGAGCAACGCATGGTGAAGGAGTCAATTCGGAGATGGAGTCAGAATCTGGCGAAGTGAAAATACAAGATGCCCAGCTTCAACCATTGACTGGTCCACTGGCTCGTCTGCTGCCTCATCCGCTGCCTCGTCCATTGAAGGTCGGCGAAGCTGAAGCCTACGACGCCGATGCGGTGATCGTATCTTGTCATGGCCGCGGCAACTGGCTCGCTTGCGAGCTGACGAACCGCGCCTGGCGGGTGGTTCTCGTCGACGTTAGCGGCAGTCTCGAAGCCGGCCAGGCCGAAGACCTCGAAGGTCCATTCGGCTTTTTTGCGTCAGGCGATTTGGCCGCTAGCCAAATTCCGCACAAGGATGAAGCCGATTCGCGCTTTCAGCTTTTGGGCGAGGGCAAAAGTAGCGAGCTCACTCCGTGTCCTCTCGGTTTCGTGATTTGGCTTAAGAGCGGACCGATCGAACTGAGTGGGCCGCTCGCAAAATTTCATTTGCAAAAACTTAAACTTGCGCCTTCGGTAGACTCTTTTCTCGATCTCTTGCCAAGGACTGCAAACAACGCCCGGCAAGTCAATCGAGTGGCGACACAAATCGATAAATGCGGTTTTCAAGAATCATGGCTTGCCCATTTTGCCGCGCAGTTTGCCGCACCCTTCATGAGCGAAAGTCACAGCTCGGTTTACCATTCCGAAATGAACGGCCGTGCGCTCGATTTGAAAGCGCCATTGTGGATTCGCCGAGTTTCGCAATCGAGTTCTGAAGTAGGTCTTGCCGCCTGTGAACAAATAGGTGTGAAAGTTCGAAGGCAGGTGTCCATTCAAGCGTTACGCACCGGCCAGGCAAAATCTCTGTTTCGATCGCGAGCTAAACTTGACGTCCTCGAATTCTCAACAGATCGAGCGGGTGGAAGTCTCACGAATTCCAAAGCCGAGCTCAAAGCTCGCGCCTTCGTGTGGATGCTATCAGGTCTTGAAACCGACCGGCTGCCTGAAGCTGTAAAGAGAAAAATTTTTCAGGGAGGCAAGGCCTCTCCGTCTTGGTACTGGACGCGCTATCAGATGGCGCTTTGCGGTGGCCTCAGCGCCGATGGCGACTCCGCTGGTGACTCGGATGGCAACCGCGCCGGTGCCGGTGCCGATGAGTTTGATCAATTGCCGATGTTTGCGGTGGTGATTGAAGACCACGACCTGCCGTGGACTCACAGCAACGCTTTTGTTTGGCGCAAGCGTCTCGCAGTCGGTAATCTTCGGCCCGAATTTGACATATGGGTGAGACTTCCCGTACGAGCCGCCGGCGATCTTATCTATCGTCAGGAGATCGGGCGCGAGGTTGAGCGGCTCATGACCGCACGCATGCCGCTGTTTAAACCTAAAATATTGACAGAGCATGCGGCGATGAAGAATGTGATCGATCCCGTTCGTCATGCAATAACTGATGAGGCAAGTATCCTTAAGCCTTCCGACTCCGGCTTGATGAATTTGTTTTTAGCGGGTCCGGATACCTGGAGCTCGCTGGATGCGACCTCAAGAATGAAAGCCCAGACTGACGCCTTGGTGGAACTTGAGAAACTCAAAACACTTTGGCTAGCTGCTGAGGCCAAGGCCGCGGTACGGGAGAAGAGATGATTCAGCGTTACTCGCGAGCCGAAATGTCACGAATTTGGAGTCCAGAAAATCGCTTCGCCAAGATGCTTGAAGTCGAATGCCAAGTGGCCGAAGCCCAGGCTTCACTTCGTTTGATTCCTAAAGAGGCGGCCGAGTTGATCCGGGCGAAAGGGAAATTTTCAGTAGCGCGGATTGACGAGATCGAAAAAACCACTCGTCACGACGTGATCGCTTTTGTCACAAACGTCGCCGAAAACGTCGGCCCAATGGGGCGCTATGTGCATTTTGGTCTCACCAGTTCGGACGTTTTAGACACGGCACTCTCGTTGATCATTGGCGAGGCCGGAGCCGAAGTCATCACTCAGACAAGGCGGTTGATAGAAGCGCTGAAAACGGGCGCAAAAATGCACGCCGAGACGTTGTGTGCCGGCCGAACTCATGGCATGCACGCCGAGCCGACGTCGTTTGGCATGAAGCTCGCGGGCCACTGGGCCGAAATGGAGCGAAATCTTAAACGCATGGAAAGAGCCCTTGCAGAAGTGGCGATCTGCAAACTTTCCGGCGCTGTTGGGACATATTCGACTCAAACGAGCGAAATTGAGGTGCTCGTGGCAAAGGCTTTAAAGTTTGTGCCGGAGACGATTGCGACCCAGGTGATTCCGCGCGATCGTCATGCCGAGGTGTTCTACGCTTTGGCGATGATCGGCGCGGGTCTTGAGAGGCTATCGGTTGAACTTCGTCATTTGCAGCGCACAGAAGTGGCGGAAGTCACCGAAGGTTTTAGTCGCGGGCAAAAAGGTTCGAGCGCAATGCCGCATAAAAAGAATCCGATATCGGCCGAGAATCTCACCGGTTGCGCGCGGCTTTTGCGCGGCTATTTGCTGGCGGGTCTCGAGGACATCGCTCTTTGGCACGAGCGCGACATTAGTCACTCAAGCGTTGAGCGCGTAGCACTTCCAGACGCCTTCATTCTCTGCGATTACGCTCTCGACAGAGCCGTCAAGCTCGTCGAAGGCCTTGAGGTCGATGCCGAGAGAATGCAGCACAACATGGATCTCTCGGCCGGCCAGCTTTTCAGTTCTCACCTTTTGCTGGCGCTGGTCGGCAAGGGCCTCAGCCGCGAAGAGAGCTACCTCATTGTTCAGCGTTTAAGCCATGGACTAAAACCTGGCGGCCATTTGCGTGAAGCAGCCAAAGTCGATCAAGAGACGCGAGGTCGTTTAAGCGAGATTGAAATTGACGAAGTGTTTTCGGGCGCGCGCCATAAAAAAGCAATTGCAGGTGCACTTAAACGCGCGGGGATTTTATCTGAGTCGGTCTGAAGGTCCTGTCTGACTAGTCCGGTTTGATGAGCAAAAGGAGTATCGATGGACGTAAAAAAAACAAAAGTAATTTACGAAGGAAAAGCCAAGCGGCTTTTCGAAGTCGAGGGGCATCCCGAGTGGATCCTTCAAGAATTTAAAAATAGCCTAACGGCCTTCAACGCGCTTAAAAAAGGCGAGTTCGAAGGTAAGGGCAGGCTCAATCGCGATATCACGTCTCTCGTTTTTCGGTTTCTCCAGGAGCGCGGCATTCCAAGTCACCGCATTGCCGATGTCGGCTCGACTGAGATGCTGACTGAACGCCTTACGATGCTGAAAGTTGAGGTGGTGGTACGCAACGTTCTCGCGGGCTCGACAGCGAAAAAATTTGGCATCGAAGAAGGCACACCACTAGAACAACCGCTCGTTGAGTTTTTTTACAAAGATGATGCGCTTGGCGATCCGTTCATCAGTGACGAGCAGGCTCTGATGCTCAAAATTTCTCCCAATCAGGCGGAGCTGGACCGATTGAAAGTTCTCGCTTTGAAAGTGAACGCGGGTCTCATCGAGTTCTTCGCAGCCGCAGGACTGCAGCTGATCGATTTCAAGATCGAAATCGGCAAACGACAAAGCGACGGGCAGCTCGTCTTGGCCGATGAGATCACACCCGACAGCTGCAGACTGTGGGATCAAAAAAGCGGCGAAAAAATGGACAAAGACCGATTCCGCCGCGATCTTGGGCGAGTCAAAGAATCCTATGAAGAAGTGGCGAGTCGGTTGCATGAAAAGTGGAACAAAAAATTAACCGCGGAGCCGCAAAGAAAAGGGCCTTGAGCGGCTTAGGAGGTAGTTATGAAAATTGGTGTGAAGGTTATGCCTCGAAAAGAAGTACTCGACACCCAGGGACGCGCCGTCGAAAACATGCTCCGGCAAAATGGTGGGAAGCTCACCTCATGCCAAGTCGGCCGGTACGTGATTCTTGATCTCCCTGACCAAGACCTGGAAAAAGCGTTGAGCTCCGCGCGGGCCATGGCTGAAAGCGTGTTACATAATCCGTTAATTGAATCTTTTGAATTGGATGTCTTGTGAATGCTCAAGTGAGCCGGAAACCGTTCGGGGTCTTGCGCTTTCCGGGAACGAACTGTGACCGCGATGTATTTTCAGTGTTGGGCGGGGACGCTCATAACTCCCAGGAGGCCGACAACACCGATCGTGTGCGTTGGGTCTGGCATGCGGATCAGTTTAATTTTCGCGATTACAGCGCGCTCTTTTTACCAGGGGGATTTTCCTACGGTGACTACCTTCGCTCCGGTGCCTTAGCTGCAAGGAGTGCGGCGATGAAATCGGTTCGCGAAGCCGCAGCCGCGGGTATGCCCGTACTCGGCATCTGCAATGGCTTTCAAATTCTCTGCGAAGCCCAACTCCTTCCCGGTGTTTTGATTCGTAACGCCGGTCTACGCTTTATCGATGACTGGGTTGACGTCAAACTTGAGAATCAAAATGCCAATTTCGGTCGTGAACTCAAACCGGGCCATAAGGCGAAATTGCCAATCGCGCACGCAGATGGTCGTTTTTTCGCAGAGGGCGACGATCTCAAGAAACTCCAAGACCGCGGCCAAATTTGGTGGAGTTATCTCAATAATCCAAATGGATCCATCGCTAGTATCGCCGGAGTCATGAACGAAAGTAAAAACGTAGCAGCCCTCATGCCGCATCCGGAGCGCGCGATTCAGTCTTGGATGGGTGGTACGGATGGCGCCGCTTTTTTCACAAACGTTGCCGGGTGAGGTCTTAGATGAATTTGAATGAAGAAACCAAATCTCGATTGAAGACCTACAGACTCAGCTCGAGCGAGTATGCGAAAATTTGCGAAATTTTGGGTCGCCCGCCGAAAGCGGTTGAGTGGCCGCTCTTTTCGGCACTCTGGAGCGAGCACTGCTCATATAAAAGCTCAAAAGTTCATCTCAAAAAACTCTACAATTCTTCGAGTCGGGTCGTGCAGAGTTTCGGTGAAAACGCCGGCGTCGTCGACCTCGGCCAAGGCGAGCGAATTGCTTTTAAAATCGAGAGCCATAACCATCCAAGTTTCATTGAACCCTACCAGGGAGCAGCCACTGGGGTTGGCGGCATCTTGCGCGACATCTTCACCATGGGCGCCCGTCCAATCGCGCTAGCAAATTATCTTTGCTTCGGCATGCCAACGGCTGAGCGCATGCCTCAGTTAGTTGATGGTGTCGTGCGCGGCATTGGCGGCTACGGCAATTGCGTGGGCGTTCCAACTATCACGGGACAAACTGAATTTCATGAATCTTATAATGGAAATATTTTGGTCAACGCCATGGCGGTCGGTCTGTTTCGGCCGGGCGAGAAGGTTTTTCTCTCCAAAGCTCATGGCCCGGGCAACTGGCTTGTGTACGTCGGCGCCAAAACAGGACGAGACGGCGTGCACGGGGCCTCAATGGCCTCAGAGAGTTTTGCAGCTGACTCGGCGGCCAAGCGTCCGACGGTGCAGATCGGCGATCCCTTCTTTGAAAAACTACTGATTGAATCGTGTCTCGAGGTGATGGCCGCGGATCTTGTCGTCGCCATTCAGGATATGGGTGCGGCAGGACTCACCAGCTCGAGTTTTGAAATGGCCTCAAAAGGTGGCGTGGGTTTGCACCTTGATTTGGATCTCGTTCCGCTCCGCGACTCCTCGATGACTCCCGAAGACATTCTGCTTTCTGAGAGTCAGGAGCGCATGCTTCTTGTTTGCGAGCCCAAGCAGTTTGCAAAAATCGAAGCGATCTTTCACCGCTGGGGTTTGGATGCCGTGAAGATCGGCGAAGTGACGGAAAAAAAGACCGTGCAGCTCTTCTGGCACGGCGAATGTCTGACCGACATTGACCCCGACTTACTCGTCGAAAACGCTCCGCAGTACCAGCGCGCCTTCAAGGCACTCGCGCCACAAAATCGCGTGCAGTCTAGAAGTGAGTTTAAACCAGACATCGAGCTCAAAGATGTCTTTTACGATATCCGCGGTTGTTCGCGAGAGTGGATTTATCGTCAGTACGATTCGCGCGTTGGCGCAGCGACGGCGCGTGACTGCCGCGACTCGGTCGGCGTGGTACGACTTAAAGATTCGGGTCGAGGTTTAGGTGTTGTCCTTGGATGCAGACCGCACGTGATGCGATTTGATCCACAAGTTGGCGGTTTTGATGCCGTAGCTTATCCTGCGCTTGAGCTCGCTCTGAAGGGTTTCACCGCACTCGCGGTTACCGATTGTCTCAACTATGGCAATCCCGAGCGAGAAAATGTGATGAGCGAATTTGTCTCAAGTCTCGAGGCATTGAGTGCGATGTGCCGCGAACTGGAAGCTCCGATTATTAGCGGTAACGTCAGTTTTTATAACGAGACGATGGGAAAAAACATCACCTCGACCCCTTCCACCGGGCTGATCGGTCTTCGTGACTCGGTCGAGCACATTCCGCTCAGTCACTTTGGCGACGCGGGGCTTAAGATCTTCGCTCTCCGCGCGCCGATGATCGAATTTTCTGGGGCGAGCTGTGAAATTAAAAAAGGGTCGGCTACCGGCCGTGGAGAATTTGAGGCCAAGCGGGCTGGCGAGATGATTCGCGCGGCAGTTAGACTCTCCGAAATGACCGGAGTGAGATCGACTCGTGCCGTGGGAAAATTCGGTTTGGCCTATGCACTTGCGCGCATGTCGCTTGAAGGCTTCGGTGCCGTCGTGGATTTGGAAAAACTCAAAGGCATCCGCAGCGAAGTCGACCGCGCAGCACTTTTTGAAGAGCATTTGTACGAAGCAGTTTTTGCCATCGATCGCGCATCAGCTGCGGAGTTCAGCTTAGCTGTTAAAGGGAGTGCGGTCGAGCTTCACGAAATCGGTGAAACAGTTCAGGGACGTCTTGAGATTGGATCACTGGTAAATGAAAAGGTCGAGACTTTGAGGACTTGGTTTACGAACTGCTGGGACGCCGCTCTCAATCGATAGAAAGAAGGCCTGATATGAACAGCGATGCCAACGGCAAAAAGTGGAAAGACGAGTGCGGAGTCTTTGCAATCTGGAATCATCCAGCCGCCAGTCGCCTCACATATCTCGGCCTTTACGCGATTCAACACCGAGGTCAAGAATCTGCTGGGATCGTGACTCTCGACGGCGATCGCCATCACGTCCACAAAGATCTAGGCCTGGTTTCAGAAGTTTTCAATGATCAGATTCTCGCAGCACTGTCGGGCCGGGCGGCGATCGGTCATGATCGCTACTCAACAACAGGCATGAACTCAATCTTCAATGCCCAGCCTATGACCGCCCAGCTTTCAACCGGGCCGCTCGCGATCGCGCACAATGGAAACATCGTCAACGCCGACGGTTTAAAAACCGAGCTGATAAACCAAGGTTCCATTTTTCAAGGCTCAAGCGATACCGAAGTGGTTTTGCATTTGATCGCACGCGACACCCACAAACTTCTGCTCGATCGCGTGCGCTTTGCGCTCGAGCGGGTCGAAGGGGCTTTCAGCGTTGTACTTCTCACCGGGGAGTCGGTAATCGCGGCCCGTGATCCGCACGGGTTTCGCCCCTTGGTGCTCGGTCAATTAGACGATGCTCACGGTGACGGAGATAGTGGTGGCGCAAGCTACGTCGTGGCCAGTGAATCCTGCGCATTTGACCTGATCGGCGCGCGCCTAATTCGCGAAGTGAAGCCTGGCGAGATTGTGGTCATCGATAAGTCCGGCATCAAATCCTTCTTTCTCGAACGCAAAGAGAAACTCGCGCAATGTGTTTTCGAACACGTCTATTTTTCTCGGCCCGATTCCATAGTTTTTGGCCAAAGTGTTTACGAGTTCAGAAAACGTGCCGGCCAAATACTGGCGCGCGAAACCCCGGTTGATGTCGACGTGATTATCCCAGTGCCAGATAGTGGAGTGCCTTCGGCACTTGGCTACAGTCTCGAAAGCCGGATCCCATTTGAGTTCGGCATCATTCGCAATCACTACATCGGGCGTACGTTCATTCAGCCGCAGCAGGCAATTCGCGATGTCGGTGTGAAAATCAAGCTCAATGCTCAGTCGGCGGTACTCAAAGGCAAGCGGGTGGTCGTGGTCGATGACTCGCTGGTGCGGGGTACCACGAGCCGCAAAATTGTCAGCCTCATCCGCTCGTCGGGAGCCAAGGAAGTGCACCTGCGCATCGCTGCTCCGCCGACAATTTCGCCCTGCTACTACGGAGTCGACACCCCGGAGAAGTCGCAGCTAATTGCGGCTAACCAAAGTCTTGAAAGTATTCGCCAGTTTGTCGGAGCCGATAGTCTAGGGTATCTTTCTATAGAGGGTTTAAAAGAGGCAGTCGGAGGAACTTCGGGCGGGTATTGTGCCGCTTGCTTTGACGGCAACTATCCCACTTCGCTTTTTGGGCTCGACCTCAAACCGAAAGGCAACGTGCGGGGAATTTAAGGAAGTTTAAATGTCGCGCGGATCACCCAAAGCCAAGCAAAGCGGATGGCGACCGCTAAGGCCAGGCGACACTGTCGATATCATCGCTCCTGGTTACCGGGCGCAGGATGAAGTTCTTGAGCTCGCAGTCAAACGGCTGACCTCCTGGGGATTAAAAGCCCGCGTGCCGCGGCGTTTGTTTGCCCGCGATCTCTTGAGTTCCAATCGTGACGAGGTCAGATTCGAACATCTTAGAGCCGCCTTGCTGGCGCAAGATTCACGGGTCGTCTGGTGCCTGCGCGGAGGCTATGGCTCAAATCGTCTTCTTCCTCAGCTTGATAAAGTTCGGGCGCCAAAGGGCCCTGCGAAGCTTCTCATCGGCCTCTCAGACATTACCTCGCTTCACCTTGCGGTGAACCAGAAATGGGGCTGGCCGAGTCTGCACGGGCCGCTTCTCGACCGGTTGGCAGGAGAAAAGCTTTCGCCCGCGGATCTTCATGAAATTAAACAAGTCGTATTTGGATTAAAGAGCGAGATTTCTTTTGCAAAGCTCAAAGCCTTAAATGAGGCCGCCCGCGCGCGCCGCTCGATTCAAGGACCAGTGAGTGGCGGAAATTTGACTGTCTTGCAAAGTAGCCTCGCTACCGCCATGCAATGGCAAACGGCGGGTAAAATTTTATTTTTTGAAGATACCGGCGAGCGCGGCTACCGCATCGATCGAATGCTCGAGCAGATGCGCCAGGCCGGACTGTTTCAGTCGGCGCGTGCTGTTGTTTTTGGACAGTTCAGTGGCGGTGATGAGCCCTCGGGCGGGAATCTCATCTGGCCGGTCATCCGTCGGTTTGCCCAAACGCTGTCAATTCCGGTGCTTGGGGGTCTGCCGTCGGGACATGAAAAACATCAGCGTCCGCTGCCGTTTGGAACAAGAGCCACACTTGATTTGGGGGAGCGTCTCTTGACGGTTACGACCGGAAGGCATTTTGATGAACGCGTTTGAACGGAAATTTGCGACCAAGATGGCAGGTAGCTATTTGGCTTCGACACCGGGGCTCGTCATCTCAGCTCACCACCTAGGAAAGAAAATTCTAGATTTAAGTTTCGGCCAAAGCTTTGAGTATTACGACCTCGCCTCAGTCACGAAAATCGTTTTCACTGCTTCGACGATGATGTTCGCTTTCGATGAAAAGAAATATCGCCTGCAAGACAAGGTGAGTCGGTGGGTCGATTGGTTTCCACAAAGTAGTCCCGCGACGGTTCACGATCTTCTTTGCCACTCGGCAGGACTTACGTGGTGGCATCCATTTTACAAAAAAATCGAGCAAAAGACTTCGAGCCGAAGCTCGCCCGAAAGTGCTTGGCGTGAGTTTGAAACAATTCTGCGTCGGCAAATTCTAGCTGATTTTAAAAAATCCGGAAAAATCAAATGGCCACCGCAGACGGTATACTCTGATCTTGATCTGTTCGTGATTGGGCTCATCATGGAAAAGTTCAGTGGACGCTCGCTCTATGAAAACTGGCAAAACAGCTGCGAGCGAATGGGTCTCAAGGACACTGATTTCCACCGCGCAAATAAACCACGGCATGCTCGTAAGCTCTATGCGCCAACCGAGGATGATCAGAAATGGCGGGCGCGCGTTCTCGTCGGCGAAGTCCACGATCAAAATACCTGGGCTCTTAAAGGTGTGGCCCCACACGCTGGGCTCTTTGCGCCGCTCGCAGATCTTGACCGGTGGGGACTTCTGCTCCGTCGGGCGATGCGCGGTGAGCGCCTTCAAAATTTCGCCTCGCCCGACACAGTTCGCCTTTTTACGCGCCGGCAGATTCCCCGAGCGAGAGGTGATTGGGCGCTTGATTTTATGATGAAGGGAAAAGACAATCCTAGTGTGGGGAA
>JAYTRM010000230.1:0-4305 GCA_043746165.1 Bdellovibrionales bacterium | reverse complement strand
GTACCTTCGAAAAGCCGGTATCGGTCTTAAAGGAGCGACAGAAGCATTGGGTTATAAGGCTCCAGAGGAGCGTTCAGCCGATGTTTTGACGTTTGTTCCGCGAAATGGTGGGTGACTTTGGGTGACTTCCAGATTATTAGATGAGTAAGTACAAGAGGTTAGGGCGATCCCGTCGCCCCGACCAATTTTTGGAGAGTTTTTTCCGTCTGAAGTCGAAAAAGTGAAACGCGTTAAGTAGTTAGAATCACAAACAGAGGCAGTTTTCGAAGCGCCTCAGATTTCCTGATATTTCAGTCTATTTCAAAGTTGGGTGGACTTTGGGTGCAACGTGGGTGCAATCGCTCCAGCGGTGTGAACCCACAAACCCGCAGGCGTCGGATCGCATTTTCAAATGCGATCAACGCCGCTCCGACTTTGCGACACTTTTAATTTTCCATTCGTAACAATTCGGTTTCGGAGAGCAGCACCAACCAAAATGAAATGGAGCTGTTTTATGAAAGAGAAAGCGAACAAAGGGAATGGAAAAAAGTGCGCCGGATTCTGTTCGGTGCGAATCCGATCTGCTTCCAAAGAACGAGCGGTAGCGCTCCTCCTGGCGAGCAATAAAAAGAAAACTGGCCGCAAGATAAAGTTCGACGAATTGTTCGAACTGGCAATAGGTCTGGTGACAGACGAGCATATCAAACTGCTCCAGGAGCGATCTCTAACGAACGAGGATCGGTTCGAAGAGCTGAGACAAAAATATATCGAGACGCGCGGCCCGGTCTCAAAGGAACAATGGCTCGGATTTGCCATGACTGCGGAGTTTCCGCTATTCTTGATGGAGCAAACGGGCCGCAAGGATGCAGCTTAACTCCAGACGAAAAAGTATTTTTCGCATCTCCACCCCGAGCTTAATGCTGGGGGTGGAGTTCTTTTTTCTTCGACGAGACCGCATACACAACGGCATCGTCAAAGTTATCGAAGCGGATTAAGGTATCCCACAACTCGAAGCTGTTCTCGGATTCACTTTCATCGACAAAGTAGGAGTTCGTCATTTCGCGGATGCACCAGTATCCGTTGGAAAAAATGTCGAAAGTGATGTTGGGATTTGCGTCACAGATAACGCTCGGATCGCGATTAAAAATGATGGTCACGCTGTTGCCTTTTCTGATGATATTGAACGGTCCCGAATTCTCGGGGCGTAAACACAAGTGAAGGTAACGGGAGTGTTCGAATGCTTCGAGTTGGCCGTGGTGTGCGAGAATTTGCTCCACTTGGGTTTGGAGAAAAGAGGCGTCTTGGTGGTACATAAAATGCTCCTTGGATTGAAAGTCTGGCGGGCCTCTGCTTTTGGACCCTTCACCAAAGGCTGAGGGTCCAATGCAGGGGAACCGAGCGAATGAAGCAATTGGCACCGCCCCCTGGAAGCGAAGTCGGCAGGAGGCGTGACAGGAGCGAAGCGGATGGCGCGACGCCTGCGAAGGGGGCGATTAGTGACAGTTGCGAAATTTGCGGCAAGACTATCAAGCCAAGAACAGCGTCCAACAAGACAGGCCAGCACTTCTACTGCCCTTGAAACTTAGTCTCGCTTTCATGGGCGCGCCGTAGCGTGAACGACGCGCCCGAAGCATCATTTCGTAGTCTCCGAAGATTCGGAAGCTTCGATCAAATAGCCTCGCGACATCCAGGATTCTTGCTTGATATTGCGGAGCCAATCGGAGACGGACGGAATAAATCCGCCGCAATCTTCCTTGATGTGCTGCTCGCAAATGTAGCGAACAGGAACTTTTTTGCCGAAAGAGTTTTCGATTGTGTGGCCGAAAACTCGCTCAGCCTCAAAAATTCCTTGAGAGTGGTGCCGAAGAGCACGGTGGCGGAAGTCGGCAAACGTCTCTTTCGTGGCGTCGAGCCAATCATGTATCTTGAGGTAATCTTCAGGCGCGCCGCCAAAGATTTTCGCGGAGCTTTCGGAGTGATGATAAGTATGACTCATAGCGAGTGCTCCATGCTTTCGCTTTCGGTGTAGTACGTCGTGTGATTGAGTAGAAATTTATCCTCTGCGACTTCGATCGTGCATTCACCCGAGGCGCCGTCGTTGTTCTCCCATCCGGCGTGCTCGGATTCGATCCAGTCGTAAACGAGCGCCTCAAGCGCATCTGCGAGCGGCATGGGTTTGCTCAGGACACGTTCGATCCAGCCGGATTCTTGATTCCATTTGCTCGTCGCAATGAGAATCGAAATCTTTTTCGTTGGCTTGAGCTCGGTTTTGTCTTGGTAGATGCTCACTTGGTCAATTTGACCGCTATCGCCGGAGCCGCTGTAGCTCACGACGACGCTGGTTGCGTGAAGACGTTTCAGCGCCTTGAGAACTCGGCCTCGATTAGCCAAGAGTCGCGAACGCGCCTTGGATCGCATTTGTCCCATCGAAGCCAGAATGTCGGCAATTCCCGAAGCATGGCTTTCAGGTGATGCGTTTGCGTTGACGACAGGATCTGGTGGTTCCTTGGGTTGCTCACCTGGAATTTGATTTTGCATGACTCTCTCCTTTGAAAATCTGGTTGTTGCGCCTGACCTCTCTTTTGAGGGGCCTTTCACAAAGTGAAGGCCCTCGAAAGAGATGAGGGAGCGGAGAGGGACGCCCCCGACCGTCACGCGTGAGCGCCCGATGGGTGCGGTAGCGGCAGGGACCGTGCCACGAAGCGCTAGCGACTGGCGCGCGTCCCTGCAAAGGGAGGGAAAGGGCGTCCCTCGGAGAGACCGCCTCAAGCAAAAAACAGATTTCCAATATGAGAGTGGTTAAAGAAGGCCCAGGGCGAGCGCGAAACACTCCCAAGCATCAGGGCCGACGGCTTATTTCGCCAGGGCGATGTCGATTTTTGCGAGATGCGTTTTGAGGAGATCCCATCGTTCGCTAAATGACTTTTCTTCGTCTGATAGTTTGACGGCTTTCCACCCCGACTCAAGGATTCGCGTATCCAGGGATTCGGCGAATGCCAGAAGAGATTCCGGCATCGGAGTTTGTCGACGTGCAAAGGTATCGGAAATGGCGTTGAGCAATTTTTTGAAATCGCACTGTTCAAAGAGTAGGCCCATGTCGTGAACGTCTTTAGCGCGCGAATTTCCTGACTTTCGATTCACGAGGGTTTGGAGTTTCTCGGAGAAAATGAATTCGGGTGGATAGACTCGCCATGATGTTTTGGAATCGAGACTTAGAAGCGACGGCATAGCCGAGTGCTTCAAATCTGCCGGAACCGTATCGCCAAAGCCTACGTCAAAATGGATACGAGAGAGTTTCTTAAGTGCTTCCTTCTTGGTTGGCGGATCGCCGATCTGATAGGCGCAATTGAAGCGAAGCGCTCCGTATTCCCCTTGTGCATCGAGTGATTCCACGTTTACGTCACCGAACCAAAATCCGTCGTCCAGGTCGAGTGCGAGTGCCGCAGGCACAAGCGAGGCGATTTGCTCTTTGTCTAGATCGAGACCGAGTGCATCGAGGTCGCGCGTGAAGCGACTACTCCCCAATGTTTTGAGAAGAACGAAGCCGCCCTTATATATGAGATGCTTGTCGAGCTTCGAATCGGTGGATAGGCGCGTGACGATGCGTTCAAGAGAAACGATGACGCGAATGTCATTTGCGGAAAGGACGCGTTCGGTTTTTACGATTTTTATGATAGCCGAGCGAACTTTCTTTGCCTTTTCTTCGCGGCTCATGAAAGCGCCTCAATGTAGCTCATCACGCGATGGTCAACTCCGAGTTGGGTTGCCATTTTGATGATCTTATCGAGCGAGGTTTTTTTGTTTTGGAGAGCGCTCTTGAGAGCGCCTACGCCGATGGAAAATCCGAGCACGCGTTTTGTGGTGAGCGCATCCACGATGGATCGCTCAATGTTGGTGATCTTGTATCCGTTGTGCGAGTCGATCCCGACCTTCCATTTAGGATTTCGGCTGCGAAGTAGGCGAAGATCCTTATGGGCGCTGTGTTTATCTTCGGGAACGAGGAGCCAAACTTTCTTGGGTATGTGGTCTGTGATTCCGTAGAATGCGAGTGCAGACACGAGGCAAATAGCCGAGGGGCCGTTAATTCGCATGGTCGCAGCTCGGAATTGAGCCTCATCCGATAAGTCCGCTCCCGAAAGGACGTAAACGCCTCGGCTCAAGCGATGAATGCTCTCATTATGAAGGAGCTGAATGACCTGGGCCTGGGTGATGCCTAACCCATTAATATCTTTAGGTGAAAACGGCATATCCTTAAAATGAGACTGGAGGAGCTTGAGTGGGTTCACCACTAAAACTATACACTATTTTAATTTTGTGTAAACTTTT
>JAYTRM010000229.1:0-8743 GCA_043746165.1 Bdellovibrionales bacterium | reverse complement strand
TCGTGAGGAGTGAGGTTTTGTGCTTCATCGACAATGAGGTACTGATTCGGGATCGAACGTCCTCGAATGTACGTCAGGGGCTCGATGTTGAGCATTCCTTGGTTGATGAGCTCTTGCGCCCTACCCGCTGCTTTTTTATCTGCACCCATCAGGAATTCTACGTTGTCGAAAATCGGCTGCATCCAGGGGTTCAGTTTCTGTTCGACGTCACCAGGAAGGTAGCCGATATCGCGTCCCATCGGAAAAATGGGTCGGCTCACCAGCAGGCGCTGAAAACGTCCCTCGTCTAGCGTCTTGTACAATCCGGCGGCCAGTGCCAAAAGCGTTTTTCCAGTGCCGGCTTTGCCAACGAGCGAAACAAAAAGAATTTCATCGTTGAGCAAGCAGTCCATCGCAAATGTCTGTTCGACGTTGCGCGGATGAATACCCCAAATACTGTCGGTTGGGCTAAGGAGCGGCACGATGCCACCATCTTTTTCACTCATCCTGCCGATGGCGCTGTGATTGGGGTTGGAGATATCTTTCATGACGACGTACTGATTCGCCAGCAGGCCGAAGGTATCTTTCGTGATGACTTTGTCTTTGTAGAAACCGTTGATGATGTCGGGATCGACGTCGATCTCACGGTGCCCCTCGTACATTTCATCAACGTCGACCTTTTCGGGCTCGTAGTCTCGCGCATTGACGCCAAAAACGTCGGCTTTTATACGAAGATTGATGTCCTTCGTGATCAGTTCGACCGAAGCGTTTGGAAAATCTTTTTGCAGCGCTAGTGCTGTCGCCAAAATTCGATTGTCGGCTTTGGTTGGATCGAGTTCGACCGGCATGCCCTCGATGCGAAAATCAGTGTTGACGATGACGGTGCTCGAAGAGGATTCGAGGCGCACACCTTTCGACAAAGGTCCGAGCGCGCGCAATTGATCAATGAAGCGACTGAACTGGCGCGCGTTGCGGCCGTTTTCACCCAAGTCTCTTTTGAAACGATCAACTTCTTCAATAACGGAAATGGGTATGTGGATGTCGGCGCCAATAAATTTCTTGATTGCGAGAGCATCAAATAAAATAACGTTGGTATCGACGACGACTTTGCGGATTGCACTCTTCTTCGTATCGCCCGCGTTTGTAGGAACAGTCACTCGGCCTCCTTATGAATCTGGAGTCATGCAAGCTGTTCTTTGAACAGAGACCCCAGACTGCACTGAAGTCTATTGCATGACATCGCAGACCAAAGGTCTACAACTATTTGCGAAGGCCAGAGACCATAACGTCGCCGCGATCCGTCCGAAGGCTGGCGCTCACGGTCTCGACGAATCGCACGAAGTGATGCAGTGCTACGTCATTGACCGAACCTTTCAAAAACAGGCCCCCGTGGCGATTGATGCCTTCTTCCGGAATTGCGCGGGCGTTGGCCACTCGGACAACAAATGGAAAGTAAGTTTGTTGATTCAAATATACGCGCACGACCACTTCATCGCCAATCGCGAACGTGCCGTCGCTCGCCCCAACATCAAAGGCGATTCCATCATCGGAAATATCGTAGATCACGACCTTTTGAAGTCCTCGGTCGGGAATCACGACGTGCGCGCCGATGAATTCGGAGAGCATCGTCCTTCGAACTTTACGGCGCTCTTGGGTGAGCATCTCGTTTCGCCGCTCAACCATATCCAGAACGGGCGCCGACGAATCAGCGAAAGGCTTTGCTTGCGGGCCGAGATCGCCGTCCTGACGCTTGCGGGATTTTAAGTCGATGACATTATTCGGCTTGTTCACGATCACACCCCCCGGTATGTACTCTTATCGGGTTAAAATCGTCACACCTTGAGGCGAGCCCAAGGAACGACTAGTAGGCAACGAGTGGACTAGCCTGCGAATCAAGACTAAAGACGTGAAATTATGCGGGACTTTCGCACAGTTATCCTTTTTGCCAGCCTCGTCCTGCATATTTTGCTGGCACTTTTACTCCGCTATTTCGTTCCGCCCGAGAGTCTCAAAATAGATCATCCCTCTTACGTTGAATTTCTCAGCCCGCCCAAGTCTCCCTCTGCGGCAAAGTCGAACAAGCGTTCAGAAGACGAGCGCTTTGTCAGGAAAACTCAGGTTCCGGATAAAGATCTGACAACAAAAAAGCAAAAGGCTCGATTTGCGTCAGAGGATGAGCAAAACGTACTCGAAGAACAGCGCGCTCGTCTCAATGATATGACTGCCAACCGCTCGGCTGATGGCAAGAGATCAGCCAAGCAAGCCGTGTTAGAAAAGCGCGGGCAAAACGGGACGAGCGACAAGCATAGCAACTTGAAACTGAGTCCGACGACACCTCTTGAAGCCGCCAAGGAGCGCCTTCTTCAAGGGAAGTCGGCTAATCCCGCCGGCGATATTAAAGTTGCAGGCCTTGCACCCAAGCCGGCGCCCGACGCGGAACGGGAGCGCGGCACAGAGAATCCCACCACCGTGCCGAGCGTCGGCGCCCAGGAAAGAGGGTTCTCCACTGTGGGAGAAATGCTTCCCGACGACATCAAGTTCGGTGACTTCACAGCCCTCAATACCGACCGCCATCTCTTTTATTCATTTTACGCGCGAATGGAAGAGCTGATTCGTTACCGCTGGGTGACCTACGCCCGCGCGGCGGTCGCGGGCGTCACACCGCAAATGTTAAGGCAGCAGGGTAAGGAAAATTTTCTGACCAAAGTGGAAGTCGTGCTTGATCCCAAGGGCCGCCTCGTTCGGACCATCGTGCACGAAGGTAGTGGCCTCCAAAACCTCGACGAGGCCCCGGTGAAGGCCTTTACCGATGTCGGAAGTTTTCCCAATCCGCCGGCCGAGATGGTCAAGGAAGACGGCTTCATTCACATTTACTACGCATTTAACGTCAATATGGTCGCCTCGGCTCTACCGAATGAGCGCTAGCCCAAAGGCGAGGCTTGAGTTTAGGTTTCGCGACTTCACCCGAACTTGCTACACTGTGAGCGATGAAATTTCTCTTCGCAATTTTGATTCTTACAGCCGTCAATGTTGGTCTTCCGTCAACTGCTCGCGCCGGTTTCATTGAGATCGGTGCGTCAGCGAGTTATCGAAAAACCAACATCGACGTCGATGCCTACGATCAATCGTTTAGTTACACGGGATCGGTTGCGTATTATCTCACCGATTCTTCGGCAATCGAACTGAGCTACACCAATGGTCAAGACACGAGAGTGATCTCTAATAGTGTCCCCTACGGTCACGTGACCTACCTCTACTACCAGACGGCTGGTGCCGATTTTGTCTACACGTTTGGCGAAAAAGAAGCAGCCCTCAGGCCCTACGTGAAGGCGGGTTTGGTGTACATTCTGTCCAAACAGCTTGTTGACCAATACACTCTTCCAGATGGAACCTTGTATCCGGCATTTACGCTCAACGATGCGACTGGTTTCGCGCCGAGTGCGGGATTTGGTTTGCGCATTGCGATCACCGATAGCCTCGCGCTCAAAATAGGAGTTGATGGTTGGTCAAGTCGTCCGCTCAGCGATCCGCCCATGACAGTCGATTGGTATGGTCGCGCCGGGCTATCCTGGTTCTTCTGAGCGCCGCCACTCCTCTGCTCAGCGGATGTCAAATTGGCTACCTGGTTTCAAGCGCCTATCATCAGGTAGGGCTTCTCAACAGCCGCGTTCCTATAGAGGAAGCGCTCAAGAATCCAAGCCTCACAGAAGAGCAACGCCGCAAGCTTCGCCTCGCCCTCGAAGCCCACCGATTTGCAGAAAACAATCTCGGGCTCCACCATTCTAAAAGTTACACGACGTACACGCAGCTCGACCGGCCCTACGTGACCTATGTGGTCAGTGCCGCACCTAAAGACGAGCTCACCGCTTACAAATGGTGGTTCCCGGTTGTGGGTTCACTTCCCTACAAAGGCTACTTTAACCCCGATCGTGCAAAAGAAGAGGCCGACGAAATGAAAGCCAAAGGCTTCGACACCTCTGTCCGCGGGGTATCGGCTTACAGCACCTTAGGTTGGTTCAGTGATCCCATTCTCTCGAGTATGTTGCGCTACAAAGATTATGAACTCGTCAATACCGTCATTCACGAAACCGTGCACGCAACAATTTATATTAAAAGTGAAGCTGACTTCAATGAGCGCCTCGCAGTTTTCATCGGTAATCAAGGCACTGAAGAATTCTATCGCCTCAGAGAAGGGGCCGAGAGCCCAACGCTTGCGCAAATAGCAAACAACACTGTCGACGAAAAATTGTTTTCGGACTTTATCTTTCGCGAAATGAAGAATCTTGAGGAGTGGTACGCACAGAATAAATCAAAGCCCGATTTTCTCCAGACGCGGCCTGCGCGACTCAAAGAAATTCAACAGAGATTTGTCACGGAGCTAAAACCGCATTTTAAAGAGAAAGAGTCTTACGGCAGATTTGAAAGCAGTGAGCTCAATAACGCCACTCTGCTGACGTACCGACTCTATTTTGAAAATCTAGGTGACTTTGAAGCCGTGTTCAACAAACTCGGACGAGACTTCCACAAGATGGTTGAGTTTTGCAAAACTCTCGAGAGCGCGAAAGACCCCAAAAAAGCATTAGCGGATGCGGGTCATTGACCCATCAGTTGATCAGTCAGTTGAAAACGTGGAACCCGTACGCCGTTTATCTCTACACTTTCTAGAAACATAGCTTTAGGCCGCACCCACATTTTTCCAAGTTCATTTTCATACAGTGTTTCATACAGAACGAGTTCTTCGAGAGATTCACTGCGCCGGACAATGCCGTGGACACGATATCTCTTTCCCTTGTAGTGGGCGTAGATGCCACCGACCACAGGATTTACTACATTCATCTGTTCACCTCCGTTGCCAGTTAGGTGTACGCCGGTTTCAAGAGGATCTAAAGAGAATTTTACGCTGAAGCTTCGGTCTTAAATCGTTCCTGGCTTTAAAAAAAGACGGCCCAGCAAACGCCAGGCCTCCAGTCTTAAATGAATCTACGAAAGTTCAGAATGATTCGCTGACTGTCCAGCGTCGCCAAAGTCCACTCCAGAGTTGAACCGGCCAACTGCTCTTAACGGTGATCGTCTCATCAAGATCCTCGGATTCCTCGCTCCGGTTTTCGGTAGACACGCCATTTTCTAATTTTTCAACCGCCGCCATGATTTTATCATGCAGGAGATCATAGATGCGTCCATCTTCGGGAAGTTCCACTTCGTCCGATTCGCGCACCAGTTTTCTAGTCTTCACCAGCTTGTCCAGTCTCTTTCGGTCACCCGGTGAATTCGTAAGCAATAATTCGCTGTCACCTCTCATATCGCTGTCATACTCTCCTTCGATGTAATCTAGCCACCAAGCCTCATTACAAAGGCCGCCGCACAAGCCTGTTAATTGTGTCACCTGATCCGCGCCCCGTTTCACACTTCTACCTCCGAATAGGTGTTCGTCGTCCCCGTCATGATCGCTAAATCGTGATGTGCCTCATCCACTAAATCCATTTCCTCAATGCGCTCTTTGAGCTTCAAAAGCGCATGGCGGTAGTTGGCTTTTGCGGTGTCATAAGGACATTCCATAATCTGCGCGATCTCCTTAAAGCTCATATCTTCAAAAATCCTAAGGTTTAGAGCCATTCTCTGCCGATCGGGTAAGCGATCGACTTCGGCGCGCACCCGGCTTCTCACGTCGGCGCGAAGCATCCCGGATTCTGCTCCTGGGTCAACGCCTAACGGAAGATCATCGACGTTCAGCGTGTCGAAGCTTGAATCAGATCGGCCCGACATCGCACGGTAACGATTGCGTGCGGTATTGAGCGCAATCTGAAACAGCCAGCTCTTAAAACTCGAGCGTCCTTCAAAGAGATGAATCTTCTGATACGCCTTCAAAAAACTCTCCTGAACAATGTCTTCAGCAGACGCTTGTTCCTTGGTGAAACGTAAACTTAGACGCAGCAGCGCTCTTTGATGCCTCTGCGCGAGCGCAGAGAATGCGAGCCGATTTCCAAGTTTCACTTCTGACACGAGCTCGATATCCGACTTTAAATCTGTGATCACCGTGTCTACCGTCACCTTAGACCAGCCGTTGGGCCAGTTCGGTTAACGGTCCTCCCTCTTTTTTTTAAAACTCTGAACCAACCTTGTTCACGACTTGCGTTCACCCTCACCCCCCGAGCACTCAAGCCAAGTGGGTTGCATTATCCTTAAGCACAACTGATGCCGAATGAATTCAGACTCTTTGTGACTCCAAAAATTTAAGCCGATCCTTACAAGTGTTCGAATCGTGGCGATGAGCACGGAAAGAGACGCTTTTGAGCGCAGAAATAATTTTCAATTGGGGTCGTTTGGGAAGCAGCTAAAGTGGCAAAATGATCCTGGCTGGACAAAAAGAAGCCGGGTGATTTTCAATACTTAGTGATTTTGTCGATAATACCTATCAGACAAATTGATGGACAAATTTTGGCTTGAGTTGAATCACGTCTTTGAAGCGACGCGATTGCGTCCCGCGCGCTTGGACTGATACATAGCCGCGTCGGCTTTCGCAAACAGTTCATCCCACGAATCGCTATCGCCAACTTTAGTGGCGATACCGACTGAAATCGTGACTGGAATTTGATGGCCCTCGAAAACAAATGAGTGCGATTCGATCGTGGCCCGTAAGCGCTCCCCGATTTCCAACCCCTGATGAAGGTTGCTGCCGAAGAGAAGCACCACAAACTCTTCGCCGCCATAACGGGCAAAGAAGTCATCGCCGCGAATGAGCCGCGTGCCGATGACCGCGCAGAGTTCCTTTAAGACGTAGTCACCCGCCAGGTGGCTATGGGTATCATTGATTTTTTTGAAATGATCGATGTCGAAAACCGCCAGGCTTAAAGGAACTTTCAAGAGTCTCGCGCGCTTAAAGCTTTCAATTCCTTTTATCTGAAGCGCGCCTTTATTGTAAATGCCGGTGAGCGGATCTTTTTCGCTCTTGGTTTGCAGCTGTTCAATTGCATGACCTTCGATTGATCCAGGCCCAAGATATTTAAACAAGACGTTGCCGGTTTTTATCTGATCGTTATCGGTGAGCTTGATAGGAACCAGCGGCGGAATGACATCATCGTTCACTACCGTCTGGTTAGACGATTCGAGATCGAGAATGAACACGTCACCGGTTGCCGAAATCGAAAACTTGGCGTGAGACCTAGAAACCGAGCGATCGTCAATGAACACACTCGAGGTCATCGAGCGTCCGATGATGATGTCGGAACGATCGAGTAGCCAACGCTTTCCGACATAGCCCGCTGGGCCTTCGAGCATGACAACACAGGCCGGCGACTTGTTGGCGTCTTCCATTTTAAGACGAAAAGTATCGCCTTTGACCACCGCGGTCTTATCGAGTGCGTCGTCGTCACTTCGCTTTGTCATTTCCACAGTATAGAAATGTCGACTGCCTGGCACAAGTCGCAATAGTGGTTAAATCGGTCGCGGCAACCGATACAGTTCGGTATCGGATGCGGTTAGGTTGGGCCTTTGGTCTAGGGGCTGAAATCGTAACACCGCTAACGTCACAGTGCCGCTACCGCCACAACACCGTCACCGCACTGCAGCTGATGCCGATACCGCGACTGATGGTCGGTCGGCGTTACGGTCGAGTGCCTGTCAAAATCTCGCGCGCCATTTTTTTGCCGAGTTCGACTCCGGGCTGGTCGAAAGCATTGATATCCAGCGCTTCACCGATCGTTCCCACCACGAGCTCGAGCAACATCAGCAGAGCACCCATTGTCGTTTCGTCGATTCGATCGGTCTTAAGCGTGAGACTACTCACTCCGACCGCTTCGAGTGCGCCGCGAGTCGCATCGGCCATTGCCGAAAAAAGCTGACCCATGGATTTTTCATGCATCAAGGTCTGACAATCAAAAAGATTCTTTTCGATGACTGGGCCTTCATTTTCAGACTTTGCGACCCGGAAGAACCACAAGAACTTGTCGCGGTGACCTTCCATCACTTGCTGGAGAATTGAGTGTTGATCCGATGAACCAACTGCCGCCAGAGGCGTGCTTGCCCGCGGCGCCGTGCCCCCCGTGCGCGACTTGGCTTTGCCAAGTGATTCGGCCCAGAGCTGTTGGGTCCACAGACCAAACTCGCGAAGACTGTCGGCGTAGGCCCAAAACAGCGTCAGCCATTCGCCACGCGAAAAGCTCATCAGCGATTGGGCTGCAAGTTGGCTGACAAGATCGTCTTGCGCCAAGGCCCACTGCGCACCAAACCGCAGCTGCTCCAGATTCAATCCGTAAAAAGCAGCCGGTAATAAACCGACAGGCGAAAGTACCGAGAAACGTCCGCCGACATCTTTTGGAATTTCAAGGTGCGGGACAGATTCTTTACGCGCCCAGCGCATCAGCGGATTGTCATCATTTTCAGAAATCACGGTCGAACAGGTTACTAACTTTTTGAAACCGGAGTGCCGAAGGTGCTGATCGATAAACTCTGCCATCGTGAGAGTTTCAATGGTATTTCCACTCTTGGACACAATGACCCAGTGGGTACCCTGCAAATCACGGCGGCTCTTCAGCCAGCTCCAAAAACGCTCGGCATCGACGTTGTCAATAAATTCAACATGATGAGTTTCATTCCAATTTTGCAAACCGTGAAGCAAAGCCCGCCCACCGAGCGAGCTTCCGCCCATCCCAAGAATCACCAAGCGGTGGAAATTCTTGCGCAGTTCACGAGCCCGGTTGTCGGTCGCCGTCCACAAGTCGTTTCTCTCAGTGAGGCGTAGGAAGCCGAGGTCACGTCTTTCCTTGAG
>JAYTRM010000228.1:0-24317 GCA_043746165.1 Bdellovibrionales bacterium | reverse complement strand
CCAGCGACAAACACGTCCGGATGCTCGACGAGAATCTCTTCATTGTGCAGGTAGCGGACCGGGCTATGACTGACCGTATTTGTCGCTGTAATTGGGTCTCTTGGTCCAGCTGTGGGCGCATACTGTTCGGAGCGACCGAGAAGGGTCAGGGCTGCCGCTTCAGACTCGATCATCCACTCGGGTTGGCCAAAATTGATCGCCAGCATGGGGCACGATAGCACGGCCGCGTCGAAGTCATCGTGGTAGGTTTCAAGATAAAGAGCGCCGACCGCGCCGCCAAGCGAATGGGCAATCAAATAGCGCGGAAGATCGGGAGTGCGCTTGGGCACGAACTTGTCTACGAACGTTTTGAGATCCGAAACGAGGAATTCGAAGTGATCGATGTCGGCTTTCTGAGAGTCCGCAAGAAATCGTCCTGAATCGCCTTGCCCCCGATGGTCATAGAGATAAACGGAATAGCCATTGCGAAACAGGTCGTAGGCCATCTCAGAATATTTACGAGCACTTTCACCGTATCCTTCGGCAATCACGATGGTGCCTTTTGCATCCGGATTAACGTAGCTGACCGTACTGATTTTAATTCCGGCTTCACCCGTGAAGACTTTAACTTGGCCGTGACTCACGACAAAAGGAGCGACTTCGCGTTGGAAGCCCGTCTCATATTGCGCTTCTGTCAGTGCCGGTGTGAACGCAGGCACGGGCACAAGAGTTGAAGCGACCTCAAGGGAAGAATTCGATGTCGATGCCGTCGAACGCCAAAAAACTGTGAAGGACGTAAAAGCCGTGACGAAGGTCAAACATGTGGCAGCGATCGCTATTCGCACGACCGCTGACCTCGTATTTGGCTTAAATGTCACTTTGTTTTTCACGTTGCCTACTCTCAGATGAATGAAAGCTATTACAGACCGGCGGCGCTTGTCTGCAGGGATTGATTGAGCGCTTTTGTCAGTGGGTAGATTTGCAGTTTTAGCAGCGTAAAGATTTGGTTCTGGATAAAGCCGGCCTCGTACGACGACGCATGGTGTGCGCTGGCATCGAGCGCGAGAGAGCCTTTTCCGTCGGCCGTTTCAGCATAGCAAATGGCCACGTTCAACTTATCGTAAGACTGCGTAAGCAAGCTCGATGACTTTGCCAAATCGAGACTGAGAACATAGTTACGTGTGCAAGAACCAGAGATCTTCGTGAGGCTTACCACGGCGTCAAGATCGACAGTCTGGCAAATAAAGGCGACGCATTTTTTTACGCTTGCTTCGATAATTGGGCTTCTGGCAGAGCCCGACACCGTGAGTGGCTTTTCGACGCTGCTCGAGGAGTCGACCGCAATTTTAAAAAGCTCAAAAACTCCAGCGAGATTGTCGGCCGTTCGGTCAAGGACCGCGGCCGAATTGGCATTCGGAATCGCGATTTTTTCATGGACCAAAAAGTCGCTCGAAGGGCTCTGTGCAGCGGCCTGAGCATGGACACCAGGAGTGATCGTGAGTGCTGAAAAGAGCACAGCGGCAAAAGAGTAGCAGGGGAGGGCGAATCGCATCTTCTCGGTTCCTTTCGAAATAGAAGGGCCGAGTTTAGCTCATTGCGAGCAATCAGCGCAATGGTCTTAGACAGTCGTGAACTTTGTTTAAAGTGAGTGACGGAATCCGGCTCCATGCCAGGCTTTACCAGTCCGTCTACTCGTCAGGGAAGGCTGGCAAATTTGAGGCCAGTTGTGAGACCACCGCGACGACTTTTTTTGCCGCCTCTTGAATGCGGGCGGCGCAGGCTCCGTCGGGAACTTCCGGCGTGTAGCGCTTGGCAATTTTCGTCGCTTCGATATTGATCACTTCAAGCTCCATCGCAATCGAAAGGATCGTTTTGCGTAAATCTTGCATTTTCGCCGCTGCGGCTTTGTTGTTGCCTCGCATCGCCTCAAGCCGTCGTTTCATCACACGTACGTCCGCCCCAAGGCCGGACGCCTGCTCGGAGAAGTCGCGAAAATTTTCTGCACTCAGGGTGAGATCTTTAATCAGTGTTTTAACATCTGCGCCAATGTGCGGCTGCGCTAAAAGTTCATTGGCTTTGTCTTTGGCAGTCGCGAAAAAATTTCGATTGTTTTGATCAGTTGCCATCGGAGATTGCCTAGCGACCCTTTCTCATGAACATTAATGCTTGAGACACGACCAGCTGATACTTTCGAGCATGTTCGAGAATCACCAGGGGGACATCGTTTTCCGCGACTAAATCAAATTCGTCGTGAAGAAAAGTCTCGATCGTCTCGCGTGATAATTGTGGCATTCCTGAACGTAAAAATCCACCGAGCCAGACTTCTTTTGGCGTAAATTGTTCCATCCATGTGTAGGGCGAGATCAGGACCAAGAGACCTCCAGGACGGACTAAACCTCGGGGCCCTGACATTCGCGATAAAAATGATTTAGGACTTGGCAATCTACATAAGAGATTCGCGGCTAAAACTAAATCATAATCTCGTTCGCCCGCGGGCAAATGAACGGCGTCGGCTTGACGAAATTCAACTCGACCGCCATCGATTCCTTCCGGCCGATGGGCAACCAGCTCCGTCTGAAGCTCTCCCTCGTGAGGTACGCGATAAGACAAACGTCCCGTCGTCTGGATTTGTTGGGCCGTATGGACAAAGGATTCGCTTAAATCGACTCCTTTTACTTTACTAAAGATCCTCGCAAGCTCAAAGGTCAGGCCGCCGACCGCGCAACCGACGTCGAGTGCACGTCCGCTACGCAAATCTTTGAGACCTTCTTTGACGAGGCAGCGATCGATCATTGCGACGACTCTGTTTGGAAACGAGTCGATCAGACCAGGTGCCGCGACATCTGGACTCGCGATCACGGTCTGACGTAAATCGCCGTAGTGCAGAAAAAGATATTGTCCCAGCAGCCTTCGGCTTTCATAGTCGGTCGACTCATCTGCAGCCGTCAGTGCACCATTGCGGATTCGCTTTGCATGAGAGGCCTGCGAATTTGCGGAGTGAACAATACGAAACCCTGCATGCTGAAAGTAGTGGCGACGAAAATGAAACCTGGCGAAAGGGCCGACTTCGCCACCGGAGCTGATAAAGGAGCCGCCGAAAATCATCGTATGTTTTCCATCAAAGCACGGCGTGCTGAAGTCCTCGTAAAGTGGGTGGACCGTAAAATCGTGGAGGGGGTGAAAGTCATCCTCCGCCCACTGCCAAGCGTTGCCGAAAACATCAGAAAAACTGGACGAAGGCGAAAGCGTTGGCCCCTCGGAGCCAGTGGTGAGGCCGTATCGCCAACTCGTATCGTTTGCAGAAACAAAACCGCGCAGAGCGTGATGCTCGGCTTCAGTGAGCAGCCGGTAAGAAATACCGTCTTGCTCCGAGCGCCACCGACAGTAGCTCATCGCCTCATGATAATTGACGATCGCAGGCCAAGCGAGCGGAAGCTCGATGGATTCAAAGCAAGTGCGGAGATGAAACTGGTGCAAGCCCTGCGGGCCGCTCTCCATCCAAAACGTTGGCCAGCGGACATTGCGAAAGCTACGCCAGCGCCAACCTTCTTCGGACCAAAACTTCTGTGAACGGTAGCCACCTGCATTGACGAATTCTAGGAATTCGCCGTTGCTGATCATTCCCTTTGTCGCCTGGAAAGCTGCCACCTGACGTACTTCGGAGCCAAATTCATTGTCCCAACCAAACGTATTGTCGGTCTGGGCACGACCGACGGTGACTTGGCATGGCGGAACGGAGATCAGCTCGTTTTTGAGTTTAGGTTGAGTCGCAGCCTCTGAGAGCTCGGGCCAAGCCGTGGGCGGCTGAACCAAATGAAGAGAGAGTTCACGCATGAGAACCGAGGATGTCTCGAGGTGAATTCGCTCATGCTCAAAAGCCATCGCCAGTGCCCAGGCCGGCTGGTGCCGGTCGATCGGCATTTTTGCGGGAGCTAGTTCAGGCGAATTAAGAATCAGATCCTTCACGAGGCTATACACTTTGGCGCGGTAATGCCGAACTTCGGAAATCGCTGGCCATTGCATTTCATTCTTTGAAATATCATCCCAAGACATTTCGTCGACGCCGGTTTCAAAGAGTTGTTCGAATTCCGGGTTGACGGGTGCTTTTAGCAACTGGGCTAAGCGCAATTTATTGACATAGAGAACCGCAGGATGGCCGTAATAAAAAATCAACGGATGGCGCAGGCCGTGGTAGGGCGGCATCAAATAACTTTCAGCCGACTTGAGTGCCGAAAAAAGCACCTCAGTCATCGTCCAGGTGTTATTGAAGTAGTCGAGAATTTCCTGGCGCGAAGGAGAGCTCAAGTTCAACTGAGGAAGCGAGTGAATCTTCCCTTTGCAATCGACTCCTGGGCAGACGCCAAAAACCGGCGGAAGGCCCGTCCAAAAGTCTGCACCCGTCGCGATCGCTTCGTGTGAAAAGCTCTGGGTTGCCGGCACGGCGTTCGCACTTCCGAGCTCCTGGTTAAAATTGCGGACCTGATCAATCTGTAAATTCGGATTTCGTGTTGGTGTATTCACTAGGGAGCGCAATGTAGCATCAATGGGGCATTATGACCAGCCACAATCTCTCAAGCGGCGGCCAGTCACAAGTCGGTCGCCGGTCAGTCGCCGGTCAGTCGCCGGTCAGTCGATGGTGGTCTGCAATTGTCTCTGTTCTGAACCATCATCATCGATGACTTCAAAGCCAATACGGCCGACCTCTTGGCCGCTCAGAGTCTCAACCTGGATTCGCCAAACGCCGACTTCAAAATTGGCTTTTTTCGTGTACCCGCGATAGCCCTCTTCGCGGCCACCCAGAATGGGTAGAGCAACGAGGTCTCTATTGACCCAGCCGTGACGGGGGTCGTGAAAGAGCCAGCGAACTTGCATTTGATCGTGAAACCTCGCGGGAGAAAAGATGCGCACAAAACCGTAAACTTCATCGCCGGGCTTGCGATAAAATGTTTGGTCGCCGTGTTCCCAAAAGCGAAAACGCGGACGATTCCAGCTCAAGATGTAGTCTGAGCCGGTTTTTTTAATGTCATGATAAATCCCCATATATTGCACCGAAAGGGGAACCGGCGGGATCGCATGGGCAAAATATAAGATCGTAAAGAGCGAGAGAATCCCGGTAAACGGAGCTGCGATTTTCGTGCGCAAGCTTAGGTAATGAACGCCCAGGCCTCGCTTCAAAATCCAAAGATAAAGTAAAAAAAGCAAGATCGCGGCTGCGTCGGCGGTCAGAAACGGCAGCAGCCCGATAAAGCCGAAGGCAATCGGCGAGATGGTCGACAAATAGGAAACGAGACAGAGCGACAGCAGCCCGAGATGAACCTGGGTCTGCGATTTTCCAAAACGTCCGAACTCGTTGAGCATCAACAGGCCGACGAGAATGAAGATAAAAATAAATGAGCTGATCGCCGATGCGCTTTTGAAAAAGAAAATCGTGTAGGCGTTGAGCAGCGTGCCCATCAAAAAGTGCAGCAGAGCTTCACGATATTGCCACACGCGGCTAATCCAGGCGGGGAAATTTGGGCCGCGATGACCTTCAGTCGATTCGATAATTTCAATTTTAATCAGCCAGGCTGAAATCAAAATGTAGACGAGTTGCTGCATGATCGTGAGCCACTCGTCGACACGGCGGAGCATCAATGCGTCAAAAATAAAACCGGCCACAAAGAAAATGATCGGCACGAGGCGCTCATATTTTTTGTAATAGCCTTTTAGGATATGAATCATTTGCGCCCCCAGTTCACTCAGAGATATGCTAACCTTAACGGATCCTAAAAGGTTAGTTCCTCAGAGTCAGTTCCTAAGTGTCAAAAAGAAATAGAATCGAGATTTGCGTGAGCCAGCAAAATCAAAAGCGAAAGCTTGCCGCTATTGCCGCCATGAATGCTGACAAGTCAGTCAGCGCTGAGGCGCAGGTGATTCATTTATCTATGGGAGATAGGGCGGCCGGAGCAGCCAAAATTCTAGGGGCCTGGCTGGCTGGCGGGGTAGTCTGCATTTTCGTTCCAATTCTCCACTTTTTTCTGGTTCCCGCGTCGATCTTGATTGGCATCGCGTTGAGTATCCGGCAACTCAAACTTGAATATCGCTTGGCTGATGTGAGCCTAAATTGTCCCGAATGCGGCAAGGCCGTCACTGTTGATAGTAAATCTTTTGAGTGGCCAAAGCGAGTTCCCTGCGGCAGTTGTCAGAAAATGATCTTGATTCGCGAATTGGAGTGAGCGCCCGCTCAGCCGAAGTGGCCGGTGATGTACTCTTCGGTTAATTTCTGGCTTGGATTCGAGAAGACTTTGCCCGTTTCATCGTATTCGATCATCTCACCCATGTACATGAAGGCCGTGTAGTCGGCGACGCGCGCGGCTTGCTGCATGTTGTGGGTGACGATGACCAGGCAGTAGTCATTTTTGAGGTCATTGATGAGTTCCTCAATGTGCGCAGTCGAAATCGGATCGAGCGCCGAGGTCGGTTCGTCGAGCAGTAAGACCTCTGGCCTTACTGCAATCGCACGGGCAATACAGAGACGCTGCTGTTGTCCACCCGAGAGGCTCGCGCCGCTTTGCTTGAGTTTGTTTTTGACCTCTTTCCACAGCGCTGCCTTTTCGAGAGCCCACTGAACACGTTCTTCGAGGTCGACGCGGCTGAGACTCTGGTAGAGCTTCACCCCGAATGCAACGTTATCGAAGATTGACATCGGAAACGGAGTCGGTTTTTGAAATACCATTCCTACTTTGGCGCGAAGTTTGTTGGCGTCTTGAGCGGGATCAAGAATGTTTTTGCTATTCATGATGATTTCGCCCTCGACCCGCTGTTTCGGATAGAGCTCGTACATTCGATTCAACGTCCGCAGCAAAGTCGATTTGCCACAGCCAGATGGGCCGATGAAGGCCGCTACTTTGCGGTCGGGAAGATGTAGGTTGATATTTTTTACGGCATGGTAACTGCCGTAATAAAAGTTCAAATTATGAATGTGAATTTTTGAATTTGCCATGACTGGGGCGAGGGTCCCTGCCGGCATGGGTGAAGCTTTAACTGCTGACGTGAGTGGGGGAGTTAAATTTGGCACGCTTGCATTCCTTAAGCTTTTCGGCCGCGCAAGATGAAGCGCGCGGAAATGTTGAGGATCAAGACTCCGAATGTCACAAGTAAAGCCCCAGCCCAGGCGAGGTGTTGCCAGTCGGCATAGGGGCTCATGGCAAATTGAAAAATCGTCACGGGCAAGTTCGGCGTCGCTTGATTGAGATTGGTACTCCAGAACTGATTGTTTAAAGCCGTAAATAAAAGCGGAGCCGACTCGCCGCTGATCCGGGCCACACCGAGCAGAACTCCAGTAAGAATACCAGCCTTTGCCGCGCGGTAGGTGATCATGATCGTCGTTTTCCACTGCGGACTTCCGAGAGCGGCAGCGGCTTCGCGGATAGAATTTGGGACGAGGCTCAGCATGTTCTCCGTACTGTTGACCACCACCGGGATCAAGATGATCGCAAGCGACAGCGCGCCGGCCAAGCCCGAAAAGTGTCCAATGCGCGTGACAACCACTGCGTAGATGAAAAAGCCGATCACCACGGAAGGTGCCGAAAGCAAAATGCCGTTCACGAAGCGAACAACGGATGCCATCTTGCCATCTTTGCCGTACTCAGACAAATAGGTGCCAGCGAGGATGCCGATCGGTGTCCCGATTAAGGTTCCTAAAACCGCCATGGTTAAACTTCCGTAGATGGCGTTAGCAAGTCCGCCCGATTCGCCCGGTGGGGGAGTCATCTCGGTAAAGACTCGAAGATTAAGCGCCGGCAACCCATTTGAGATGAGCGTCCACAAAATCGCGCCCAGCGCCGAAAGCCCGAGTACCATCATTAAACAAGCGAGCACGAGGGCCAGCCGATTGGCAATTTTCCGCTTCAAGTAGAAAAAATCTGTTTCGGAGAGTCTGTCAGTATTCACGTGGCGGCACCTTCCTGTTTTTTCAAACGAAACAAGAGCAGGCGTGCCAGGGCGAGAACGATGAAGGTAATCACGAAAAGAATCAAGCCAAGTTCGATGAGCGATGAGGTATAAAGTGTTCCGACCGCTTCTGTGAATTCGTTGGCGAGCGCTGAAGAAATTGTATTTCCAGGCATGAGCAAAGATGTCGAAAGCTCGTGGGAGTTGCCAATGACAAATGTCACCGCCATCGTCTCACCGAGAGCCCGCCCGAGTCCGAGCATAACGCCTGCAATGACGCCGGTTTTAGACTGGGGAAGAACAATGTACCGAACGACTTCCCAGGTGGTTGAGCCGAGTCCATAGGCTGATTCTTTGAGCATGTGCGGAACAAGATCAAAAACGTCTCGCATAACCGCCGAAATAAACGGAACGATCATCACGGCCAAAATTAAAGATGAGGTGAGGACGCCAATGCCCATTGGTGCGCCACGAAAAAGGCCACCGAAGATCGGAATCGGCCCTAGATTTGCGATCAGCCAAGGTTCGACGTATTTTGCCAAAAATGGTGCAAAGATGAAAAGTCCCCACATGCCGTAGATGATACTCGGAATTGCGGCGAGAAGTTCGATGGCGACGCCGAGTGGAGTTTTCAAAGCGGGCGGAGAAAGCTCTGTCAGAAAAAGCGCAATGCCAAAGCTCACTGGCACCGCGATCAGAAGTGCGATGAAGCTGGTCACGACGGTTCCGAAAATCGGTACCAACGCGCCGAAATCTTCACGAACGGGGTCCCAGGTTGGGTTGGTGACGAAATGAAAACCGAAAGCACGAATCGACGGCAGGCTTCCGGCAATCAAGGCCAAGATGATTCCGGTGAGGATAAGAATAATCAGGGCTGCAAAAGACCACGTGAGACCGCGGAAAAAGGAGTCGAGCCGTCTCTGGAATTTAAGGCGGAGATCGAAAGAGAGCTCTTTCTCTTCATCCACCGAGGGTTTAGATTTCACGGCTTGCTTTTGCAGCGAAGCCGTCTGCTCAATCGTGGATGACAATTCACAACCCTTTTGTTGTCGGTATTTCTGTCCGCAATTTTCGGGGGCGGCACCTGGGTCTCTTTCACCTGCGATGCCGCGTACTCGACTCCAGATCAGATCGCAAAATCAGCCATGAGTAGCTGCGGCTCCATCGGCAGTTTTAACTTCAGCTTTCCAAGTCTTCTCGATCATATTACTGACGCTTTCAGGAAGTGGAACATAATTGAGCTCTTTTGCCATCGCGGCGCCATTTTTAAACGCCCAGCGAAAGAATTTGAGTGCTTCTCCAGCCTTAAGCGCGTTGTCTGAGCTCTTGTGCATCAAAATAAATGTCGATCCCGCGATCGGCCAGCTGGCTTTTCCAGGCGCATCCGTAAGAATCAGGTAATAATTCGGTGCTTTATCCCAAGCCGCATTCGCTGCAGCCGCCTGAAAGCTTTCGCCCGAAGCCTTGACGAAGTTTCCGGTTTGGTTTTTCATTTCGACTACTATCATTTGGTTTTGCAGCGCATAAGCAAATTCGACGTAGCCGATCGCGCCATCGATTTGTTTCACGTACGAAGCAACGCCTTCGTTACCCTTGCCACCGACGCCCGCAGGCCAGTTGACAGAAGTGCCTTCACCGATCTTCGCTTTCCAATCTGCACTGACTTTTGAAAGATAGTTGGAGAACACAAAAGAAGTCCCCGAGCCGTCTGAACGATGCACAACAGTAATTGCTTGGTCGGGTAGTTTCACGCCGGAATTGAGTTTGACGATTTCAGGATCGTTCCACTTCGTCACTTTGCCTTGAAAAATGTCGGCGAGAAGCTGACCAGTCAGTTTAAGTTCATCAGTTTTCACGTTAGCCAGATGAACAACAGGAACAATTGCCCCGTTGATCACGGGGAATTGCACGAGGCCGTCTTTAGCCAAATCTTCGGCCTTGAGCGGCATGTCCGTCGCGCCAAAGTCGACTGTCTTGCTCTGAATTTGCTTAATTCCGCCGCCTGAGCCGATCGATTGATAGTTAATCGAGGTTCCGGTTTCTTTTTTATAGGCCGAAGCCCATTTCGATAAAATCGGATAAACAAATGTCGAGCCCGCGCCCGTCAATTCGGCCGAGTAGCCGGTTGATGGGATCGCAAGGCTTACAAGAGCCAAAGCCAAGGCCTGAGCCAAGTTCAGAGTTTGAATAATAAAGCGACGCATTTTCCCTCCCGGGAGCTGAAACGAACGGAATAAGGTCAAAAGTGCACCCGTTATAGTGGAACTTACGACGCTGTTCAATGGGGGCCGGTTTCGTAAACCGAAACCTAACAATGGCGGTTGCGCGGCGCTTCTTGCTGGAGCGTCAGTCAAAGACGTCAGTCAAAAGCCTCAGAGAAGACCAGGTGGGGATCAAACCCTTCGCCGGTGAGCTTTTCTTTGACCTGCTTAATCATTCCACCGTTGCCACAGAGATAGAAGGTGCTGGGGGTTTGAAGATACCCAAACTCCCCAATGAAATCCTGGACGTAGCCCTTTTTGCCAGTCCATTGAGCCGACGGACGCGAAAGGATAAATTCATATTTGAAGTTGGGTAAAACTTTCTGTAAGCGATCCAGCTCCTCGCGGTAGTAAATGTCGTTTTCGGTTCGCACGCCAAAAAGAAGGCGGTACTGGCGATCAGGAAATTTTGCCTGCATCGACTCGAGATAGCTAAAGTGCTGACTGACGCCTGAGCCAGTGTTAAGAAAAATCACTTGATCGGTCGGGGGCTCCTTGAAAAATAGTCGCCCAAAGGGGCCGGTCATGTCCACGACCTCGCCTGTTTTAAGCTTCCAAACGAAGTTCGATGCGACACCGCCGTCGACGAAATTAAAAATCAGACGAAAACCGTTCGAAATTCGATCATCGGAAGCAATCGAATAAGCGCGAAGAGCAGGCTTTCCCTCGGTCGGGACGTGCAGCATAACGAACTGGCCGCAGCGAAATTGAAACGAAAGGGGCTCATCGCAGCGCAAGAAGAGTTCGCGAATCCGCGGTGTGTAGTCTTTAATCTCAGTGAGCTTAAACTTAAGAATCTGCCGGGTCTTCGGCACGGGCTTTTCGGATGACGGATTTTGGCTTGGTGTATCGACCATAAGCCTCACTCTTGCAGCTCAGGGCGAACAGGTCAATTCCGGGATCAGATTTTGTAAGACTGTGAGCGGCCGCGTAGAAAAGGCTCTTGCCTTTCTTCCTTCAGAAAGAGTGCAACCTATAGGTTGCACTCTTTCTGAAGAACCAATCTAGGGTCACACAGATCTAGGGTCACACAGAACTTGATTGATTCGAATGTCATGACCGGCGCGTAGTTTCAATAGTTTTGACTTGCGGCAAACCGACGACCTATTCTCCAGGGACGACTTTATCGAGGGGGCTGCGTGATCGAGACTTTCACTCTCAAAGATAAGACCGCCTTGGTCTGTGGGGCCTCTGCGGGAATTGGCCGCGCTACCGCTGAGCTTTTTGCCGCCTCCGGGGCTCGCGTGACATGCCTTGCGCGAAGCGCAGATAAGCTCAAAGCGGTTGTTCAAGCATTGCCCGGCGAAGGCCATCATTGGCTTGCGGTCGATCTTTCGGAACTCGAAGCTCTTGAGCAAGGGATTCGCGGCAAGTCTTTTGACATTGTGGTGAACAATAGTGGCGGACCTAAAGGCGGCCCTATCTTGCAGGCGCAGGCTGACGAGTTCACAGCTACGTTTCGGGCCCATGTTTTAAGCGCCCAACTTCTCGCGCAGCTGATCGTGCCTTCAATGAAAGAAAAGAAATTCGGCCGTTTTATCAACGTCATTTCAACTTCGGTAAAGGCTCCAATCCTGGGCCTCGGTGTTTCAAACACGATTCGCGCGGCGATGGCATCCTGGGCGAAGACGCTGTCGCTCGAAGTTGCTTCGTTTGGCATCACCGTGAATTCTGTTTTGCCAGGCTATACCGAGACGGATCGCTTGACCGGGTTGATCAAAGCGGGAGCCGTAAAAATGGCAAAGTCGGAAAACGAAGTGATCGAAGATTGGATCAACCAAATCCCGGCGAGGCGCTTTGCAAAGCCCGGCGAGATCGCGGTGGTAATTGCTTTCTTGGCCTCTCCGGCGGCTGGATATGTGAACGGCGTGACGATTCCTGTCGATGGTGGCCGAACGCCGACCATTTAATCTCGTATACGAGTAGGTGACTATTTGAGATTTGATATCTTCCTATCGATATGTCAGACCGAAGTCGACGGCGTGATTCCTTCTGAGCGTTTGATGCTGCAGAATTTTTTCTCGCAGGTTGAGCGCGCCGATCAGTTGGGCTTTGAAACTGCCTGGGTCGCCGAGACGCATCTGTCTTGCCAGGTGCAAAAACGAAACCCCGGTGCCGTTATTCCGAACTTCAAAGGTGAGATCGGGCTAAATACCGATGTCTTACAGATGGCCCACCAAATTTTTGCGCGCACCAAGAGGCTCAATGTTGGAAGCGCGATTCGCAACATTCTCTGCAACGGTGGGCCCATGGCACATGCCGAGTCTATCCGAATGTTTTTGAGTCTCCACAGTTTAGGTCATGGCGAAAGTCGAATTTTAGATATCGGCTTTGCGAGTGGGCGATTTCCCTTCGCCAATGAGGCCTACGGCATTAGCCCGAGGAATGAACTCGAAGTGGCTGCCTGGCCAGCACTGCGAGGATTGGTGTTTCAAGAAGCAACCGAGATTTTTTTGCGCTTTTTGCGCGGCGATGTTTTCAACTCGCGCGAGGTGCGTAAGAAATCACTCAACCGAAAGTTATTTCGCAGCGACGAAGACTGGCGCAGGGTTAAAGACGTTTGGCAAAAGCTGACTGGGATAACTACGGAGACTTCGCAAATTGAAATTGCGCCATTTTGGAATTTCCCCCACGTCGGGGTGATTCCTTTCGAATCACCACTCGAACTTTTGCGCCTGACCATCGGCGCGCACGATGCGGAATCACAGATTTATGCAAATCAATTCATGCCCGTCGGGGTTTTTAATCTTTCAATCACGCCCGGCAAAGTGATCGAAGAGACACACGAACGCATGCAAAAAGCATTTCACAAGAGCGGCGGCGAATGGACTCGCTCGCACATGCCGCGGACAGTCTTGGTTTTCATTGACGAGACGCCAGGCCGGGACGTAACAGTCCGCCGCAAACGAGCAAAAGAGTCCGCGGCGAAGGCGATTTCTATTTACTGGCAGGCAGTCGAGGGAACCCTCGATCCATCGAAAATTGAAGCGGCTGTCGACAACGCTCTCGTCGGTACAGCTGATGATATCGCCGAGCAGATGAGAGCTCGATATAATCCTGGCGATCGGTTGATGCTGTGGTTTGACTTCAACAATCACGACACTCAAGCCGTTGAGCAGTCGATGACCTGGTTCATGGAGCGCGTGGCTCCGAAAGTGAATTGACGATGGCAGCAGCTGGCCCAGAGAACAACTCAGTAGAAAAATCGCCCGGTCACCAAGTGGCACAAGAAGCGGCCGAGGCCGCAGCCCAAGCTGCCGCAGACCCTTTGCGCGGAGGAACGTGGGTGCCGCTGGTTGACTACCGGAGAAATGGCGTCTCGGAAGTGACCATTCACGGGGCCATCTCATGGGTCAGCGGTAAAAAAGTAATTTACGCTTACGGTGGAAACGTTCTCTGCTACGGCCGATCGATGATGAAGCCTTTGCAAATCAAAGTTTTTGCTCGGGATCTCGATTCTGTTTTGTCGCTCGAGAGTAAGGCCGTTTCGGTCGCCAGCCACAATGCCGAACCGGATCACATCGAAGCGGTAAAGGCGATATTGAAGCCCTCTGAGATGGGTCTCATGCAAACGCCGTTTTCGCTGCCGATGATGCAGTTTGGTCGGCAAATGCGCAGGGCGCGCCGTTGGTACCATCCGTGCGCTGGTAAACATGCGGCGATTTTACGTGGTTGCCAGCTTCGCGGCTGGTCGCGCGTCGGCTACACCTGGCCGCATCATCCGTTTCATCAAGAGTATCTTCAACTGGTGCGCCACGTGCTCGGCGAATCATGGGAGCCGAAAGTGACGGCTAAGGACGGCTGCGGGCTGCCGACGATTTCGATGACCGTAACCGAACTCGCCAAACTCTATGCTCACTTGGCAGTTACCCGCGATGAAGACTGGATTTGGCAAGCGATGATTGAAAAGCCCGATCTCGTTGGCGGCTTCAATCGCCTCGACTCGACAATTCTCAAATCGTGCGGAGGTCAAGTTCTCGCCAAAGAGGGTGCCGACGGTTTACTTGGCCTTTCGATCGTCCACCCGATGTATCCTGAGGGTCTCGGAGTGGTTGTAAAAATCGCCCACGGCTGGGACACGCAAGCGGCTTGGTACGTGGCCCGCTACGTGCTCGGTGTGCTCGGCTTTAATCTTCGCAACCCGTACCGCCTCGAGAGACAAAAAGCGTTCGTGGTGAGCGAAGTGATTCCGCCTGAGCTGCGTGAACGAATGAAAGACGTCGTACCTTTTGATCCGTGGGATCCGGACGAAGATCGCTGGGACTTCAACTTTGAAAAATACGTGAGGGAACCGGGATGAAGACTGTTTTAAATTTCATTGATGGAAAATTCTCTGAGCCGATATCGGGTGAGTATCTCGAGAGCTTTGATCCTTCAACCGATCAAGTGCATCTGAAGCTCGCAGACTCAAACGCGAAAGACGTCGACGCGGCCGTTGCTGCTGCGAGTCGCGCTTATGGTCTGTGGTCCTCTCTTGCGGCAACTGAACGTTCTCGGTACCTCTGCAAAGTAGCCGACCTGATCGAGCAGGAGCTTGACGCTTTTGCACTGGCCGAGTCCCAGGACCAGGGCAAGCCGGTTCACTTGGCTAAGAGCCTCGATATTCCGCGGGCCATTCAAAATTTTCGTTTTTTTGCAGGCGCTCTTTTGCACGCCGAGGATGAGGCGATCCGCACGGATTCTTCGACGCTCAACGTGATTTCGCGAAAGCCGGTGGGCGTCGCCGGCCTGATCTCGCCGTGGAACCTGCCTCTGTATCTCTTGACCTGGAAAATCGCGCCGGCCCTAGCGTTCGGCAATACGGTGGTATGCAAACCATCGGAGTTTACTTCGCTGACAGCCCACCTGCTCTGCGAAGTTTTTGTTAAAGCGGGGCTGCCCAAGGGCGTTGTCAACATGGTCTTCGGCTCAGGTCTGGGCGCGGGCGATCCGCTCGTCAGACACCCGAATGTGCCTCTGATTAGTTTTACCGGCGGCACGATGACGGGAGCGGCGATTGCGACCGCGGCGGCGCCGCTCTTTAAGAAGGTCTCGCTAGAGCTTGGCGGAAAAAATGCAAGTATCATTTTTGATGACGCCGACCTTGAATCCGCAGTTGAGCAAACAGTTCGTTCGAGCTTTCTCAATCAGGGCGAAATCTGTTTATGCGCTCCGCGCATTTACGTGCACAAACAAATTTACAGCGAGTTTATGGAAAAATTCCTGACCCAGGTCAAAGCGCTGAAAGTCGGCGATCCAAGACTGGCCGTCGATATGGGACCGCTTGTGTCGCGCGCGCATCTCGAGAAAGTTGAGTCTTACTTAGCGCTCGCTCGAGAAGAGAAGGCTCAATTTCTTTGCGGTGGAGCTCGCGCCAAGGTCACGGGACGTTGTGAGAAAGGTTACTTCCTTGAGCCGACCATACTCACTGGCGTAAAGGCTGAGTCGCGTCTGCAACATGAAGAGATTTTTGGCCCCATAGTTACCATCACGCTATTCACCAATGAAAATGAAGTCGTCACACTGGCCAATTCTACCAAGTACGGATTGGCCGCGACGTTGTGGACGCAGTCGCTTGGTCGTGCGCACCGCCTTGCAGAGCGTCTCGAGGCAGGTACGGTATGGATCAATTGCTGGATGGTGCGCGACCTGCGCGCGCCATTTGGCGGTATCAAAGGGAGCGGGCTCGGGCGAGAGGGCCAAAAATCGAGCCGTGAGTTTTTCACTGAAGCCAAAACCATATGCATCAGGCATGGTTGAAAGGTTAGCGATGTCGAGCGATCGATCGAGTGGTCAAATTGTGGCTGGCGTTCTTGCGCCTCATCCTCCGCACTTGGTGTATGCTGAGAACCCACCGCAAAACGAGCCACGATCCGAGGGCGGTTGGGATGTTTTGCGCTGGGGTTACAAAACTCTTCAAGCCAACCTTAAAGCTAAGAAGCCCGACGTCTTCATCGTACACTCACCCCATTGGATGACGTACGTCGGACACCATGTGCTTGGTCTCGATCATTTCAAAGGTTTGTCCGTCGATCCGATTTTTCCGCATCTGTTTCGTTTTCATTATGACATCAAAGTTGACGTCGACCTTTCGCTCCTGATTGCCGAAGAAGGAAAAAAGGCGGGGATACTCATGAAGGTGATGAAAAATCCCGATTTCCGAATCGATTACGGCGCAATCACCTCGACGTATCTATCAAATCCAGCAATGGATATTCCGATAGTTTCGATCTCGTCGAACAATTCGCCCTATTACTTCTCCAACGAGGTTGGCCAAGAGCAGATGAAGAAATTGGGCGAAGTCACCCGCAGAGCGGTTGAGCGCTCAGGCCGGCGGGCTGTTTTGCTGGCGAGTAATTCGCTCTCCCATCGACACTTCGTGAGTGAGCCGGAGATTCCTGAGGATATGAGTTTTGAACACATTTATCATCACGGCCAGTATCTCTGGGATATGGAAGTTTTGAAAATGATGCGCGAAGGGCGAAGTGAAGAATTGGTTGATTGTCTTCCAGAATTTATGGACATGGCTTCAGCTGAAGTTAAAGCCGGCGCGCTCACGTGGATGTTATCTGCGCTCGGCATGCCGAAGTATCCGGCGCAAGTGCACTCATACGGTTCAGTGATCGGAACGGGGAATGCCGTTGTTGAGTGGGATCACGAAAAATGGAGCGCTCATGGAAAATGATGTTGTGCGAAGACTAAAAACTCCCGAAGGATCACTGCTCACGAGTTGTTACTTGGTGCCGGGGCTGCCACACGTTTTGCTTGCCAGTGAAAAGTCAAAAGCCTGGACCTCGCTGAAACAGAGTTTCGAGCGCGTCCGCCGTGAGCTTGAGGCCAGTGACGCCGAGATGATTTTGTACTATTCAAGCCAATGGCTTTCAGTTCTCGGGTACCTTTTTCAGGCCGATCCGGAGCCCGAGTGGACGCTTGTGGACCACAACTGGCACGAGTTCGGGTCAATTCACTACAAATTTAAAATCGACACCGCGTTTGCTTCGCACTACGCGCGCGAAGTGAAATCGCTGGGTCATTATGTGCGTGAAGTGAATTACCGCGGCTTTCCGATCGATACCGGCTCGATCGTGGCACAGAAGCTGCTCAACCCCGGTAATCGCCTACCAGCGGCAATAGCCTCTTGCAATATGTACGGAGAAAAACAAGAAACACTCTCGATTGGCCAGGCGGCGATGCGCGCGATCGAAGCCCATGGCAAGCGGGTCGCCGTCGTGGTGGTCTCAGGAATGAGTTTTCGTTTCGAGACCGGCGAAATCGACCCCGCTAACGATCGAATCTCGTCGTCCAAAGACGATGAATGGAACCGCAAAGTATTAGGATTGTTTGCTGAAGGACGCATCGAAGACGTCTCCGAAATCGCCCGCGAATACTCTCGTCAGGCGAACGCCGATATGGGCTTTAAAGGCCTGTGGTGGCTCAACGGCTTGGTTGGCAAGTGCAACGACTTCTCCGGCCAAGTATTCGACTATCAGCCAATTTGGGGAACCGGCGCGGCGTTGGTCGGCCTCTATCCGAACCGAGCGATTCATTCGGTCAAGGGTTGGACCAATGACGAAGCCGATCTAGTCGATCGGCTATCGGTGTCGACCTCGCGCGCCGGCGTCACGGTGGCGCCAGCGTCATCAACCCGAGCTGAGTCACTGCAGCCTCAGCCCGAAGCCGCTTCTCTGGTCGGTTCTCTGGCCAGCTCTCTGGTCGGCTCAAGAAAAGCGCCTCCGCCGGTTGGTCCCTATCCGCATGCGCGTCGGGAAGGAGAATTTATTTTTCTCTCGGGCTGCGGCCCGCGTAAGCCCGGCACCACGGATATTCCGGGAGTGAAGCTTCGTGCCAGTGGAGAGATTGAGAGTTACGACGTCGAGATTCAAACGCGCAGTGTGATGGAAAACATTTCTGCTATTCTTGGCGAGGTTGGATGCGACTTGGGCGACGTGATCGACGTGCAGGTTTTTCTCACCGACATGAAGCACGACTTTCAAACTTTCAACCGCGTCTACGGCGAGTACTTTGGTAGTCGCAAAAATCCGGAGGGCGTGGCCATCGGTCCTTGCCGAACAACGGTCGAAGTCGGAGCCCTACCGACTCCGATCGCGGTTGAACTCAAAGTGACAGCGAGAGCGCGGTCTCTGTGAGGATTTGTCGATGTGAATTATTGACAGAGTAGATGTATGTCTGTTGCACAGGCTTTCACGGGCCTAAAGGCATCCACGGCAGGCGTCTAAAACTTGCGCGACCGAGATTCGCTCGAATGCGAGCGATTCCCGGGCGAAAATATCGCGTACCTCGGTGCATTCGGTCGGTGCGAGCGATGATTTGATGATTACGTCGCGAAGGCCAAGGGGGCCCCATATCGCAGGATTGGCGTTACCCATGAGGGTGAGGGTTTTTACGCCAAAGCCTGCGCTGACAAATTGCAGAGAGCTCGTATTGGTGATCAGCACCTGAGCGCCTGCGACGATATCGAAAAGTTCACCATATTTTTCAGGCTGCACCACCGTCGGTCGCAGTCGCTCTCCGTTGGGAAGTGCTTCTTTGAGCCAATCTGTTTCGAGCGGTGAGCCGAGAATGCGAAGTTTCATGCCATTTTTTTCGAGCAGAGGTTTGAGCTCTACGAAAAGTTCACGAAACCTTGCTGCTGGCCAAGCCTTTTCTCTTCGGCTCGCCGTCGGATTGATCAGCCAATATTTTCCGAACTCGGCGGCGGTAATTTTCGCGGCATTTTCCCGATCGATTTGCTTGAGGGCAGGAAGGCCGCCTTTTACCTTCCACGCGTTTGCGAGTTCCTCTATTTTATCGGGAGCGGCTACAACTTGCAGCATTCGTTCGCGTTCGTGGATCACCGGATCTTTTCCCAACCACGGGCTGGCGTGAGTGTAAAGAATGTGATTCCACGGAAACGGCGCCGAACCATGGCGAATGGGTACACGCGCTAAAAACGGAGCAATTCCATAGCGAAGAGATTCCGTACGAATATTGAACGTCGCCAGGGTGTTTTTAAAAAAGCCGCGCAAAGAGATTCCGCGAATTCGACGTTGCCAAGTAAGACCCGAGGAATCAGGTTCATAAAGGTCCCCACTGCGTCCGTCTTCACTCACGAAAATATTTGCGACACCCGGCCATGACTTCGGTTCAAGAATCTTCAGCCATTTTTCCGAGCCCACGATCGTGATCGATTCTTGGGGGTAGAGATCGCTTGCGCTTTTTAAGGCTGCTGTCGAGACATAGAGGTCTCCCCACGCGCCAGTGTGAATGAAGGCAATGCCTTTTCTTTTTTTCACGTCGAACGCAGTGTCGCGCAAGCGTTAGTCTTGGTGCAAGGAGAATCAGTTGCGAGCTTTACTCTTGTACCTCAAAAGTGAACGCAGACCGTGTTGACAGGACCTTCTCAACTCGGCCACCATGGCCGCATGTTAACCGGGAGTTTTTTAAAATTTTACCAGGTCTGGATTTTTAATTCCATCGGCGATTCGCTTTACGAGAGTTGAAACCGAGTCTTCGCAAATGATCATATCACGATGCTGGTGAGAGATGAATTTCTCTGTCACTCCTAAGTCGAAAGCAGACATGAGGGGGTTGAAATAGCCGGCGATGTTCAGAAATCCTATCGGCTTGTGGTGGAGGCCGAGCTGGGCCCATGTGATAATCTCGCAAATTTCTTCAAAAGTGCCGAATCCGCCAGGCATGGCAATGAATGCGGAGCTTTCGCTCGCCATGACCGCTTTGCGTTCGTGCATCGAGCTTACGATTCGCATGTCAGAAATTCCGGTATGACCCACTTCGAGTTCAAAGAGATGTTCGGGAATTACTCCTGTGACTAAGCCTCCGGAGGCAAGCACGCTGTCTGCGAGAATTCCCATGAGCCCGACGTTGCCTCCGCCATAGACGAGGTCTAGTTGGCTCTTTACAAGTTCTCGCCCCAGGGACGTCGCAGTTTCAGCGTAGACAGGCTTTGCTCCCTCTCGAGATCCGCAGAAAACGCAGACTTTTTTATTACCGTCCACGTTTGCTTGCTTTCAAGCTTGCGGTATCAATTTGTGGACAACGGCTTTTCAAAAAGGCGGTGAGGCTTGCGTCATCTTGGAATTTAAACAATGGCTCTCCGTAGATCGCATCCTGATAATCGAAGATTTCCGCATTGGTCACGCGGCAGGCTTGCCCGTTTTGATCGTGAAAGACAGATTGCCCCTGGGCGCCATGATAGGCCACATTTCCAACGCTCCATCCGGTGTCGAGGTAGACGGCGAAATAACTCAAAATTTCGAGTCCACCGGAGTTAGTCAGCGAAATCTCGGGAGCTTCATGAAAACCGACTCCTTCGAAGCTCTGTATTCTCGTTGCCCGCGAAGAAATCGTGACCGATTTTCCAGTGCTTAAAGTAGCGATGATGGAACCGTCTTGATCAAGGCGGTAAGTGGGGACCTGTCGGCGTGGAAAGAGAAAAAAGTTTCTCGAGCCCGTCGAAGTCGCGTAATCGCCCGGCAATGAATTAAAAATGCGAAACCCACCGCGCTCATCAAAGTAGTACTCGCGGTAGGGAGCATCTTGATTTTTAACTGGCGTTATCCATAGCAAACAGCCAGAGGAAGTCGTGAAAAACTGATTGACGATGGTTGAGTTTTTAATGGTCTGAGTGCTCTGACAATTGCTGCCGATCGGTTCGGCAGGGGCGAAGCTTCCGTGCAATATGAAAAATAGAAAGACAAACGCCGTACGAGATAGCGAACCTGAGCGAAGCGAGATCATGGATTCCTCCCCTTTAAAAACCGTCTCTGAAAACTACTACCGAGTGAGTTCAAAAGGCAACCTCCAAACACCCGCGAGATATGAGTGTACAGAGGTCGCCCAGAATTTGCGTTGACCGCTATTCTTATACACGTGTATAAGAACTCATGGCGCGAAGTCCCGGAACCGCGAGTCGAGATATGCTCGAGGCGGCTAAACAAATTGTTGAAGTCGATGGCTGCTCGGGATTACGAGTGCGTGAAGTGGCCAAGCGGGCAGGCGTCAATTTGGGGATGTTTCACTATCATTTCAAAAGTAAAGACCGCTTGATTCAGATTTTGCTTTCAGAATATTACGAAGAGTTTTTTTCACGCCTTCAACAAGCTGTGAAAATCGGTGGTGATTCGCTCGCAAGCTTGCGCGCGGCGCTCGTTGCCAGCGGCTGTTATGCCGCAGAAGAGCGGACTTTTTTCTTTTCTTTTTTTCGCGATTTATTAAATGAAAATGCGCAGGTCATTCAGTTTGCTGCGACGAATGTGCCTCGGCACATGGCAATATTTCACGATCTTATTCGCAAATGTCAGGACGAAGGCGAGCTCGTGAAGATGCCCCTTGAGAGCACGATGTCTTTTTTGATGTCGAGCATTCACATGCCGACGCTGATGGGCTACGCGATGGTCCGGCGGGCAACAGGCGTTTCGAAAAAAAAAGCACAGCGTGGCCAACAGACCCGTTTTAAGAATTTGTACGCCGAGGAAGCGATCCGTATGAGAGTTGATTCGGCACTGAAAGGACTCCGTCCATGATCGGCGTAAAGCTCGCCATTTTTCTATTGTTTATCTGCCTCATTTCATCTCATGCTTTTGCTGTTGAAAATGGCTTGGCGATGACACTCGATCAAGCCGAGAAAATGAGTCTTGATACCTCTTACCAGTTGAAAGCAACCGCGTCGGCGATCTCGGCGGCCGATGAAGTGGCATCGGCCCAATACACAGGATTGCTTCCGCGTTTGACGCTTGACGGAATGTTTCAGTACAACACTCACGTTCCAACGGTGCAACTGCCAATTCCGGGAGTGCCCGCGATTCAGTTCGGGTCGAACTACATCTACAGCTTTGGCCCGACGATTAGCTACATGCTTTGGGATAGCGGTTCGGCGCGCGATAGCTTTAAAGGTTACGGTCTTTTGGCCCAATCTCGGCGCGAAGATCAAAAATCGGCCTCGCTTTCAACTTTACTCTCGCTGCGGATTTCTTACTTACGCCTCCAGCTCAGTCTCGAAGAGCTGCATCTGCTGGCGAGCAGTCTGCAACTTTCGCAAGCGCAAAATCACGACATCGAGACCAACTTCCGTGCGGGCGCCGCAACCAAGCTTGACCTTGTCGACTCCGGGCGCGATGTCATCAACTACCGATTGCAGTTTGAACAAAAGCAGTCGGAAGTCTCATCGAACCTTACCGACCTTCTTGCTTTAGTCCAGGCACCAGAGCCGAGGGATTTCAAAGCGCCGGGGCCGCCTGGCGTCACTGGCGTCAGTTTTCCGATCCAGCTTGATTCACTGGAGCAAGATCTCGCTGCGACCTCTGCCTGGCAGGCCAAGGTCCCCACAGATCAGCAACCCATGTTAAAAAGCCAAATTCTAGCGGCTGAGTCTTCACGGCGTCTAGCTGACAGTCAGCGCTCCGGGCTTTACCCAACCTTGAAGATTTCAGCGAGCGCGCTGATCGAGTATCCAGATCAACTCAACCTTAACCAGGTCGAGCAAAACATTTTCCTGGCTGTCGTTTCGATGCCTCTTTATGAGGGAGGCCGCACTCAGCATTTAACTGAAAGCTTGCGGCAGCAAGCTCAGGTCGCGCAGTTCAATGAGCAAAATACGCGCATCAATTTGATGCGCGATTACCAAAAATGCGCCGATCTCCTGGCAAGCCTTCGCAGTCAACAAAAATTGGCGGAACTCGATGTGCAGAGATCCGAGGAAGCCGCCCGCCTTTACTATCAGTCTTACAAAGGCGGAAAGCTCAATTTGATTGATGTCCAGACTGCAAATAACAAATCCTTAGTCTCCAAGGTAAATCACGCCCGAATCAATGCGCAAATTTTAACGCAAATTTATACCCTGCGGTCAATATCAGGAGAGGAACCGAATCATGGCATCTGAGCAAACAACGAAGAAAGCGGGCTCACCGCTGAAAAAAATTATCCCGGCTGTGATTGTTACAGCTGCCATCGGCTACGGGTTAAAAGTCACTTTTTTTGCTCCGAGTTTTCGCTATGCCGGCACGCTGGAGGCAACTAAAGTTGATCTCTCTGCAAGGCTTTCTTCGACGATTCAAAAAGTGAATGTTCAAGAGGGCGCCCATGTGAATGAAAATGATGATCTTATCGATTTTCTTTGTGACGACACAAAGGTGGCGTCGGATCTCGCCAATACCAACTACGGCCGCAACGAACGCCTGTTTCGCGCTGGCACCGTCTCTTCGGAAGCGATGGACCAAGTTAAAAATCGCAAAGAAGATGCCGATGTTCACATGAGTTGGTGCACAATTCGCTCGCCGATTCAGGCTACGGTCCTGAGCCGCTACCATGAGCCTGGCGAATGGGTAACTCCGGGGACAAAAATCCTCACCCTCGCCAACATTAAAGACATCTGGAGCTATATTTATATTCCGCAAACTCTCTTGGCTGAGATCAATCCGGGAATGAAACTCGTCGGACATCTTCCTGAGATGAACGATCAGTCATTCACGGGTACCGTGATCAAAGTTAACAGCGAGGCCGAATTTACGCCAAAGAACGTGCAAACACAAAGCGAGCGTTCGCGTCTTGTCTTCGGAGTGAAGGTCAGCTTTCTCGGGCAAAATGAAAAAGAGATTTTGAAGCCCGGAATGACAATCGAGATAGAGCTTCCGAAAAAGAACTGAGGAAAGAGCCGATGGCGAGTGTCCAGGATCCGATTTCGCTTAAAGTGACCGGAGTCAAAAAGAGTTTCGGCGCGCAGACAGCTTTGCGCGGCGTGAATCTCGATTTTGCCTCTTCCCTCATGCACGGAGTGATCGGACCCGAGGGTGCGGGAAAAACCACTCTCATGCGCGTGATTTTGAAACTGATGCGCCAGCAAGAAGGCCAGGTTGAGTTTTTTCGCAGCGGGGCTGAGGTCAATTTCGAAGATCTTCGCCCGGAAATCGCCTATATGCCGCAGAGCCAAAGCCTCTATGCCGACCTTTCGATCAGCGAGCATCTCGATTTTTTCAAAGAACTCTACGGAATTTCTAAGAGCGACTATCAGCAGAAGCGCGAGGAGCTATTGCAGATCACGCGACTTAAATCTTTTGTCGATCGCGCGGCTGGGCAACTCTCGGGCGGAATGTACAAAAAGCTGGGGTTGATGTGTGCGCTACTCAGATCGCCGCGCGTGATTGTTCTCGA
>JAYTRM010000227.1:0-3908 GCA_043746165.1 Bdellovibrionales bacterium | reverse complement strand
ATCTATTTAAATAACCAGATCTGCCGGCGTAGTCCGGCTTAACCGCTTTGAGCGGTTCACGCTATCTCAACCCTCCGGCTTTGCCGGAGGTAATTGAGTATATGTAGCTGCTGGCCTGGAAGCAATCTGACGGGGGCATTGGCTTCTCAGCAAACTCTCCGATTGCTGCCAGGGCTAAGGGGGAGTTGAATTGCCTCTTGACCAGCCGTTCAATTTGCCATTTGTTAAGCTCCATTACTAAGTAGGGAAATATTCGCCGTGGCCTCACGCCAGGAGATCTTATGAAATCTTTGCTCGCTTCACTGTTACTCGTTGGTTCAGTTTCGGCCTTCGCGGGTCCTCAACAAGTCTCCCTCATCTGCAAGGGGCATGAGCTTGCCCCAGGTGACCACGGCAGATCTGGTTCTGTCGCGATCGTAGCCTCAACAGATGGACATTTGACGGTTGGTAACCGCTGGACCCTCAGCTCTTTCTGGAAAGATGACCAGACCGCAATTCTAAATGATCAGGTGCTTTGCGGCATGCCGCTCACAAGCGCAAGTCAGTGCGGAACTTTTTCAACCAATGAGCAGCTGCAGCAGATCAACCCTCACGTGCCTTTTTCTCTTGTCACCAATTGTAGCACTCCGCAACGTGACGATCTCCCGCCACCGTTTGTTTTAGGCGACGCAAAATTGCTCTTGGTTTCTGATCGTCAGCATGGCCGTCTATCGTGCTCCGCCAACGGAAAAAGTCAGGGTATAGAGCTGACGGACTGCCGCTCATCGAATTTGGTTTTTCCGTTCGCACAATAAGCGGAGTAAGATCTGATGGTAACCGTTATTGATAGCAAAAAAATTGGTCGAACCATCGCCAACTCTCTCGCAGGTCAGGGGCAGCCTCTGCTTATGGCCTTGCCGGTTCCGTTGGCATGAACAATCTTCGCATTGAAGACTTCGTCGATCGGGTCATGACAAGCCACGAGCGCGTGCAGTTTAGCCAAGTCGATCCCTACGGGCATCTCAACGCCAGCCGCTACGCCGAGTTCGTCACCAATCACCGCATCACGGCTGTCGAAGATCAAACAGGTGTTTCAACTTACGACATAATCAAGACGCTTGGCATCGGCTTCGTCGTCGCGCGCCTCGATCTTCGCTACCAAGCGCCGAGCTTTCTCGGCGAGACGATCGAAATCGCGTCGTGGATCGAATTGGTTAATGCTGGCGGAATCGAAGTGCGCTTGGTTTTGAGTGGAGCGGAAAATAAGAAGGTGCGCGCGACCGCTTTGATGTCGGTTCGCACGGTTGATGTGAAGACTGGCAGACCCGTTGCGTGCCCAGAGAGTCTGCCATCGCGGCTCGAGGGAGATGTGCTGTCAGGGTGCCCGCTGAAGGTCGATTACCTGAGTGGCCTAAAGAATCTTCCCAATCTAAAACCTTGAGCGCCACGGTTGCGACTGGATCTTCTCGCTCGATCAGTTCAAATCAGCCATGACGATATGTCTTTTAAGCTTGGCAAAGTCATCTTGACGAACCGAGGAAACCAGGTCGGTGTCGTCACGACCGTCGAGAAACTCGGCGAGTGCGTGACCGAACTCGCTCAAATTCAGAGACAGTGGCTGCGATAATTCTCTGAGCTAGCCCTCTGTCGCGCCCAAGATATCTTGGGCCCGCCAGTTCGGAAGGTCATCCGTGAGACTCATTAAGAGTTGATCAAAAAGCTGCTCGGCGTGCTCGCGGCGCAGCGGATCTTGCGAAGTTACTCCGTCGGCCAGGGCGCGCCACTCGCTCGATAAAGTAAGACGGCTGCGAAGCGCGAGTAAAAACAAATCGATATAAGTCGGCTGGCTGAAAGTGAAGTTCAATGCAAGCGCCTCGCCCGAAGCTTCGGTGCGGTGCCAGTAACCGCGCGGAACAAACAGCATCGAACCCGGCTCAAGGGTGAATTTTTCTTGCGGCTCCGGCATGGCCAGCGGAGGCTCTGACATCGCGTGCGAAGCCAGCTCAGGATCAAGCGGCTGACCGATAGCAAATCGTTCTGTTGGATTTTTAAAATGTTCGTTCGGCGCCAGCCACCAAGTCTTTGTTCCATGGATCTGCAAGACGAAATTGATATTTTGATCGAAATGCGCGGCGGTGCCTTTTCCGTCAGGTGTCGCGTAAATCATGCATCGTGAATAGGTCGAGCGCGGAAGTCCAAGCTCTGAGTGAATCTCGGAAAGCCACGCTTCGAGTCTCGGCGATTGGGTCTGCGCATTGTTAAACAAAAGTGCCATGCGGTTGTCGAAGAGCCTCTTTGCATCTCTTGGGTCTACATCGATTGCGCTGGATTCGTCCGCTGCGTCTGGCAGGTGAACCTGAACTTTGCGGGGCCACTGATTCAAAAGTTGAACGAGAGATTTCAGGAAAGGAAGCTCTGTTAACTCCTCGTTAACTAGGCCATGCGTGAGGTAGGGTTTACTCGGCCAATGCTGCGATAGAAAATTCTGCGTCGACATTGGCGTTAGAAGTTTTGCGAGGCTCAAAATTTCTCATTTTCTAAAAGAGTGTGGATTGAATGCGAATTGGCGGAGATTATTGCCTTGTGAGTGAAAAGGTCAAGCGCTTAGGGCGTCTGCTTCGAATGAGACTCGCTAGTCCGGAATTTCGGCGGAACTTCGCGGTTCAACCGACGGTCGCGCATTCACGAGATGTCGAAACTGCGAAGAAGGCCCGTAGACCTGAAGTCGTGCGCGCATAATCGAGCCAAGTGGTCGGTGCGCTTCAAGACTGTGGGCTGGGCTAAAAGAGAGCACGTCATCGCCGTACATTTTGCGGGTGGGACTATCGCTGATTTGCATTGGAAAAATGATCCGTGCGACTGGGACGTAGGGACTTTCATGCTCCGACCACTCCACAGAAGCGTCCTCTACAGGCATTTTTTTTAGGTCGGTGCAGAGTTGCACGCAGAGGTCAAACTCGGCAGAGTTACTCTCGAAGAATTCGCCAAGATCTTCTTGAATCACTGAAAAGCTTTTGCCCAGGTCATGGGTGAGCCCACCCACGGCGGCGAGCAATGCGGAGCTAGGGCGAACCAACATCTTAGCGATATAGTCACCATAGCGAATTGGCGCTTGGCTTCCAAATGAATCGGCTAAAAAATGTTTCGGGGGATGCCCGAAAAAGTCAAGACTGGCACTTTCGGCGCCAAGGGCCCGTAAACACGCATTTGCGGCTCTCGAAATACCAGACACGGCTTCCTTCACCCGGGGTAGACGGGTTGTTTCAGTCTCTAAAAGCTTCAACTGTGAAAGAAAACTATCGATTGTTTTTGCGGGAAAATACTTGCCGTTGCTAAACAAAAAATCTTGGGTTACTTCACCCGCATGTTGGGCAATCATGGGCCAATTCCTGATACCGATGACTTTGAGAGCAAAGCCTCTCGATGCAGAAACTTTGTCAGATAAAACATCGCCCGGTGAAGCCGAGAGTCGCACGACCACGGGGTAACTCTTTGCTTCAGAAAACAGACCTTGCCGAAATTCAAAAGGTAAATTTCCTAAAACTTCGAAGTTTCCCTTCAGGATCGCGTGACTTTTTGCGTGGACTCCGCGCACCGCGTGTTGGTAATGCTCAGCTGTCTTCTGGCCAATTCGGCCGAAGGTCGCGGTGATTTCATTAATTACCCGCTGCTCTTCAGGTGAAACCGCTTCAACACTTGGAGTGTAGCGAACGTACTGTTGGGGGACTTGTGATAGACCAGGATCGCTTGTTGTCGGGGAAATTTGCATCGCTTGCCTCCGTTACGCTGTAAAGAGCGGCGTAGCGCTGGGCCGGAAATGCCGGGATAGCGGGCAATGGCATTCACTTAAGCTCGATCGCCATTCACTTAAGGAGACGTCCAATTAAACTGACGCAGCAACCAAGGTGCCTTGCTTATTTTTGCTTTGC
>JAYTRM010000226.1:0-17918 GCA_043746165.1 Bdellovibrionales bacterium | reverse complement strand
GCGGGAGGCCGAGCTCACCGCCGCGAACAATCGTAGCTATGTGCCGGCGCCAGAATCGCAACCAGAATCGCAACCAGAATTAAACCTTACAATTTAAATTGTCCGAATCGTGAGTCCAGGAGGCTCAAACGCGCGCCGGTTAAAACCCGAGGCGAGCAGAGCTTCGCGGTAAGTTTCGACCAAACCGCCGAGATGAGGGAGTTGACTGACCCGCCACGGGCCGTGCTGCGCGAGTTTGTAAGGCTGAAGTGGATTGAACTGGCTGAAATGAAAAAAGATAAGTGGCAAACCATGGACCATATAACGCCCATTTTTCAAAGAAAGCTCACGCTCTCGTAAATTCCAAAATCCCACATTAAGGCCCGGATTTTTATCAATCCTGATGCCCGAAAAGAGAACCGGTGCTTGATCCATCCACTTTTGATCGTCGTAGAAGCCGTAGGCTAAGTCTTTCTTGCAGTGGAAAAGCGATCTCCGCAGCCACCAATCGAGAATCTTGAAACCTTCGCTTGACCGGCGAACGCCAAAGAAGCCCATGTTATAGAGACCCGTCGCTACCACTTGCGCTTCCGTTGTCAGCAACTCTGCCAAAAGATTGGGATCCTCGGCGGCATGCACGTCAACGAAATGAGGCGTGAGCAAAAATGAATGACCTGCGAGCTGTCGCACGACGGGGTCTAACTGACTGGTAAAAAACAAGTCTGCATCGAGATAAAACGTGATCGGCTCAGTGGCGGTTCGGAGAGCGTACTGGGCAATCTTGGCTTTCATAATACAGGCGATTTCAAAGCCGTTATATTTTTCAAAAAGAGTGAGGAGATCATTGGGGTTAAATCCGACCTCTTTAAATCCGACAAAGCTTGTCAATGCATCGGCCTCGGCGTCGTAAAGACCGAGATCATCAATCGCCAAAACAAACGCACGGACCTGGGGATGAAAGCGTCGCAGACTAGCGAGCGCGACTCGCAGGCGGCAAAGATACGTATGGGTAATGACAAAACAGACGGTGAATTTCATGAACGAGAGTTCTCGAGTACGAACGCGGCGGAGAGCTCGAGTGATTTTCTCATCAGAAGAGGGAGACCGGTCGTTACTTTTTTCACGCGACCCATGATGACTTCGGGCTTGGGCTTGATTTCTGTGCGGTAAGGTTCACGATATTTAGCTTCAATTAAGACATGTGGCACAACGGTGATAAGCCTTTGCCCTAAGCCGTCGGCGATCAGCTCGCTGTTGTCGATGCCGAGCCAGTCGTCGATGTTTGACGCGCCGGTTGGTTGCGATTGAAGGCGCGCCTCGAGAAATTTTCGACTCAACAGTGTAGGAAAACGCAAATAGCTATCGGCAAACAGAGCATGATTCACTTCCACCGGCTGGGGATGAAATTCGTGAGTTCCAAGAAGATAACTAAAGAGATAGGCCGAATAATTTGTCGACCGAGTGAGAGTCTCGCAAACGTCGAGACCTTCCGAAGATAAAAACTCGCCATCACGAATAAATAAAAAGTGCGAAGAATTGGCTTCGCGCAGCGCTTTTGCAACGATCTCCGCAGGAGACAGTGCCAAAGTGTGAATGAATTTTACGGGAACGCCGTCGATGTGATCGCTAAAAATATTGAAAAGGCCTTGAGCATCGCGCGGTCTAGAGTTGCTACTGAGTACGATCAGCTGAGCGGCATTTTGAGCGGCACGAAGGAGCGGCCCAAAAGTTTGGGGAAATCCGCTGCTAAGTCCCTGCGTTAAATAAACAACCGCGACATTTTTTTTAAAAGCCCGCTCGCGCGTCTTCCGCTGTAGTTTTGGGCGCTTGCTGAGTGAAGCACCGATCGAGAAATGTAACTTCGACCAGTTCTCGTTTGCATTTAGGGCTTCGTCCGACGGCATTGGAACATCGTAAAAAGTCGTCAGCTTGTCGAGCACCTTCTGAGACATGCTTTTGGCATCAGGAGCAAAAACCGCGTCGTAACTAGAAATAGAGTCGAGAAGCTCTTTTTGTCCCCCTGCTGAAGACGTGATAAAGTTAAGCCTCTGCTCCATCGCCTCGACAACCGTGTAAGGCGAGTTATCGGCTAAAGACGGCAGGCATATCAGGCTATCAGAATGCTCACGAAAATACCGTGCGCACTCAGTGGAACTCATATCCATCATCAACTTGACGTTGTAAACAGTTTGTAGTGACTTGAGTTCCTCGCGAATAACCGCGGAGGCCATGCGCCCTCGCTCACTCACCAGCCGCGTGTCCTTGCCCATGAAGACAACTTTCATTGGCTGATTGTTGCGTAGGTGGCGTACAAGATCCTTGCCGAGAAGTTTCAACGCGTCTAAAAAGATGCGCAGACCCTTTCGGCTCTCGAGACGGCCGAAGAAAATTAGCGAATCTACACGGCGACTGGCAATTCGAATCTGTGAAAGTTCCTTGGCCAGTGTCTTAGACCAGGCATCGTCAAAACCATTGACGTTCGGAATGACTCGAACCTTTTGATCGGGCAGCTGCCAATCGAGAGACCTCAAATAATCGACCATGTACTGGCTCGGGCCGACGATGAGGTCCGCATTTTCAACCGATTCTTTTTCAAGCTGCGATTCGAGAAGGATGTCACGATCGGTAGATAGACGGCCATGCGACTCAACAACCCAAGAGTGCGGTCCGTGCAGACCCACCACAATCTGGGTATTTTGAAAAGCCAAGTTGAACTTCTTCAGCTGCGTCGAAACCCAACCGAAACCAAGGCAATCATGAAAGTGGATAACATCGTAATCGCCCGCCTCAACCTGCCGGTGGACGGAGAGTGAGCGTGCAAGGGCAAATGTGAGGTGCTGATATTCGGGAAGATTCGAGCAAGTCTCAAACTTGATGTTGCGGTGCTGACTGACTTCTTCTGCCCGAAATAATTTCTTGTCGAATGCTTCCGTTTCAACAAAAATCACGGTGACCCGGTGGCCGTCCGCTGCGAGTTGCATCGCGAGGCGCCCGTAAGCCGTGCCGATTCCACCATTTCGGGTGTAGCCAGGATATTCAAATGTCACAATGCCAATGCGAAGTTTTTTACTTTCCGCTCGGCGGGGCTTTTGCTTGGCCATGAACCCGGTTTTAGCATGGGAAATCCGGGCGTCACAAGGTTTCTCGACGTTCGATGGTGAAAGAATTGACAAGCCCAGAGCCTGACGCGATAGTCCGAAGCGCTATGAGCGAAACTCATTTACTTGGGCGCTTGGCGGTCCTGACGCCTCTTGAGACCTTGGCCCTCACTCGATTTATTTTCCGTGATGATGTCGAAGAGGGCTACCGTTTCGCTCATTTCCTGCGAAATCATCTAAAAAGTCGCCACGTTCAGAAATTTCTCTCGAGATTTGATCGCGAGAGTCAAGACGTGCTTCTGTCGTCAAAGAGACCAGTCACAGTCACACCCTGGCCTGCCGGCGAAGTCGAAACTCGGGTTTCAAAAGTTCTTAAAAGGGCGCAAACAGATGCTAAGAATCTGGCGCAGCTTAGGGAGCAGAGTTTGCCCGTAGTGCAGGCCCATCGCGAGGGCATGAAGTCGGTTCAGCCCGATGCTCCTTTTGATAGTTATCTTGGAATCGAGGCGCCGCCAGCCTTTAAGCGCCCAGAAACGGTTTTAAGCCGGATCAAACTCTCGCGACCTAGCCTCAAAGCACTCAAAGCAAAAAACCTCGTCGATTGCATTCGCGACCGAAGGTCGAATCGCGAGATCAATGCGCTCGCGATCGCAAAAAAAGATTTAAATCTTCTCCTTTGGGCCACATCCGGTATAGCCGAGATTCACGACAACGGGAAATCGCATCTGCGAAATGTTCCCTCGGGCGGTTCGCGCCATGCGTTTGATACGTATCTATTCATCAACCGCGTGAAGGGTATGGCTCCCGGACTTTATTTTTATGATCCTACTGAACATGAACTGTTAGCCCTTAAACTTGGCGACCTCTCGCGAGAGCTGCGGCCCGCAGTGAACGGGCAGGGCCACCTCTATCAGGCCGCCATTTACGTTGTTTGGGCAGCCACGCCTTATCGTTCCGAGTGGCGCTATGGACTCTACGCCCGTAAAGATATGCTCATCGAATGCGGCCACATTTGCCAAAATCTCTACCTGATGGCTGAAGCGCTTGAGCTCGGAGTCTGCGCGGCCAGCGGCTACCATCAGTCAGAGCTTGATCGGCTTATGGGGCTCGATGGCCGCGATGAGTTCGCGGTTTACAGCGCTTCAATCAGCGCCAGGTCTTGAGTAATGAACATAGCCAACGGGTTGACTCGCCTGTGGCGCGAACACTCCCCACTGGGTGACCGCGTAGTGCCTCTCTTCCAGATAACTCTGAACTTGACCAATCACCGGGACTTCCCGATTCGCTTCAGGAAAAACTAACCAAACATCTTTTATACGCTCACCCGAAACCAGAAAATCGGGTGGACTCTCGATTGGAACAGCGACCGTGCGGTGGTGAGAAAAATAAGGATCTTTGAGTCCTTGATGGCCAAAAAGAACCACGAGGTTTGAGTTTTGCGGAGCGATTCGCTGCGAGGCCACTTTCCAGCCCGCTCGCGAAATTTCTTGCGTAAAGTGGCGTACGCTCAAAACTGTAAAGGCTAGTGCTCCGACAGCGAGCGGCAGGGCCCTCAGAAATCTGTTGGTGAGCTGATCAAGAGCAATCGCGAAACTCAGGCAGATGGTTGGAATAAGAAAAATATAATATCGCTCAGGTGTCGGCGCGTAGCCCGTGACGAGAGCGATCACAGCCGCCGACATCAAGCACATAATTAAAATCTGGCCGAGAGGGCGAATCGCCCGCCATTTCCATAGAAAAATGGCAAAAAGGAGCGAGGCGGCCACCTTCGAGTGAGCACAGAGGTTATAAAATAAAACCGCGGGCGCGGCGAAAACCGCTTTTAGATCCGGAGTTTTAAGAAATTCAAGACTGTGAAAACTGATATGCCGGGTCACTTCAAACGAGAGGGCGATCAGCAGCGTTCCCTCGGCTAAAATCTGAATCTGCGAGCGTGACAGCCTCCGCGACCGTGGACTGGAGCAGCCGCTCGGAGCGCAGGCCACAAACAGCCCGGGGAGTTGCGCTAAAATAAACATGAGCCCAAGGTAGTGCGATAAAACGAGCGCGGTCGAGGCTAAGTGATAGTCAAGGGTGAGCTTGCGCCGTTCGCGGCTCTCGAAAAAGAAAAAAAGCTGAATTACCCCTAAAAGCTCGGCCAGCGAATACGTGCGCACCTCGGTGGCATAATAAAAACTCACGGCGTGAAATGATAAAGTCACGAGGGCGAAATTGGCGATGCGAGGGCTCCAAAACCGACGTGCACACAGAAACAGCACCCACGGCGTAGTGATCGAAAAAAAGACAGGCAGAAGCTTAATCGCAAATTCTGATTGCGCGACTTGCACCCAGAGTCGGAGAAAAATGTAGAAAAGTGGCGGCGAATTATCCCAGAGCAGTGCCGACCAGCCCGGCTGTTTGGCGTAGAAAAGTGAGGTCATCTCGTCGGACCAATAAACATCGCGTGAAGCCAACGCGATTTTTCCGAGAGCTGCCGCGCACGCCGCGACGATAAAAAGCCAAGTGAAGCGAGGGCTCGCCTGCGACGGTTGACCCTTCACACTTGGCGCACCGTGAGCGATTCAGAGTTCAAGGCAGTTTTGGTTTGTGACAGGGCGCGCAATAGTTCTTGGAAATCACGCTCTCGCGCTTCGCCGGGCGGGTTCGTCGCAAGCTGCAGAACTCCGGTTTTTCGCAAAATGACGAGTTTCAAGGCGGTGGCCAACCGCCGCACTAACATTTGGCAGAGAAAGAAAAAGCTATCTCTTCGCAATGCGACTTCAAGAAGTTGCGGGAGGTGCCAGCCAATCGTCAGCTGTGCAATGAGGCTTGCGGCACGTCTGGTTGTCAGCGTTTGAATTGTGAAACATTTTTCGGACACCCGGGTCGCCAGGTAGATTTTGTGAAGGACAGTCGGCACGGCAATGCGGTTTTGCGGAATGCTGATCCGCTCTTCTTGCGGCGGCTTGAGCGCCATTCTGCAGGGAAATGGATAGAGCGTGCCATTTTTTAAAAGCGTGATCTCATCGGAGTAAAGATTCAGAGAACTGCCGCGCAAAATCTGCGCCGCCAACGTTGACTTGCCGGTTCCGCTCGGCGCCAGCACGGCCGTGGCGCCAAGATCATGGGCGAAACTAGCGGCGTGAATGCGCATGAAACCCTTGCGCTCGAGATCTTCGCCGAGAAGCGAGAGGGCAAGTAGGTAAATTCGCCGTGCGGCGACCTCGATTGATGGCGCGGAAATTTTCACATCAAGAGGCGATTGATTTGTGAGCTGATTTGCCAGCTGATTTGTGAGGAGAGCTTCGCAGCCGTCGGGGTAAAAAATGGCCCGTCCCTGCTTTAAGATTTTTACTTTGATCCCGCGAAATTTAAACCGAAGCCTACCTGACGAAAATTGCGAGGCCAGGACCCGCCCTGGGTCGACGATCGTGATTGTCGCAGAAGGTAGAATTTCACATCTTTTTGTAAAGTGCTCGAGCTCAACGCTCAGTATTTTGACGACGCGTTCACCGAACCGCGATGACGTCCGAACTTCAATTGAACTTCCAAGCCAGTTCAAGCGTAGGTTCTTGGTTGAGACAAAAGTTGAGTTAGACATCACGTGAAGTGAGTCCACGAAGTACTCCCGCACCGTACGAAAGGTGAATCACTGGAAACAACAGCCCACTGAGGGCGCAGACTTTTGTCACTTCAAGGCGACTGAGTCTGAGTTGGACGATTGAGTAAGACCACACCAGCAGATAAACAATCACGAGCCCAAACCAAACCTGAGTCAAAAAGGGAAACCAAGGCAAAACAACTAGCGTGAGTAGACTAAAGAGCAAGCAGAAGGCCGGAATCAGGTGCTGCACGCCTGTTGACGAGGGTCGGTAACGGATATTCTGACCGCGCCCGATTCCGTACTTGTGAACTTGGCGGGCAAATTGCAAAAGCTTGGGTCGCCTTTCATGCCAGACGACAAGACGAGGGTCGTAGATGAGGGTGTAGCCGAGCCGCCGCAAATCCTGCAACACCCAGTTTTCTTCGTTGCAGACAAAGCGGTCGGGAAAACGAAGTGAGCCAAGTGCCGAACGGCGAATGAGCAGATTGCAAAGGATCAGAGATTCGTCACCACAAGGAACCGCGCAAGTTGACCCTGCAAAATAGCGAACGCGCGAGGTAGCGGCTGCGAATCTAGATGTTAACGCCGCGCCCGAGGCTCGCTGAAAAAGGTTGGATTGCGGGGGCGTCAGGTTGGGACCTCCAAGCGCCCCGGCCATCGGAAATTTTTCAAGGGCTGCTGCAAGTATGCAGAAAAAATCCTCGCCAACCCAGGCATCGTCGTCGAGAAAAAACAGCCACGGCCGTTTTGCGAACGCAAGCATCCGGTTGCGTGCTGCCGCCGGTGAAAGTGGGTCAGAAATCGCCACGGTTGTGAGCGGAGCTTGCCGTTCAAACTTAAGTTCGGAAATCATCGCGCTCGTGGCGCGATCGGGTCCGTTGATGCCAAGAAAAATTTCGACTTCAAGTGGACCAGCATAAAATCGGCAAGCCGCCTCGATGCTGTCGAGCGCTTGGCGCAAGAGCGCCGTCCGGTTATGAGAGATCATGACGATGTCGACCTGCACTCTATGTTAATACCTCAAGAGGTACCCGGTTCCCATTTCTGAAGCAGCGCAGCGCGAACAGAACCTGGTCTTTGCCGACTGCTCGCCCAGCGGGCCGAATTCGCAGATTTTGAGTTTGTCCTTGGTTGATCGATCGGATGCCATTCTGGCTAGACAATGGTCTAGCGATGATCGCGTCATCTCACCGTTCTGGGGCAAGGCGGCCACGTCGTAATCTCTCCTGCCCAATGCAAGCTGGTCGAGACTGGAATGGTGGCGCCGCCGAGGGCAGGTCTTGCGGCGAATTTAGATTCAATTGAAAATAAAGCTGGGGAGGCCCAGTGAGGTTTAGAACCCTTTCTTTGGGAGCGGCTTTTGCGACTTCAGCTGTCGCCATAGTGTCGTTTCAAAATTTCACCGGCTCTGCGGCACCCGAAGGCTCCGTCGCGCTCTCCGAATTTCTCGGAACAAAACGGGTCACTGCGATGAACAGTTCCGGTCAGGCTCTTGCCCAATCTTTCGCGTCGATTCCATTTCTAGCGGGTTCAAAGTCTCAGAGAAATTACGATCTCGGGTACATCCTCGTCGCACCCGAAGGAACAACTTACGGCGGAACGGGCGGAGTTCCTGACTCCGTTGGCCCCAATGCGATCGTTGTCGTCCCGCCCGGTGAGAAGGGTGAAGAAATTGAAATACGTCTTAGCAATTTTGCCCAGGCGGTTAGCCCAAGCGGCGTCTACAATCTCCACTTTCGGGCGGGGCTTCGCTCCGATGCACCCAACGGAGTATCAGCAGTCATCCGTTCGATTGAAGTTTCTGGGCAAAATGCGGACGCCAACTTCGCCGTTGAGACCTTGCCTTCGGTGGAACTCCTCTCAGAGCCGCTGGTCATTGAGCCAGGCCTGTCTTCTGATCTTTGGTTTCCGCTTGGTTTGAGTTCACGCGCTCCTGACTTTTCAATCGCCATTCATATTGCTAAATCTACCGGCGTCACGGGTAATCTTTACGAGAATCTTGTGCTCGATGAATTCGAGTTGTGGCGGGGGCCGGATGTTACACTTTCGGTTAATCAAGCCAATCTTGAGTGGATGAGCGGTTCGACCGCAGTTTCTCCGGCGCAACGACAAGTGATTGCGGCGGCGAATCACCTTGAGGCGGGCTACGTTCGCGAAGTCTTGCTCGACGACGCGGGTGGAGGCAACAATGCCATCGCCATGATGATCGCCAATCAAAAAATCATGACGGGCAACGGGCAAAAAATACTTCTCGATCTCCCAGGAGCTTCGATTTTCGATACGATACCAGCCGGATCTGCGACTGCGCCAGTTTCCAATGCGAACGCCGGTCTCGCATTTCAAAATCTGTGCGGTTGGGAGCAGGGCTCCACGCCATACGCGAAGGTTGTCTCGGCATCCCTTGAGGCTCGGCTCGTGCGCTACTTAGCGCAGGCCAAGGCGGCCAATATTGTGATTGACGCCTTTGAAATCGGCAATGAGATAAACTGGGTTTGTTTTAACGGAGATATTTCAATCGATGAAGTTCAAGACGCCGTAAAAAATGACATGCAAATCGATCGATTAGCTAAGATGAAAGCGTACGGGGCGTTTTTGCAAACAGCGGTGAGAGTAATCAAAAGTTATTATCCCAACGCGCTGATTGTGAGCCCCGGCATGATGATGGCTGGTACCGACGTCGGTGCCACAAATCCTGCGGGGTATCTTTTCGCGCCGGGCGAATTGATCGCGATTCTGGCAGATCTCTTCGATTCAAATGGTCGAAGTTTGTACTCCTATTTCGATCGCATCGGCGTTCACCTTTATCCTGGAAGCGGCCCTGCTGGTAACCCGGCTGATCCAGCACCAATTCTCAATACGTTTTACGAACAACTTGGAGCTCCGGGGTGGACGAGAGTTTGGATCACCGAGATGGGTTATACGCTCTCGAGCTATTCCTGCGCGGCTCACCCCGAATCGGCTGATTGTTTGGCGGTCGTAGCGACGGGTGGCCTCAACCTCTTAAGTCAGCAGCGTTACAATTATTGGGTTAAGTACCTCCACTCGCTTCTCACGACGCCGGCTGATATTATCGTCGAAAACATATTTCTCTACGAACTCTACGACGCATCCCCCGGCCTTACGTCTTTTTCATTGATGAACTCCTCGACTCACGCAGGTGGAAGCTTCCTTACGCTCCAACCTGAAGCTGAACTCTTCTTCCAAAACTATCGCCCAACCGAAAACTGAGAGCAGAGCCTCAAGCCCTGAGACCGGGTCGTAAATGTACGTCGCGCCCTGTTGGGCGTCTGCTCAAGCCATCTCTACAGCGAATCAAATGGCCCCAGAAATGCATCCGAGACTTGAGTCCTCTCAATACGAAGGGGCATGGAGGATCAAATGTCACTCACGGCACGGATGGTTATGACGGAGAAAGTGGTTACCGTTCCCCGCGACGAAAGCCTGCAGTCGGCTTTCGATAAAATGAAACACTCCCACTTTCGACACTTGCCGGTCGTAAACGGAGCCGGCGAAGTGATCGGAATGTTGTCAGAACGAGATCTTGAGCGAGCGATGTCCGCCGATCCGCTTTATATCCAAAACCGGTTGAGCCGGGTCGAGTTTGATCCTGACGCTGTTGTCGAGGATTACATGACTTCAAAACTTCGTGCGATCCACGCTGACGCCGAACTTCAAGAAGCGGCGATGATCATGCGAGTTGAGCGAATTTCTTCGCTCGTCGTCGTTGACGACGATTCGGTGATGGTCGGTATTGTGACGTCGGATGATCTGATCCGTGTTTTGATCGATTTTCTCAGTGGCCGGATAAGCCCCACTGGAGACTATAAAAGTTTCGCCTACAGCGGACCAATCGGCGCGGTTGCCGATTTTCTAAGTCAGGCCGGAATTTAGTTGGGCTGAATCCGAAGTTGCGGGCAGCTATGATCTTGGATTTCCTCAGCGGAGCCGCGGTCGCCCGGAGAAGAGCCGGCGCGATCCGCGAGGACCACGAATTCTTCACCGCCACCGATGGGTGCAAGAGCAATACCAAAATCAGCCATGTGAGCTTTCGCATCGCCAAGGTCTGAGGCCACGAGCGTGAAAGGATTTTTCTCTGAAAGATCAACCGCTCGCAGCAGGTGGGCGAAGTAATGATGACCGTTGATTCCACCGGGAAATTCTCGCCATTCCGTTACCGACAAAGCCGCGCGATTTTTTGTGAGCAGCTTGGCGACTTCCGGATGAATGCATGAGATATGGACGTGAAGCTGATTCTGACTCCGTCCGGGCTGTGAGTTCACTGCGAGGGAGACGGCATCATCTGGTATGGGCCGGCCATTTTTTTTCGCCAGCCATGTACGTTCGCGCCAAGCAAGAGCAAAGTAATTTGGATACTGAGGATCAAGAAGTTCTGGAGCCTCGACGCCAGTGATTTTTTCTGCGGGCATGAGCAGATATTGAAGTTCGCCAATTCGATCCTTCAGAATGACGTACCCGTGAGATTCTTTCGGATTTTCTTTGGGAGCGACGACTTCGGCGCAGGGATCGGGATGACCCGAGTTCGTTTGGTTTGGAAGGCATTGCGTGGAGATGATATTCCAGAGAGCGTCGGACCGCTTGACTCCGGGGCCTGTCTGGCAGCCGGCCAAGATCGCAAGTAAGCCTGAAATAGGTAGGGCGGCGAGCACGGCTAAGTGTATGAACTGAAGTCGATGGATTTTTTGCATACTGCGAATCTGCTCAACGGCAGTGGCATTGTCAACAGCCAGCCGCCAGCCGCTGCGGACATACCCGACGATCTAGCGGATGTATTGGACAAAATGCGACAGTGAAATTATAAGGGAGCTCAATGAATAAAGCCTACGATCGTGCCGATGATGTGACAGCCGAATGGGAGCGTCACGCGGTCACGGAGCTCTACAACGAATACGCTCACGCGATGAGAGAACGGCGGTTGCAGATGCGCCCCGCGGCTATTGAGCTTTTTGATTCATTTCAACATTGGGGAGAGTGGTCGAGATCGACGCGCACCATTCGACTTTCGCGGCGGCTGCTGCTCGAGTTTCCGTGGTTCACCGTGATCGGAATTCTGCGCCACGAAATGGCCCATCAATATGTCGATGAACATCCATTGTATGACCGCACTGTAGATCGACGAGCCCATCCCAGTGATCCGCGCATTCACGGCGACGAGTTTCAAAAGGCATGCCGACGCCTCGGTGTGCCGCTTGAATTTTCTCGAGCCAGCGCAGATCTCCAACAGAACAACCTCGATTGGCGCCACGCTCGTGCCGATGAAGTCACAGAAAAAATGCTAGAAAAAGTTCGTAAGCTTCTTGCGCTTGCAACTTCGGGAAACGAACACGAGGCTCTCCTCGCAATGAATCGTGTCCGCGAGATCTACGCGAAGTACAATCTCGAACAAGCCGATGAAAATAGGAAAAGCGAATTCGTGCACATTTCGGTTCGCCACCGCGGTAAGCGGCGTGAAGTTCACGAAAAGAGGATTCTTGGACTCCTGGTCGGACATTTCTTTGTGAAAGTTATCATGACCCAGTCTTACGACGTCCGCGTCGCAAGTCGTGTTGCGAGTTTTGAAATCATCGGTACTCCCCAAAACGCACTGATGGCCGAATATGTCTACCATTTTCTGATGTCGCAATCCGAGAGACTCGTCGAGACCGCTGAACTGAGTGCGGGGCAGCGTTTCTCACGTGTCATGAAAAAATCATATCGACTCGGTATTCTTTCAGGCTTTTCGCAGAAGCTCGATTTGCAAGAGTGCCAGCCCATCGCAACGCAACCGGGCGACACGGGCGTGATTTCGCGCGCGCTGGTGACCTTCAAGCGTGATCGAGCCATCGAAGATTACGTCGGCACCGTTTTTCCTCGTCTGCAGTCAAGTCGCGAGACCCGCAGTTCCATCCACACTTCAGCTTATTCAGCGGGCCAAGCTGAGGGCCGTAAAATCACCTTGAACAAGCCGGTCACGACCGCAGCCACTCGCCTCGGGAGACTTTTGGGCGGCAAGTAAAAGATTGCAGGTTGCTGCTGAATGGGGCACGACTAAGTAGCGGAGGATTTCAGGTGAAATCATTTCAGTCTCTAAAGTCGTTTAGTCGTGTCAGTGCTTATGCTGTCATCACATTGTCGCTCTCAGTGACAGCGCGAGCTTGGACCGTTGGAGTTGCCACCGGTGATGTGAAAATCGAATCCCACGCGGCCGATGCTTCGGCTCCAGTGATTCATGCCGCCAATGTCGGCGACCAAATTGCAGAGGGCGATTCGATCGTTACCGGCACGGGCGCGATCGCCCTGTTGACCGAAGGCAAATCCGAGGTGCGCATGGCCGCAAATTCGCGCCTGAGAGTCGAACAAATCTATGAAGCCCAGGAAAAAAAGCCAGGCATAGTCAACCTCCAGCGGGGCACACTGCGCGCCAATTTGAAAAAATCCGCGATTGAATTTCTTGCTCCCTATGAAATCAAGGCCAAAGATTTTATCGCTTCTGCCAAGGACAGTGATTTTTTCGTCGAGATCGCAGGTGGAAGCGCAAAAGTTTTCACGTTATCGGGAGCCGTCACAGTGCATTCCAAATCGGGAATCGTTGAAGTTCCAGCTGGCAAAACTGTGACTAACAATGGCGGCGCAAGCGGCGCCATTCGTCCGGTAGCTCCTGAGTTGCTTTCAGCTCTCATGGCTGAGACGAAAATTGAAGGCCGCGATGCCGTGGCGCCCGCCGGAAAACCCCACAAGAGAAAATCGAAACAAAAGTAAGTGGTCAGTTGGTGACCTTAGTTGATGGCCTCAGTTGATGGCCTCAGTCAAAAACGAAGTCATGTAGTGGCGCATGAATGATATGTGCTCGATTGAACCATTCGAAATAAATCTGACTCCTCGAAGAATCAGCTAGCTGGCCGGCTCAAATCCAAAAAACCCACTGAAAACCTGAACCGTCGCGCGCCATTCCGCATAAGTGTCGGCCTCAAACTGTCGCAACTTATTATGAAGGCATAGTAGTACGGGAACCTTTTCGACTTCGATCCACGGCAAAGCGCGATGACTGATGAGAAGCCACTCTTCATTCATCACCGCGCTGAGATCCAGAAACTGGCGCCGATTACGTGCTTGAGTCTGAAGCGCACTCGTTTCGCTCCACGGCTTTGCCACATTGCTTTTAAGCGACGCTTTAGCTGTCGAGGTCGAACTCTTTCGACGGGGCTTGAGATCGTTTAGCCCTAGAGACATGGCGCCTCCGTCTCAGGCCTCGAAGGTGTGGGAGCGCGCTTTTTCAACGGGGCTTTCACGTGATCGCTCGAAAGCGCAGTCCAAATTTCTTCGATGAGCGCACGCATCTCGTCGGCAGCCGGAGAAGCAGGCGCGTACTCGATGACAGAAGTACGGACGGCCACCGACTCTTCTCCCGGCACACTCTCGCGAATTGCGCCGGCGGTGCATTCGTCGAGATTGTGTTGGTACCACTCGCAGATTTCGCGGCTGAGCTTGCGATTCGAACTCAACCGAGTCGGAACAAAAAGCTGCCTTAAATTGACTTTCATATCCCTTTTGAACTCATCGAGCAGGACACGAAACGTTTTGAAATTTCGGAAATTATTGATCTTGCATTCAAGCGGAGAGATCAATCCATCGCTTGCGACGAGTGCGTTGGTGATCAGGCGGTTCCAGTTGGGTGAACAATCCATCAGCACCAAGTCGAACTGTGCTTTCAGAGGATCAATGACTTGATCCTTCAGCCAATATTCGCGACGGTTACGGTTGATCAGGCTCTGATCGAGCGCGACCAATTCTGGCGTCTCAGGAATATAAAACAGAGTCGCTATATCGGTCGAGCGAATCACTTCATCTAGCCGGCAATCTTGGGCGAAAACATCAGCGAGTCCACGCAGCCGATTCATTTGCTCGAGTGCCTCGTCAAATGAAGAGTCATCATCGGGAATGGGGTCTTCCGAAAGCGCTGCGCTGATATCGCCTTGCATGTCGAGTCCGACCACGCAGGTGCGGATGCCGTGCAAGGCTGCCATGCGCGCCAAGTTCAAGGTCAGTGAAGATTTGAGTACTCCACCCTTGGTTACAAAGATCGAAATTGCCAGCGGCTTCCTCGGCTTTTTCATGAAGCCGATTTGAGCGCCGATCTCGGGCATTTCGTGCAGAGACCACGACTTAAGTTCGCGATTGTCAGTTGAGCTACGTGCAAAACGGGGTAAACTCGTTTCGCTTATTCCCAAATTGAGCAATTGCTCGGGACTTTTGCCAAAAACCTGCAATGCTTTTTTGTAAGGAAAAAATCCATTTGCCATATATTGCGTTAAGTTGAGCAAGATTTGTGGAATTCGGCAATGCAATTCAGCGCCTGGACGCTTCGCGGCCCCTATGAATCCAACAGGCTGTCGCACCTTCAAAAACTTCCAAGCCTGTGGGCAAAGTGCGGGCTCCCCACTGTCAAAGTGTTTGTTTATTCGTGCGCCGTGAGCGGACAAAGGCAGTTTTTGTCGTCGGCAGTGACGAACAAAAAGTCGGTGAAAAACGCAATTAACTTCTTTTCGGGTGCTCGGTGATTACGAATGCGCTTCGTTGGGTTTACGGTACTTGAATGAGGCCTGCCCGGAAGCGATAAGAACTCCATCGGCCGTAGTCACAGTCGCTTCGGCAAAAAATATTTTTCGTCCACCACCGATCTTTTTTGCTTTGGCAAGAAGCACGCCCGAGCTCGTTCCTGACACAAAATTGACATTCAAGGTGATGGTGACGCCGTGGACTTCTGGACTTCCCGGTGGAGAGTAAAACCCCGCGTACCCGCATGCCGCATCAATCAGTGTCGCGACAACGCCACCTTGCAGAGCTCCTGAGCGGTTCATATGCCAAGGCTGAATGGGCATTTCAAACTCGGCAATGCTGTCTTCCCAACGCGTGATTTTGATGCCCATCTGCTTCAAAAATGGATTTTGGTTGAGTGGCGCTAACTGTTTTTCGGGCATCTCGAGTAACCTCTCCGTTGGGCTGATTTGACACTTCGACTGCCCTAGATCAATGCTCGACGGGGGCAATCTTCGCGTTGCTCACCATCTTCTTTAAGCTATCTAGATCTTCTTGAACATCGGGCGGCACGTGAGTGCCGCTCGAGCCCGTGTAGGAGAAGATCGTTTCATCTTCATATTCTTTGTAGCACTTTTGCGCGATGGGATCTTGTGAAAAGCGGATCATGCATTCGCGTAAGTAAAGATCAGCAAAGGAAAAAAAGACCGTGTTGTTGAGCGAGCGATCACAAATCGAAAGCCAATAGAGAATTCTTGGAGTCGCCGGAGTGTTAGGATGACTTTGGAGATATTGGTAAAGCAGGCCAGAGACCCGAAGGTAGGTGACGAGGTGAGGATTCGAAACGTTCACCGAGCTCAGCGCCACTGTATCGCTCGAGATAGTTTTTTGTGCGAAATCCACGATCTGTTTATCCGAAGCCGTCGCCGGATCAAGATCAGGATGAGCTTGCCAAATTTTAAATTCCTCGAGCCAGGATTTCATGTTGCCCTGCAGGGAGTCGGGAAGTTTTTTATTTTTAGTAAAAGATTCTAGTTTACTAATAGCTTGGGAGGGATCGCGCTTAATTCGGGCGTAGTAGCTCACTTCGCGTGCCATGGCTGTTTCGACGTGCGCCGATTTTCCGTCACCATCGGGATAATTTTTGATTATCTTTTCGTAGAGATCTGCCGCACGATCAAAAGCGTTGGTCGCAAATAAAAAATCGGCCTGGTCAAATTCAGAAGGAAAATCGTGAAGGCTACCAAAATCCGAAAATGACCGACTTGCCGTTGGAATTTGGGTGTGGCAGCTCATGCAAATAGCCGAGGTCGAGGTGAGCATCCAGCGCGCGTAGGATTTATTTCCATGGTGGAAGACACGTTCGGTCTCGGCAATGTGCCTTTCCAAAATTTGTCTCGAAAACTTGAAGTTTTCTTTTCGTAACTCTGGATCGTGAGTCGCTTCTTTGGCCAATTTTGCAAACTCTTGCAGATGAGTTTCGATGTCGTGTTGATTGGCCGGATCGTTAAACTTTTCTTCAGAAACAAAGTATTTTTTTAACGCCACCATGTGACCTAAAAAGCGGTTCATGATTTCAGCTGTTGCAGGAGCCGGCGTCGATGACACCACCGAATTGGCCGTCTTGTTTTTCTCAGCTTCGGCTCTTGCGAATTGAGGCGCTGCGCAGAACACGCTGGTGGTCAGCGCAAGCTTCACTATCGAGGTGACTTTCAACGGCTTGCTTAAAAACATCGATTTCTCCTATACAGCAATATTCCGATTCTCTTCTTTTGCATGCAACGCTTTTTCACGGGTCAAATTGACCCACGATTGTTTCAAGAAACAATTCAGACGCAACAACACGTCCCGACCCTTTGGCCAGTATGAGCGAGGTTGATCTAGACCCTGGCACTTAGCTTGCTCCGTTCGCAGTGATCGAGCACAAAAAGACGTCAAAATCTGTGACAGGGAGTCCAAAATGAAAGCTATCAAAATTATTCCAACATTAATGCTTTGCACAGCGGGCCTTTTCAATCAGGTCCAGGCTGATGAGCCGATCGCCCCGAAAAAGGTTTCGGTCGACTTCACGAAGCTCTACATTCCCGATGGCTACGAGGCAAATAACAACGTTGAAATCGTTGGCGAAGGAATGTTCGAAAACGCCTGTTACCGGCGGACCAATCCTACGGTCCAGGTCAACGAAGAGACTAGGACCATCGATATAGGTCCCGCCGCCTATAAATACAATGGACTCTGCCTGCAGGTGGTCTTGTCGTTCAATGCGGTTATCGACCTGGGTGTTCTAAAAGCGGGCGATTACAACATCACACAGAACAGCGGCAAGGCGCTTGGCAAAATTCACGTTGGCCGAGCTCGAACTTCAGACCCTGACGACTATCTTTACGCGCCTATTTCGCAGGCTTATTTCAAAAAAGAAGGCCTTTTCAATCAAGTCTTGCTGAACGGATCGTTTCCCGTGAGCTGCATGAAAATTAAGGAGCTTAGGGTTCACATCCAGCCTGACGTCCTGGTGATTCAACCGATTGCGTACCTTGATAAATCGGTAGCGTGCGTGGTTGGCCAGTATCACTTCGATCAGCTGGTCGATGTTGGGGCGATGAAATCTGGTCGATACCTCCTCCACGTTCGGTCGATTAACGGCCATTCAGTCAACAGTCTGATCGACGTCCCGTAGCGCCTGTCTTGTATTGCGAAGGTCAACTGATCCTGTTCAAATGTCATTA
>JAYTRM010000225.1:0-20090 GCA_043746165.1 Bdellovibrionales bacterium | reverse complement strand
GATCTTGTGTTCGTTTTCCATGACCTGATCAAACAGATTCAAGTCGCGCGCAATCAGTCCACCGACGGCAAGTTCAATAGATCGCTCGACCGCCGCACCCATTTCGAGAACCTTTTCGCGAAGGGTTCCGAATTCTTGGTCGAAGTACCGTTCCATTTTTGCCATCGTTATTCGGCTCCCACCTGGTTAGGGTCTCAGGTTGCTGCGGGCTAAACAATTTTTTCAGCCTAATTCTTGGCCCAATAAATATGTTAGCACCAATCTCACTAGACCCAAAAGAAAATCTTTTGAGTCATTGAGACGAACGCGAATGATCTTCACTTAGCAACGCCAAAAGGTTAAAAATGAACAAGTGGGAAATGTAAAAACCGTGATTCTTTCGTACCTCGTCCTCGCTGCTACTTTACTGGCCATTTTTCTCCTGGTGCTCTTTGTGCTTCAGGAAAAGCTTATTTTCGTCGCTGATGCTCTGCCCGATGCCTTCCATTTCCAATTCAAGACGGCCTATAGCGAGAGAACTCTCGACCTGACGGTGAGTGGCGGAGACGAGAAAATCCATAGTCTGATTTTCGAGCCCGATAAGCCCCATTCGTTAATTTTGTATTTTCACGGCAATGCCGGAAATCTATCATCCTGGGGCGAGGTCGCCGAGGAACTCGCGCAAAATACAAATTCCGTTGTTTGGATCATGGATTTCCCTGGCTACGGCAAGTCTACCGGGGCCATTTCTTCACAGCTGCAGCTTCTAAGCCTGGCCGATATGTTTGGGCAAAAGGCCTCTGCCGAAGCCAAGGCAAGGGGGCTGCAATTTGTCATTTACGGTCGTTCGATCGGCACCGGTTTAGCGAGCTACTTGGCATCGGCTCAGGGCTGCGACCTCTTAGTTTTGGAGTCGCCTTACTACAGCATGGGGCGTATGGCGCGACGAACGCTCCCATTTTTGCCAGAGTTTCTGCTTAATTTTATTTTGAAATACAAGCTTCAACAAAACTTATGGCTCGCCCAAGTTAAAGCACCGGTGTTGATCTTTCACGGTGATCGGGATGCAACCGTGCCAGTGCAAAACTCGATTGATTTGAAGGCCGAGATTCCTCGCCTTAAGCTGATTCTTTTGCCGGGATTTGAGCACGGTAACATCGCACAGAGCCCGCTCTATTGGAGCGAGCTCAAAGGGACACTTAACGGAAAGCCGCCTGCCCTGTAAGAGCTTGGCCAATCACAAGCCTGTGAACGTCTTCGGTACCTTCGTAAGTGTTCACGGTTTCGAGGTTCATCATGTGGCGAATCACTGGATACTCGTCGATGATGCCATTGGCGCCGAGGAGGTCGCGGGCATCGCGAGCAATATCGAGAGCCGCGCGGCAATTGTTCATCTTAATAAGTGAAACGTGATGGGGCTCGAGTTTACCGGCTTCCTTGAGTCTTCCTGCCTGAATGACGAGCAGTTTGCCCTTGGTGATTTCTTGCGCCATTTTCACGAGTTTTGCCTGGGCCAGCTGGTAGTGTGAAAGTGCTTTTCCGTCGAAGATCGTCCGTTCTTTTGCGTAGTTGAGGGCGACGTCGAAGCACTGGTTAGCGGCGCCCAAGACGCCCCAGGCAATGCCGTAGCGAGCTTGCGTGAGACAGCTCAGCGGCGCTTTGAGGCCAACGCCCTTAGGAAGCAGATTCTCCTCAGGAACAACGCAGTCTTGCATATGGAGCTCCGAAGTGACGCTGACCCGGAGCGAGAATTTGCCCTTCATTGTGCTGGTCGAAAAGCCCTTAGTGCCCTTTTCGATGATGAAACCTCGGACTTCTCCGTCAAGTTTAGCCCAGACGACGGCGATGTCAGAAATGCAGCCGTTGGTGATCCACATTTTATTGCCGTTCAGCTTGTAGCCGCCGGGAACTTTAACGGCAGCGGTACGCATTGAGCCAGGGTTTGATCCTGCGTCGGGCTCGGTGAGGCCAAAGCAACCAATCAATTGCGCTTTGGCGAGTTTGGAGAGGTATTTGTCTTTTTGCGCTTCCGAGCCGTAAGTGTAAATCGGATACATGACCAGCGCGCCCTGCACGGAGCAAAAGGAGCGTATGCCCGAGTCGCCGCGCTCAAGTTCCATCATCGTCAAGCCGTACGCGACATGCCCGAGGCCCGCGCAGCCGTACCCCTGAATGGTCGAGCCGAGCAAACCCATCTCCGCAAAGCGGGGAATCAAGTGCGCAGGGAACTTCTCGTCGCGATTAGCGGCCTGCAGAGTCGGCATGACTTCTTTATCGACGAGATCGCGAACGGAATCGCGAATCATGATCTCGTCGCTCGTCAGTAAGCCATCTTCTTGCAAGTAATTGAGTGATTCGTACGCTTTCATCTGAAGTCTCCTTAACGTTGGCTAAGCGTGAAGTTTCGCGCAGTTTCGCAACGGGGGCAAGGGGCTGGGGACATTCCGTTGCGGCCCGTCGTCTGGCCGCGCGTCCCGCTCATTGGTTTCTGTCGGTTCAAACCGATACCCAGACCTGGCTGCGGTCACACCAAATCGCAAATCCCGAGCTGCAACGACGGACTGCACCCACCGGCTGTAACGACGGGCTGCAACGACGGACTGCACCGGAGCTTCAAGCCTGCTTGCTATTCAGTTTTGCAGGAATGTAGCATTTCATTCTATGTACAATCGAGCCGAGGTCGTAGACAAAAATTTCGTTGAATTCGTTGGTAAAGAGCACTTTCCGGAGCCGCGCAGTCACACGGGCTTGAGCGAAAGCGGGCTCACCGGGCCAGAATTCTTGGACTTATTTGAGACTCAGATGATGAGTCGGCAGATGGATTTGCGGGCACGAATCTTAAAGAATCAAAACGAATGCTTTTACACCATCGGCAGTGCCGGCCATGAAGCCAACGCAGTCTGGGGAAAAGCTTTTCGCGTCACCGACATGGCTTTTGTTCACTACCGCAGCTGCGCGTTCATGATTCAGAGGGCAAAACAAATTCCCGGCTCGACACCACTTTACGACACCATGTTGTCGTTTGTGGCTTCAAGCGACGACCCGATCGCCGGCGGCAGGCATAAAGTTTTTGGAAGTTACCCACTCATGGTGCCGCCGCAAACCAGCACCATCGCATCGCACTTGCCAAAGGCCGTCGGAGCCGCGATGTCAATTGGGCGGGCGCGAGACCTCAAACTCGAATCAGCGGTGATGCCAGCCGACGCCGTGGTTTTTTGTTCTTTTGGCGACGCTTCGATCAATCACTCGACCGCAGTTGGCGCGGTCAATTCGGCGTTGTGGATTTCGCACCAGAACGTGCCGCTCCCTCTGGTGTTGATCTGTGAAGACAATGGCATCGGCATATCGGTTTCGACGCCGCATCAGTGGCTTGAAACTCAGTATGGCGAACGTTCTGGTCTTCACTACATCCGCTGTGATGGGCTCAACCTGTGCGACGTGACGCGAGCCGCGCGCGAGGCCGAGCGATTTGCGCGAACTTTCAAAAAGCCTGTTTTTCTGCACATGAAGACCGTGCGCCTGCTCGGTCATGCGGGTTCAGACATGGAGATGTCTTATCACCCCTTGGCTCGCATCGAAGCGACGGAATTTAACGATCCACTTCTTCATTCGGCGCGAATTGCCGTCGAGAATGGCCTTTTGCGTCCTGGTGAGATCGTCGACATGTACCAAGCGCTCGAGACCCAAATCGCCGCGATCGGCGAATATTCCAAAACCCGGCCGAAGTATCTCAAGCGAGAAGAAGTGCGCGAAAGCCTGATCGCCTGCCATTTTCCGAAAAAATCCCCGCCGGTTCCGCAAGAAGAAAACTGGCCGGAGATTTTCGGCTCGGACGCAGCGAAACTTAAAAGCCCACTGCATTTAGCAAAGCTCATCAACTTTGCGCTCTTTGAAACTCTAGCCAGATATCCTGGTGCCGTAGTGTTCGGCGAAGACGTCGCCCAAAAAGGTGGCGTGTACAACGTGACCGACGGTCTGCACAAGCGCTTTGGCCCCCGCCGTGTTTTCAATTCGCTACTCGACGAGCAAACGATTCTCGGAACGGCGATCGGCATGGCCCATAATGGTTTTTTGCCGATCCCCGAAATCCAATTCGTAGCCTACGTTCACAATGCCGAGGATCAAATTCGCGGTGAGGCGGCAACCCTAGCGTTTTTCTCTAAGGGCCAGTTCACCAATGGCATGGTGATTCGGGTCGCAGGCCTTCCTTATCAAAAAGGTTTCGGCGGTCATTTTCACAACGACAATTCGCTTGCGGTATTTCGCGATATTCCCGGTGTCATCATCGCGGTCCCGTCAAATGGCGAAGACGCCGTGAAGATGCTCAGAACCTGCACCGAAGAAGCTTGGGAGCGGGGGCGGGTGGTGGTCTTTGTTGAGCCGATCGCGCTGTACATGACTCGCGACCTGGGTAAAGAAAACGACAAAGCCTGGACGTTTCACTATCCGCCGCCCGATCAGAAAATTGCGCTGGGTGAATTCGGGGTCTACGGCGAAAGCCGTGACTTCACGATCATCACCTACGGAAACGGCACCTATTACTCGCGGCAAGCGGCACAAATTCTCGAAAGCGAGCACGGGATAAAATCAAAAATTATCGACATGCGGTGGATGGCGCCGATCGATCGTCAGGCGCTCGCCAAAGAAATTGCTCAATGCCCGAATCTCCTGATCGTTGACGAATGCCGCAAGACAGGTTCGTGGAGCGAGTGGATGTGCGGTCTGATTGCCGAAGAGCTAGAAAACCGTCCGCGCGTCAAGGTTGTCGCAGCGGATGATTGCTTTATTCCTCTTGGTCGCGCAGCGGCCGCAGGTCTTCCGAGTCGCGATGAAATTGTCGTGAGTGCGTTGAAGCTGCTCAACAGAATTTAAGGTGAACGCGGTGAAAAAAAGAGTCGTAGTCATTTGCCCCGGGCGCGGAACCTACACCAAGGAGACGTTGGGCTATCTCCGTAATTATGGTGGCGGGGTTCAAGACTTCATTGCTGATATCGATGAACGTCGTCGTAAACTCAATGTGCCAACAATCACCGAGCTCGACTCGGCTGATATTTTTAAACCTAATTTGCATACCAAAGGTGAACACGCTTCGGCGTTGATATATGCCTCATCTTACGCCGACTTCATGGCCATTGATCGCGCGCGATTTGAAATCGTCGCGGTCACTGGTAATTCTATGGGCTGGTACTTGGCCGCCGCGTTTGGCGGAAGTCTTGATTGGGCCGGGGGGTTTGAAGTCGTAAATACCATGGGCTCGATGATGAAAGAAGACGTCATCGGCGGCCAAGTGATTTATCCGGTAGTCGATGAGAAATGGGTGAAGTCTCCCAAGAGAATTGAGCTGGTGCGAGATGCAATCGCGAAAGTGTCTCGCCAAGCCGGGTGTGAGTGTTACGTTTCAATTGATCTGGGCGGATACGCGGTGATCGGGGCGACGAAAGCGGCAATTCCGCTTTTACTCAAGGCTTTGCCGGTCGAAGAGAATTATCCTTTTCAGCTGATCAACCATGCAGCTTTCCATACGCCATTGCTAAAATCGACAAGTAACAGGGCGCTTGAACTCTTAAAGCCCGAGCTTTTTGCTCGTCCCGAAATTCCTTTGATTGACGGAAGAGGTTGCATTTGGAGTCCGTACACGACAGATGTCGAAAACCTGTATCGCTACACATTGGTTGATCAAGTAGTCGAGAAATACAATTTTACCGCGGACGTATCTGTCGCTTTGAAAGAATTTGCACCTGACCACCTGGTACTTCTTGGGCCTGGCAGTACCCTCGGTGGAGCGATCGGCCAAATCTTGATTGAAAACGACTGGCGGGGACTGAAGTCCAAGCAAGATTTTACAGACCTCCAGGCCAAGGATCCATTTTTATTTGCAATGGGCCGACCGGAACAGCGGGCGCTCGTAACGGAGCTCAGGTGAGTCGAATTCTACTGATTGACGAAGATGAGAGTGCGTCTACAAAATTGCAAAAAACGTTCACCGCCTTTGGCCATGAAGTGGTTCTGGCGCATGATTCTAAGACAGCGATGACTTTTATACGAAAACAGGTTTTTGATATCGTCGTCTGCGACGTCGGCGGCGAGCACGTCGACGGTCTGGAGATTTCAAAATACATCCGCGAAAATTCGAGTCTGCCGCTCGTCCTTATGACAGATATGGCCGAAGTTCTGCAAAGTCAGGTCGCCGGCCAGGATTCAGAGTCACGGCTTGCCGATGCTTTTGTGATGAAGCCGATCGAAAGCGAAAGTATCATCAAGGCAGTCGCTGCCTGCTTGAAGATGTCCTCTGGCAGATCGACCTCCCCGAAGTCGGCTGGGCAGAAAATCTCCGTGGGCCAAGCAGAACCCGAACTCGACGATGATTACGCGAAAATCCTGATCAGCGAGTTCTCGCAACCGAAGTTTGCTAACTACCCCATATTTTTGCAGCTATCAGTCAAGAAATTCGTCAAGATCGCTCACCGCGGGATTGATTTGACTAATAAACGAGTGGAAGAAATTCGCGGCAAAGGCGTTGAGTTTTTATTTTTGCGCGGAGCAGATTTCCGTCATTTCCTTGGTACAAATTTCAAGGGGCGCTCAAAGCCGGTCGTTAGCGATCCGGTGCGTAACGAACGGCGTATCGATATCCTTCGTCACACGTCCGAAGTTTTTATCGACCAACTATCCAAAGACGGACTCGATACCGCATTGTTTGAGAGCTCGATGGCGTACGTGCAGTCGACTGTTAACCTTTTGGCCGAATCAGCCGAAATGAACGAACTCTTGCACATGCTAAGCCAGCACGTCGATAACCTCTTTAGTCACGGTGTCGGTGTCAGCGTTTACTCCGTCATGATTGCCAAAGCTTTGGGTTGGGAAAATCCAACGGATTTACTCAATCTCACCGCCGCGGCTTTACTTCATGATATCGGCTTACGCGATATTCATCCGGGTATTTTGAATACGCCAAGAGAGAATTGGCCGCAAAGCGTTCGGGCGTTTTACGATACACATGCCACCCGTGGCGCCGAGGTCCTAAGTCAATCGAATTCGATGCCGGAGGTCGTGATCCGGATCGTGCGCGAGCATCATGAGAGTTGCGACGGTGAAGGCTTTCCGAATCGGATGAGCCGGATGCAAATCCATCCAATGACGAAGATTGTGGCGGTTGCCAACGAGTTCTGCCAGCGGGTTCTCAAAACACAGGGCTCGCCGGCGATGAATCCAAGTCAAGCCGTGCTCGATATGGAAGGAACAATCCTTAAAAAGATCGACTCGTATTTTTTCAACGCACTTAAACAAATCGTCCGTTGAAAAGGTACCTGGTACCCTTTGCAGAAGCGCCGCGCAATTCAAAGTCAAGCTAGCTTAATCGTCAAGGTCAAGGTCAGTAGTAATAATATAAACTTGCCGACGACTCGACGTCGCCGCGAGGTAATTGCTGAAACTTCAGGCCGGCGGCGAGCGGCTCCGCTAAAGTCCAGCGAATCTCTTCAGTCACTCGGTAGGTGTCGGGTGGCCCGGCAAAGAAAAGATGTAAATACGTTGAGTTTATGTTGAAGACGAGGCGGGGAGTGATTATAGCTCGTAGGTTGAATTCTGGACCGAGGCGACTTTTCACTGGTGAGCTGGAAAACTCTGTGGAAGTGGAGAGGTCACCGGTAAGGAGAATCGTGGCGATCAATTTTTTATGAACGCTAAAGCTTGCGCCAGAAGCCGCGCCGATTACGCCGGCGACGCAGTTGAGGCAAGATTCGTCCCACGTTCGTTCGGCGCCGAGACGAAAATTCCATGATGAAGTCGGTATCAACCGTGTGAGATCAGGGTATGATTTGAGATTTAAAGCGTAGAGATGGTCGACCCGGATTGTGCCCTGATTATCCTCGATCACGCTAGGCTGTTTTAGAACTCGAATGCCGAAGTCAAAAAAGCCGATTTCTGAACTTTCGGGATACCCCTGTTGCGGATCGAGTTGGTCATGCAGCGCAAAGCGCTGTCCGATAAGAAGTGAGCGTTCACCGAGACGTGAAATGAGTTGGCCAACCTGGAGTCGAGACGGTGCGTGGGAGGTCTGCGGAATTTCCTGTGCGGGAATCGAAGCTTGCTGATCAAAGCCAGCTTCTGCAGGAAGTTGACTGCGAGCTACCAACGCAGCTTGCTTTCGCCTTTGAACGTCGACATCGCCTTTAAGAAGCTCTTTAAAATATCGATAATCGATGAAATCGATCACCGTGTCGAGCTCGCGCGCAGGATCATCGCCATGGACAATCGGTGCCGCGTTGGTTTCTAAAATCTCTGTCACTTCTTTGCGGTCGCCAGGTGAGAGGCCTCCGAGAGCGAACTCAGATTGCGAACGCTTTGACGCTCGGTAATGAAATCCCCCGACTAGGCCCGGTTCTTGGTAGAGCACCTTGACGGACTCGGCGGGCAAAACCCAGAACGGTAGGCGGCCTAGGAGATTCAGTCTCGGGGCTGCGGCCTCGAGAGCGGCCAGAACTAACGAGCTGCAGTTGTGGTTGAGGTAGGAATAATGAATTTGCGCGTGGCCGAGCTCCCAAAGATGAGCGACTAAGAGTTCGATCTCCTCTGGCGTTAGATTGAGATCATACTCCCAGAGGTCGCGTGACTCAAAATTGTTGTACTCTAAAACTTTCAAGTAATAGGGGACGACCGAGAACTCGCCGAGGTTCCAGCCCAGCATTCCTCCCAATAGGTACGAAATAGAATTTTGTTTTGTTGCACTCAGCGCAAAACCAACACCTGAATCGAGCAGGCTCTGATGTTCGTGCCCGACATCGTCGCGATTAAGCCGCAAAAAAGTGTGACCGAATGCCGAAGTCGGATTTCCTAGATAATAACTTGAAAAAACCAGGGTGACCGACTTGGCCGCTAATCCTTGCGAGAAGTGCTGCCACTTCGGGCAACGGGGCATCAGCCAGCTCGAGGCTTCCGGCAGGTTTTTTTTGAAAAAGATAAATCTCGCCGGCATTTGGCATTCGGGCTTTTGTTCAAGTTGGCTATCGTCGTTAATCTGAGCCCTATCAGCTTGCGAGTTTCGAAAGAGTTCGAGGTTCCGTTTCAGCTCCGTCACTGGATCAACGCGGTGAAAATGATTCAGCTTTTGCCAGGCCGAGGACTTGGAAAGCTCGGCCACCTGGCCGGCCGCGCTGACCGAGCTGGTCAGGATCATAATGATCCCTAGGGTCCGAAGCACAGGTTATCCGAGACAGATTTGCGCGAGGTCAATTTTGATCACGCTTCGAATGGCGTGCTCAACCTCGGCGGCAGGCGTATTTTCTGTCGGGAAAATAGTTGAGTAGTGGCGGTGTAAACCCAATGCAAAGGCCTGGTCATCTTGGCAATCAAGAAGCCTTGACAGACTACTGACAGTCTCGCCGCGGCCTTTTGAAATCTCGCTCGCAAGCTTTTGGTTGTTGATCTCTATGAAGGCGCGAACTTGTTTTTTCTTTTTGATGAGCCCGCCGTCGATGCAATTGCTGGTTCCCGAGCTTATGGCAAAAGTCTGAGTACCCGTCGCATTTAGAGTCATCGCAAGAACTTGGTTGCCATCCTTACCCATCACTAAACTTCCGAGGCCGCAGCCTCCCGAGCCGTATGGTCTGCTTGCGCCCCAGCAGCAGTGAGCTAAGAGCGTGATGGCCGTAAAAGTGAGGTAGGCAAAGCGCTTTGTCATTTTCTAAGTCCTTTCTTACAGGTCATCAAAATTCATCCTAGGCGCGAGCAGGTTGTGAATTGACGAATCGATTTTACTACGTCGATGCTTTTTGCACCCGGAACAAATATCTCTTGGTAATGGCGATGAAGGCTTAAGGTAGATTCACCACGTGGGCTGCAACCGGCGAGTTCAAAAAAAGCCTGCAGAGTCTCGCCGCTACCTTTGGCGATATCGTTTTCGATCGCGACGCGGTTTGAGTCGATGAATACTTGCGCTGTTCTCGCGTCGATAGGGTCGGCGTCTTCGCAGTTGGAAGTTCCCGAAGTTCCAGCAAAGGTGTTGTTGAAGTAAATTTGATTGGTGAGTGAGGCAGCAACTTGGGCGAGGCCAGGCGTCTCGCCAAATAAAATAGATCCGACACCGCAGCCAGCCATGCCGAAGCCTTGGCCGCTGACCTGGTCGATCAGACCCTTTTTATGAGGCTTCGGCTCATCATCAGTTTGCGATCGGGCTGCCCTAGGCGTTGCAAGAATTGTTGCAACGACCATAATAAAAGCTAGGGAGAAGTTCAGAGGTACAACGTGAGCCGGTATGGGCGTGGATTGTTTCATCAAGGCTCCCTATTTGCTTTTATAAAGATAAGTCTGCAGGCCGCTGCCGCAGTACCAAGTCATTTTTTTCGCGCAGACGAGGTCTTGATCCTTGGGCTGCGCTTTGATACTCGCATCCAAATCTGTTTTATTTCGGTTGTGTTCTGCCTTATCATTCAGCGTGAGATCAGCGTCGGCTAGGACCATCGCGATGGCATTGCAACTGCAGTCGGCAACGCATGTCTTGATGCGACCAACGTAGCTCACCGGATTTTTAAGATAGCGGTCGAGTTCAGGCCTCCTTGCGCCGTCGGCGAGGGAGTGAAGTTCGCCGCCGAATATATCTCGCGCTTGCTCAAGGCTCGGATCGCAAGCGAGAATTTTTTTCTCCCTCGCTGCGTCGTCTGCCTCTTGAAGGAATGAGAAGTAATCGACCACGCTCGCAACTTTCCAATAGGTGTACCGTTTGATCACGTCTTGGTGCGTGTGGACTTTAAAGTGTTCTTTTGCAAAAGCCGTTGAGATGGTGACCGCGAACGTTAAAGCGACGACACTAAATGATTTCATTGGCGACCCTCTTGATGATTTTGTGGAAACTGGACGTTGTGTTCAGCAATGGCTTGGTCGAGACTCACGAGGCGAAACTTCGCGCCGTGATTGTTGTTTTGTTCCTGCACACGAGCGATGAATGAGAAATAGCACGACCAGCGCGCATTCGACCTCCGAGGTTTTTTTAGACTCTCTCAAGTATAGAAGGCGCCCTCAGGTGTGAGTAGAACTTGGATCGATTCTCGACCTTGGGCTAGGGTCCTCGTCTGTAACTAGAGACTTCCAGGGTTTTCGAACATGTGAAAGCCTTCAATTGATCCACAATGAGTTGGGAGTTCATTTTGTGACTGCAAGTGAAAATGTCGAGTGCGGCATAGCCGAGTTCAGGCCAGGTGTGGATCGAGACATGGGATTCGGCGATAACGATGACTCCGGTCACTCCATGCGGAGAAAACGGGTGAAAAACATCGGTGATGATCGTGGCGCCTGAAGCTTCGACGGCATTGAGAAGCGCCAAACGTAGCCCTTCAAGATCATTGATCGCGCGAGGGTCGCAGTCTTTGAGTTCGACGAGATGGTGAATGCCGACAGAGAAGGTCATTTTAAATCTCCCGCGCCTGACAAGATGCTTTTCCAGCCATTATCGGTACCCGTACTTCTCCACAAAAAAGCATCAAACAAGTAATGTGTGGCTTGCGGCAAAGCCAAAAATGGCACCAAAACAACGAGCAAATTCGAATCGGTGAGAATTGGAAGAGCCGCGAACTGGGGAAAAAGCTGCAGGTGATCGCGCCACACGAGCCCATCCCAGAGTCCTTCTTCGAGATAACTTAAGAGCAAAAGAAGCCCGAGAAAAATCGGCACCCAGCGAGCACAGAACAAATTTTGCCGGAGAATTTTAAAACCCGGCGTGGGATCTTTGCGATTGCCGTAGTGCCACAATAAAGCGACGTAGGGAATGCCGTGCGATATTACGTTGGTGATGGTGAATGCTAGATCGTTGTTGAGCGAAACGATGCCGATCGTCCACGAGGCGAGCGTGCCCAGAATGAGTAAGTTGCGAGGGAGGTTGAAGCTTTTATGAAACCAGTACGCCCGGATTTCACGAGCCGCGTAAATGCTGAGCAAAGCAACTTCAATCCAACCAAAGGTGCTTGTGACCGAGGCCGGTACCGCGAAAAAAAAATCGCCCTCGATAAACCAAACAAAGCGCCGTGGGAGGTGGGAGTGCCAGTAAAGAAGAGGGTAAACGGTAGCGGCATAGATCACCAACTGATTGAGAGCGCGGCTCAATCTCGTGTGCTTTTCAAAGCGTGAGTAGATCATGACAAAGCCGTACTGCTGACGAACGAAGTGAAAAACCGCAAAATACGCGAGGCCCGACCAAAAAATTTCAGGTCTGACCGAATAAAGTAGTGCTCCTATCACCCAACAAACGAGCGGAACTTGCCAGAGCAAAGGTCTCGCCTTGAGATTGCGATCTAAGTAGGTTCGAAATAGTGAAGAATAGACGTGCGCAACATCAATCCCGACAACGAGCATGAGCCAGGCAACAGGGCCCACTTCGGCATAAGGCTGAAGCCAGTGACGGAAAAAAAGCACAAAAAAACTTGTCGCAAATGCGGGCGCGAGAATAAAACAAACGTCGAACTGACGCGATCTGATCCAGGGCTGCTGATTAGGTGAGGCCATGGCTTATGACCTCGTCGGCCGCCCGTGCGCCGTGGAAATTGGCTTCCTCAAAAAGCGAGAGGCCGCTCATGTCTGAGTGGGCAAAGTGAATTTTACCCAACGGCTTCTGCATGGCCCGGCGGGTTTCGCCCCAGATAAAACCCGGCGTCGGGCGAATCATCGCGTGACCCCAGACCCAGACATCCATCGAGGTGATGAGCTCGGTCAAATCAGGATGAGCGACGCCGAGATCGGCTAAAATTATTTCGCGCCACTCAGATGGCTGGCGCTTGATCGCCTCCTCGCGCGCCTCGGCCGGAGAAAGTGCGTCGAGGGGACGGTAATATGTCCACACGGTTTCGCCAGAGTGAATTTTCGTGTCCTGGTGATTGGCGACGACGTAGCCGAGCGAGTCGTTTTGATAAATAACGTTATCCCACGAAAGCGGAGCGCCCGGGTTAGGTCGATTGTTCACGGGTAAGGATTTTAATGTGATGTTGGCGACAACCCATGGGGAATAAGAGAGATCTTTTAAAAAAACGCTCTGTTGATCAGTGAGCTCGGGCCCGAGGCGAGCCGCGATAAACCGTGGTGAAGCCACGATGACTGCTTGGGCCTGCCAGCGCGTCACAAGACCAGTTTTCGTATCGAGCGCGTCGACCTCCACCCCGCTTTTTACGTTCTGTACGCGAATCGCCATTTGCCCCCGGTGAATACGTTCGTGATTGGGATCTTGATTGGGATCTTGAATCAAACTCTCGAGTCCGTCGACGATACGGCCGTTGCCTTCAGGCCAGGTAATGACGGAAGTTCCCGCTGCGCCTTCGCTTTGACTACGGCGAGAGCTAAAATAATGGAGTCCTGCCCAAGCCGAAGTTTGCGTGTGAGGAGTTCCGTAGTCATCTCGGCAGCAATAGTTAACATACCAATGCAACGCCTGCGAATTCCAGCCGCGAGCCCACATGTAGTCGGCGATTGTGATCTGATCTAATTTTAAAAGCTCCGGATCGCGCGAGCTGAATTCGAGGGGAATCGCAAACACCGGCTTCTGATCACGACCTTTTTTGAAGCGCATTTCTTCGACATGCCTAAAAAATTCATTTGTCTGTTCGGTGTCCTCGGCTGAGGTGCCGATTTTGGGAACAAGTCCCTCTTGCCACTTTCTGGCGATGTAAAGGCGTTCGTGAGGAGCATGACAGAGATCGTATTCGTTGTAAGTTGTCGCCTCACCGCGATGGCTGGTGATAATGCCGAGTTCGGAGAGAAGCTCGCGGGCAATGCTAGCTTCTTCACTGAGCAAGGTCACGTAGTGGGCGCCCCAGGGATAGCGACTGACGGAGTTTCTGCCCGAACGAGAATTACCGCCGATCTCGGGCTCTAGCTCCAAAATGTGAAAATCGGTAGCTCCCTTTTTCTTGAGTCGCCACGCCGCTGAAAGTCCTGCAATGCCGCCTCCGACAATCACGACTTGAGCTTTGCGGGTAGCACTTGGCTCGGGAAATTTATCGCCGCTTCGTAGGCGGTGCCCGGCGGCTAATGTTGGGCCGAGAAGTCTGACTGGAAAATCAGTCTCGCTTGGTTTCTTACGTTTTACCAGAGTCAAACCACCAGCTACGAGCGCAGCAAACGCGGTGATCTGCTTTAAAGCTTGGCGGCGCGATAGCATCTCAATTCACCATGAATTCTGACCACTCGGCTTCGTAGTAGCGAACCAGCGCCTGGTTGTTGAGGCGATTGATCTCAGTCGGGACTTCGGCCATGTCGAGCGGAAATTCAAGCAGCGCCGCGATCGACTCAGGCCTGATAAATTTAAGGCCTGGCACCAGACGCGAAGGTTGAAATGGCGTTTCGGAACCCATAACAAATCCCCACTCGCCAAACGAAGGTACGTAAGTATGGTAAGGCGTTACGACTGAAAAACCGGCCGCCGCTAGCGTATGGGCCACGCACCAGTAAGACTTACGCGCGGCAAGGGGAGAGGTGCTTTGAATGACAACCCGTCCACCGTCTGCCAAAGCCTCGCGGAGCAGCCGAAAGAAAGTGAGAGTGTAGAGCTTGCCAATTGAGTAATTGGCGGGATCCGGAAAATCCAAAACGATAAAGTCGAATTTTTTTTCGGGATGAACCTTAAGCCATAAAAACGCATCGTCGTTGATCACGGTCACGCGCGGATCAGTAAATGAGCTGCCGTTGAGCTTGCGAAGAAAATCAAGAGTTGAAAAAATCTTAGTCATCTCGCCGTCGAGATCCACCAAGGTGACGGCTTTGACAGCGGACTCTTTGAGGATTTCTCGCACGGCCATACCGTCGCCACCGCCGAGTACCAAAACTTGCTCGGGTTTAGCAATCGAGCTCAGGCCCGGGTGAATCAAGGCTTCGTGGTAGCGGTACTCGTCGCGCGAGCTAAATTGCAGATGCGAATTGAGAAAAAGTCGAATGTCGTTTTCTTGCCGCGTGATCAAGATGCGCTGGTAGCTCGTCGTCTTTGCGAAAACTGCCTGACCAGGAAAAACCGAGGCCTCGGCGAATGATTCGAGTTTTTCCGAATAAATAAATCCGATCACCAGTGCAATAAGTGCGGTGAGCGCGCTTCCGCGCAGCACCAGGAACCCTCGCGATTTCTTCCCAAGGACGTGAATGCTCACGAGCGCGACTGTGACGTTAAGCATGCCGAAAAAGAAGCTCGTGCGGATCATGCCCAGGTGCGGAATAAATAAGAGAGGAAAGAGAACCGAGGCAATCAGCGCCCCGACGTAGTCAAAGGCAAAAACTTTGGCGACGAGTTCTTTAAATTCAAACTGGTCTTGCAAGATTCTGAGAAGTAATGGAATTTCGGCACCGACCAAAGCGCCAGAAAGAGTGACAAAGAAGTAAAGCGCCACGCGAAAATGCGTGACGTGAGCAAAGAGCAAGAAAAGTGCGGCGGACGAAAAGCCGCCGACCACACCGACCACGATTTCGATCGAAACAAAAGTCAGAGCGAGGTTGCCGCGGACAAAACGCGTCAAGTATGAGCCAAGCCCCATCGCAAAGAGATAAACGCCGATCACGATCGAAAACTGAGTGACTGAATCGCCGAGCAGGTAGCTGGCCAGAGCGCCGCTGACCAGTTCGTAGATGAGCCCGCAGGTCGAAACGACAAAAGCTGAGATGAGAAAAAGAACAGCCATTGACGCAGTTAGCCGTTAATCGCGGCGGCGATAATGTTGCAGAGGCCGATCGAGATAGCGCCGACGATAATCGCCAGGGCGATATTTTTTTCTTCGATCACCTCTTTCCATAAATGATAGGGCGTGAAACGGTCGATGATCCAAAAGCCGAAGCCGAAAAGACAGAGACCGATCATCGAGAAAATGACGGCGTTGAGGATGGTACCGGGGTTCATGATGATTTCCATTTTGAGTCTACTCCTTTAAAATTTATTTTCCATGAATGCCGTAGCCGCCGTAATAGATCGGGCGGTAGTGCGAGTGCATTGAATTCTCACCAGAAAAAATTCCATAAGTTGGGAACCATCCGCGGCGGTTGGCCACCGCCATCGCGCTCGCAACGACAAGGCAAAAGACAGCATAGATCAAAACGCTTCGCGGAGTTTGCGGCCTGGGAGGCTTCGGAAGGTCTTCTTTTTTTTCTGTATCATTTGCGGCCATCACGACTCCCGATATTAATCATCTTCTTTTTCAAATGGATTGAACTCGCTGTCATCCCATCTGCGGTGTTCAAACGACCTTGATTTTAATGCCATCCAAGCCGGATAGATGAGGAGGATAAACACTGCAAGCCAGAAATTCGACCAAACGTGCGGCGCAAGATTGACCTCCGTCGTGAGAAGCGCATTGTGTCCCGGCTCAGGTGTTGCGCTCAAGAGAACTCGGTAATGACCGCGTGGCAACGCGTTGATGAGAAACTCTGACGAACTGTCGCCTTCGCTCCAGTGCTCGCCGTCTTCGTAGCCTTCGTAATAAGAAAAATCTTTTTCAAACTCGTGGACCGTCGTATTGCCAGGATCATCTGAAACGAGGCGAAGATTGACGGTGACGTAAGATTGGCTGACGTCAGCCCGGATCCGGATGACTGCGTGGCTCGAATTTTCGGGATTTGAAAAACCGGCGATCTCGGTGTCATGCAAACCCGTGGCCGGAACGATCAATCGCTGCGAAGCGACCGCCTTTTGTTCTTTGAAGGCCGGCCCATAAATCTGCGCTAGAAAAAGCAAGATTACGGCGAGCGCGAAAATCAGCCAGTTCATCGAGACACGACCGGTCTCAGTGGGTTGGTTCGGGGCGACGCCGAGCGGAGCGATCAGCGGTGACGGATTAAACGCCGCTTTGATTTCATCGATACGGATGTAGTCGCCGAACGACCAAACGTTTTCGCCATCGCTTAGTTCGCGAGAGATGATGTGTGGAGGGTGAATTGCGTCGAGAGTCTTAACTTTCTCACCCGAGCGCACTTGCCAGTAAAATTCTCCGATCACATAGCGCACGACAGCCGTGGCGTTGTGAAATACGGAGTAGGTCTCACCGTGAAAGGTGTAGCTGCGCCGGTTGGGCAGCATTTTGGGTTGATTTTTCGTGGTTTTGTAAAGCGTCCAGTGTCCATTGTAAACCGACAGCCAGGCAAAACCTAAATACGGATTGTAGAGCAGATATTCGGCCCAAGCCTGGTCAGGGTAATTCTCTTCGGAGCGCACCATGAAGCCAATCACTTGGTAAAGCTGCCCGCGGAGTTTTCCTTTTGTGCCGAGAGCGATCGCAGGTCTTATGGTCTGCTTGGCAAGTGACTTTGAGACAAGCGTGTAGGTGCCGTTGGTATTGTCGCAAATAGCGCCGCAAGCCGAACAGGCCGCGGTCAGAGTCGCGCCGGCCGCGTGCAAAACGACGGCGGCGCCACATGAGGGGCACGAGAAACTCGTCAAACCCGCGCTTGGCTGGACGGGCGGTGGCGCGGGCATGGTCTTGGCAGACGGGTTAGACGGGTTAGAATCGGAATCACCAGCCATCAATCGCCCTTAGGTTTTGAAAATGAAAATCATCAAACTCTATATAGTGACCGACGAAGACATCGTTTCCCTCTTGGCTATAGCTGATCGACGCAAAGTCATTTTCGCCGGCCTCGAGGTCGACTGATTGGCCCTTGAAACCTTGCGGCGCTATGAACGGTAGCTCACCCTCGGCAAAAGTGTAGGTAACCGTTTTGATATCGCTCACTAAGTATTTGATTTTTCCAATTGTCACTTCACTTTCGGGCTCAAGGTCAGTGAGCTTCGGAACTGTGACCGGCGAGGTGACTTCAAAACTCAGCATGTAATCGCCCTGGGCTTCGGCCAACCAGCCTCCAAGACCGTCGTCAAAGCGTACAAACCACTCGTTCCAAAAGCCATCTTCCCAACTGACGCGAACGCGACCGATGACGAGAAAGTCGCTGGCAACAAGTCCCGCTGCTCGGTATTTGCCCGAGGTTCCGATTTGTAGGGGAGACGCATCTTCTTTAAGATCGGCCATTTTGCCAATCGACTCAAGATCCGTATCCTTACGGACAAGAGTTGACTTGCAGTATTTACAGACGGTGAAAATCGTAGCCGTTGATTGAATTAAAACTTCAGCGCCGCAAGAAGGACAGGAAAATTTCTTCATCCGTCAAGTGATCCGTTTCAAGAGCTCGACTTTTTTGGCATCGAACTCGGCCTGCGTGATGATGTTTTTGACCAACAGCTCGTGAAGCTGATTGATCTTTTGAAGCGGATCTTCAGCGGGCGCAGTTGTCGTTGCCGATTGAAGATTTTGCGCCATTGCCATGCCAATTCCGAGACCTACGCCGGCGCTCGCCGCACCTCCACCGGTGTTGGCAGCCGCGATGGGAATACTCGAGGCGCCTTGAAACTGCGCGAATTTTTGCAAGTCCCCGGTCATGCGCATCGAAGCCATTTTGTCGATCTGGGCCTGGACCTCTTCAGGAAGCGAAATGCTCTGCACATAAAAGTTGCAAAGCTCCATTCCGTAATCCGCAAAAGGCTCGATCAAATTGGCCTTCATCGTCTCAGAAAATTTCGACTGATTGGCCGCCATATCAAAGAACGACACGTCAGCTTTGCCGAAGAAGCTTGAGAGTGAAGTGATGATAAGAGCCTTCAATTGCCCGTCGAGATCTTCGGTACCGTACACATCGCGCGAACCGCTCAGTTTCTTAAAAAATAATTTCGGATCGTTGATCCGGTACGAAAAGCTGCCAAAAGCGCGAATTCGGATTGGTCCTAACTCTTTGTCACGAATCGCGATCGGTTGCTGCGACCCCCACCTCTGGTTGACCTGTTCACGAAGGCTAAAGAAGAAAATATCAGATTTAAAGGGCGAAGAGAAACCTCGCTCCCAACTCTTGAGTGCCGTCAAAACTGGCAAATTCTTGGTCGCGATTTGATGGAGACCGGGGCCAAAGAGGTCGGCGATCTGACCCTCGTTGACAAACATCGCGGCTTGGGTTTCGCGAACCGTGAGCTGCGCGCCGTTTTGGATTTCGTTGTCGTGCATCGGATATTTAAAAACTAGGACGCCGTCGCCGTGTTCATTCCACTCGATGTTGTCGATCATTTGCCCGCGAAGAAAACTCATGATGCCCATACGGTCTTCCTTTATCAACACTGTCTAATTGGCAAAGAATAGAGATCAAAACGCCTTCTGCCAAATGAAAAACCCCAACTCGATTCATCAAATCGAAAGAGTTGAATGTCGCTGGATTGCGTCAGAGCTTCACAGCTGACTTCGTGACTCAAGCTATGGCATCGTTTTCGTTATGTCCGACAGTCAAGATCCGAACAGTCTGCCAATAATATCCACGTCGCCGTCGCAGCTCGGTCAGCTCTCGGCTGTGTCGGGCCCTGCGGCCAAACCGGCTTCAAGGTGGCAGTTTTCTAAACCGATGGTTGCGTTTGCTGGCTGTGCGGGGATTGCGACAGTGGCGTTCGCTACGCATGGTCTTTTGCTCCTCGCGGGCGGAGCTTGCGGTTTGGCACTATTTTTTGCAATTCAAGCTGCTAAAAAAGTCACGGCACAGCACGAGCAGTCGATGAGCTTACCCCCTGAACTTAAAATAATGCGTGATCGGCTCGGGAGTCTGTGTTTAGAGCCGCCCCTTCAGCCGCAAGCCGCGCGCGTGCAGACGCAGCTTGCGCGACTCGAAGCGAGTCTCAAAAACGCAAGCCACTTGCTCCAAGAAAAACTAAGTCCCGGCGAGCTCAGCTATTCGCGATTTGAAAACAGTATTCGCATCAGTGGCTCTGCAATCTTTTTGCAGCTTAGGGATGCGGTCGAATCGCTCAATCAAGCCTCAGTAAGCGGAGCGCGAGAAGCAACCGCTCAACCGATGATTGATAAAGCCAAACAAACACTCGACGAAAACGAAAAGGCACTTGGGGCGTTGGCCCAAGCGCAGGCGGCGATCGCGGCCATGGAAACGAATTCCTCCCGGGTTGAATTGCCCGAAGCTATTCATGAGCTCGAGCAAATTGCGGCCCGAGCACAAAATCTATCGTTAAAAAAAGGGGATACACCGTGAGCGAAACCCAAAACGAGACAAACTCCCAGACCCTTCAAGTGGCTACGGCCGATTCGGTCAAGCGTGATCTGGGTCTCAAGGCGCCGGCG
>JAYTRM010000224.1:0-2620 GCA_043746165.1 Bdellovibrionales bacterium | reverse complement strand
GAAGACGGAATTAAGCCGGACGGCAGTGGATCGAGAATATGAACTGTTTCCGTAAAGTCCTCTTTTGCCTTGACGATATCTTGAGGTATGCGGCGATTTTCCGGATAGATAAAAAGATTTCGCACCATACGCCACAAGGGCTGTTCGAGTTCAGTTACACAAAACGACATCCACTGGTCGTAAAGCGCGCGCTCGTGAGTTCCTGAGTTAGGCACCAGCTTGGACTCAGGGTACTTCTCGCCTAGGTAATTGAGAATTGCGAGAGATTCAAAGAGTGCCATCTCGCTGTCCTTAATGAACGGCGCTTTGCCAAACGGATTGAGTTTCAACACTTCGGGTTTCTTAAGCTCACCAGCGCTAAGATCGAGCCGATGCTCCTTGAAAGGAACATTTAATTCCTTCAGCATCCAGTAACATTTCACCCAACGAGAAGAGCCAAAACCATAGAGTTCGATCATTTTTCCGCCTTCATTTGGTAAGAGGCTAGCAGCCGTTCTCCAGAGCGGCAAATACAATTCAGCCGTGCCGTAGACATCGGGCGAATATGAGTAGCTAAGCCGCGTTCGGACGAGCGAAGTTCGCTTGAAGTTGTAAAATTACTCTCGTGTTCTAGCTGCGAGAACTCATGTCATTTTGGACTTTCACGTTGCATACTCGACATATTTGTTGGGCGCCGTAACCCCATCTTTTTCGCGGCATGTTGATTGTGAGCCCGGCAATATATCCGCATGTTATCGATCGTGCTTTCTCCGCCGAGTGCGAGTGGTTTGATGTGATCAATTTCAAGCCCATGCGTGCAGCTGCAACGCCTTCCATTGGCTGGATCTACATACTGACAACGATACTGAGCTTCGTTTTGCAAACGTCGCTTAACCGTGATCTGAACGTGCGGGCGTCGGTTCAAACCGACGGGAAACTGGGTTTGCTCAGCTTTTTCTTGAGGCTCTGGTCTTGATTTTGCTTGGCGTTCTGATCCCGGCTCAGCCTTCACATCGCGCTTCACGTCCGATTTTACGTCGCACTTTGCCAACGCAAGATCCACCATCCGCTCAAAAAACGGCTCCCACTTACGCTCGAAGTTGGTATGCGCCCAAATGTCTTTGAGACGGTTAAATTTTGCCATGAGCTCCGGGCTTGCGCTAAATTTAATCTGAGTGCGTCCATCTTTTAAAGGCCTTGTCTCTTCGATGTCTTGCCTGAGGTGGGGAAAGCACTCAATTAAGATCCGCTTCACATCACCCACTGACCCTTTGCGAAGTCGGTCGATGACCGCGATCTTTTCTTCGTTGGTTAATTTGCTAAGCTTTGCTTTTTTTCTGAAAAGATCTTCCCCGCGGAAGGTCACTTGCGCCAGCATCAAAGAGGTCTGGCAAAGCCTTAAGGCTAAAAGATCTTCTTCAATCTCGGGATAAAGTGCTAAAATCTCGCAGGCGCGAATTCGGGCGTAGGCTTGATCTTTTGAAAAACCAAGCTCCGTCAGCGCAAATTCGTAGAGCGAGCTATGGCCACGTTCGAGATCCATCTCACGCCTCTGAACTTCATGGAGGTGCCAAAGGATATCAATCTGCGAGCGAACTTCTTGATCGCGCAGAGTTGTGAGTGCTGTGAGAAGTTCTTCATTTGTTTTGTGAATCAGATTCATATCAGGACCTCCGATTTAAAAAACAATACCATCAGGTTTTAAAAACGGATTTTCGAGCTTTTGGTAAAGAACGAGGGTAAACCGAACGCACGCCTCACGGTTCATTCTGCGCACTGAGCGCCTGATGGTGGCACGTAGCCCAACACTCGCGCGATCCGCCTCGCAAAACAATCCCGAGAGAGCTCTCAGTGAATTCTAACGAGTCAATTTCGATGTCAAACATTTTCGCTTTATAAAATTATATTTCGGCGCAACCGGACATCTCCGCCAAGACCATCGCCATCGCCGCCCTGCATGCTGCAACCCAACGGCGCATCTCCAAACAGGTCTCGACATTATCCAAGGCCCAAGGTAAAACTCTTCGCCATGAAGTCACCCCTGAAGCCCACAGTCACATCTGCGCCAGAACTCACTCAAGATTTCAGCAATTTTGACTTCGTTCCCGTCATCGAGCTTCCCTCGGGATACGAAGTTTACGATTTTTCTCGTGGGTACAATCCCGAGCGAATGCGTTCTTCGCAGTACGGAGTCGGCAAGTACAACGAACGCCGCCCGGGAATGTACGAGACCACACTCTTTGCGGGAAGCACCGAAGCGATTCGCGACATTCATGTGGGTATCGATATCGCGGCGCCGGTGGGCACCCCCGTGACGGCATTTTATAACGGCAGTGTCTACCTTACGGCGATCAACGCAAGCGCCGGCGACTATGGTGGAACGATCATCACCGAGCACCGGCTCGGCGACAGACCGTTGTGGGCATTGTACGGACACCTCAGCCATTCGTCGGTTCAAAACGCGCGCATGGGATCTCAAATCGGTCGCGGTGATATTGTCGGGTGGGTCGGTGATAAGTCTGAAAATGGCGGTTGGAATTCCCACCTTCATTTTCAGCTTTCTTGGCAAAAACCGGAGCGCTGTGATTTGCCTGGCGTCGTCAATGAACGAGATCTTCAATGGGCACTCGCAACTTTTCCC
>JAYTRM010000223.1:0-55703 GCA_043746165.1 Bdellovibrionales bacterium | reverse complement strand
CCGGTGTCTTGGGTCACGGAATTGTCAGATGTTCCTTGAATGAAACCACCGATGTCCATCTTGTAAGACGCCTTATCGCCGATATGCCAGTTGAGACCTTCACGAGCCTGTGCTTGAACAAACAATGATGCCTGAAGTTGCGAAACATCGACGCTCGCGTGTGCGACGGTTGATGTCGCGCCAACGACAGTGGCTAGAGCAGCCGCAAAGAGACCGGAAAATTGAGTCATTCAAAACCTCCATGTTGTTTTGTTGGGTCATCTCATCCCACCCCAACTCTTTGAGTCAAGTGTCTACGACCGAGGGCGTTGCCAGAAGCCCTCTTATTTACTTTGGAAGGACGTGATGATGACTGGGCGCGGCTTACTGCCATTTGCGGGTCCGACGACCCCTTCGCGCTCAAAAATTTCGATCATTCGGGCCGCACGCGGATAGCCCAATTTAAACTTTCGCTGCAGGAGCGAGGCGCTCACTTCTTTCATGCTCGAAACGTAGGATAAAATCTCGTCGTATCTTTCATCGTACTCATTTTCACCGTCGCCGAGATCGCCGCCTTCGCCGTCGGCCCCACCGTCATTGCCAGCAGATTCACCGCGGAGGTCAAAGCCTCCGCCCGTTCCTTCTAGCGCCTTCATGGCCAGCGGATCGTATTGAGGTTCGCCTTGCTCGCCCCAGAATTTCATAACCGAGGCGATTTCGGCTTCGGTCACCCACGGTGCGTGATGGCGCTGGGGCTTTGAAACACCGGGCGAAAGATAGAGCATGTCACCGTTTGGCAACAGCCGCTCGCCGCCAGATTCGTCGAGGATGATTCGCGAATCCATTTTGCTCGCCACTTTAAAGCTGATCCGGCCGGGAATATTGGTCTTAATAAGGCCCGTGACCACGTCCTTGCGCGGACTCTGCATGGCGAGCACCAAATGGATACCGCAGGCGCGCGCCATTTGCGCCAAGCGCACGACCAAGGTTTCGACGTTGGCTTTATCGACCGCCATGAGATCGCCGAACTCCTCGACCACGATGACGATGTAGGGTTGGGGCGTGAAGTAGTATTGCTCGAGTTTGCGGGCATCGTTTTCCCACTCAGTGTTGATTTGCTCGTGTCGCTCGAGCTCTTCCTTGGGTAATTTTCCGACACTGTCGTTGAACGTCTCAAGACCGCGGGCTGCGAACTTCGACATCGATCGGTAGCGCTTATCCATTTCGCGAATGGCCCATTTGAGAGCCGAGACTGCTTTTTTGGGTTCGCGAATCGGCGGCATCAAGAGGTGCGGAATATTGTTAAACGACGCCAGATCGACTTGTTTGGGATCGATGAGGATCAAGCGCAAACTCTTCGGGGAATGTTTAAACAATAGACCCGTGATCGCCGAGACCACGAAGACTGATTTTCCGGAGCCAGTCGTGCCGGCGACCATCAAGTGCGGCATTTTTCTTAAGTCTACGACTTTCGACTCGCCATCGGCCTGCCTTCCGAGGCAGATTGGCAGCCGCATCGACTCTTCCCAAAAACTGTCATTGGCCAGAATATCCTTGAGATAGACTGTTTCGCGCTGGCTGTTGGCAATTTCGATTCCGACGACGTCGCGACCCGGAATCGGCGCGATAATTCGCACCGATTCGCTGCTGAGAGCCATCGAAAGGTCATCAGCCAACTCGGTGATTTTCGAAATTTTCACATCGGCACTCGGCTTAAATTCATACATCGTAACGGCCGGGCCCGGCTTGGCGTGCACAACTGTTCCGCCAACCGAAAACTGCGCCAGCTTATCGATAAGAACTTGCGCTTTGCGATTCATCTCCCGTTCATCAAAACGAATCCGGCTGGCCGGTGGGTCCAAAAGCATCTGAATTTCGGGAAGCTTCCAGTTTTCGATACGACGCTCGACCTTAGCCAACAATTTCACTTTACGGCGGGGAACTTCGCCGTTGTCGAGGTGAAGAGATTGGCCGAGTTGGGCAGGGTGGCCGGGCTGGGCGCCCTTAAGAGCCTGACGCTCAGGCTCTTCGTCTTCATCGTGGCCAGGAAGGGCTGTGGTGGCTCGCTCGTCACTCGGTCGCGCGACAGATGCGGGGTTGGCTCTTCGTGGGAGTTCAGAACCGCCGGCGACCTGGGTCAGCAGCGAATTTCTCTCGATTCGTTGGTCGAACCAATGTACGAATCCCGACAGAGCTTCTTGGCCGCCTGCAGCCGCTCGCTTGCAAAGGCTCGCGATCCACGCCAGCGGTGATTTAAACAATTCAGGTAGCGATCTTTCTGTATAAAAGGCGAGCAGCAGAAGAGCAATGCTCCACAAAATGATTGAAACGCCGATAAAGTGAAAGGCCGACACCAATCCTTTTGAAACGAGATTTCCGATTAGGCCACCCATTGGAATCTGATTTTGAAAGACCTTCTTACCTGGAAAATAAAGGCCAAAGAGACTCGAGGACGTCGCCATCAATAACAGACCCCAGATTGCGCTGGGATTTAAGAGCGCTTTTTGGTTAGAGTCCTGGCTTCCGCGAAAGGCATTTACGCTGAGGCGTAGACAGGCGACAGCAACCAAAACCGCGGGTAGGCCCCAGAATTGAAAGAGTAGATCGGCGATGAAGCTGCCGATGTATCCGCAATAATTGTGAACGGTCAGGTTGACGCCCGTCGAATTAAAAGAAGGGTCTGTCGGCCGGTAGCTGATCAGCGCCAAAGCCAAAAACAAACTTATCGCTAACCAGACCACTCCCGAAACGTCGCGCCGAAACTTTTTTATAAATCCACTCATGAAATGATTTTAGGGGAACCCACCACACAATCATAGTCTTGACCTTGTCAGCCCCTGCTCTCTTGACTTTGGTGTTGTCCGGTTGTCTATGGTGGGACCGCCATGGCCACAATGATTAAGATCAACGAAATTTTTTATAGCATTCAGGGGGAGACTTCGTACGTCGGATATCCGACCGTGTTTGTCCGCGCCTCGGGTTGCAATTTGCGCTGCGGTTACTGCGACACGACCTACGCCTATTATGAAGGCCAGACCATGTCAGAAGCGGAGATCATCGCTCAAGTGGTCGACTTCGGGGCACAGTATGTCTGCGTGACCGGCGGCGAACCGCTCGTGCAAAAATCCGTTTTGCCACTTCTGACCAGGCTCTGCGACCTCGGCCTTAAAGTTTCACTTGAAACCTCCGGATCGATCGATTGCACGCCCGTCGACTGTCGCGTGAAAAAAATTATCGACGTGAAAACTCCAGGCAGCGGAGAAGTCAAATCGTTTGACCCGGTCAATTTAAATTTTGCGGATGTCAACTCAGAATTCAAATTCGTGATTTGCAGTGAAGATGATTTTGACTGGGCCGAAAATTTTGCTGCCCAAAACAATTTATTTGCGAGAACCAACGTTTTATACAGTCCAGCATTCAAAAGAGTCGAAGAAAAATGGCTTGCAAAAAAAATTCTTTCGAAAAAATCAACTGCTCGGTTGCAATTGCAACTCCATAAGTATATTTGGTCTCCTCACAGTCGAGGCGTTTAAGCTTTAAGGCGACTTGCTCTTCCGCAAGCAGCCGATCAACCCACAACGAGCGAGTTTTCAAAGTCGAGTGATTTTGATTTCTGAGCTATTGTTTTCGCAGGAGCGGCATGACACCGAATCTCAACCATTCCGATAATCTCTTTGTTGCCAACCTCCAATCCGTTAGCCTCGAGAAACTCGTGAAGAGCAAACTCGAAGTTCTTTTCCAGCAACAAAAAGAAGCCCAGGTTGAACTCAATGGCCTGTACAACATCGTGATCGAACAGGTGGAGAAGCCTCTGATCGAGCTCGCGCTTCTTTCGCACAACGGAAATCAGGTCAAGACCGCGCAAATGCTCGGGATCAATCGCAACACCTTAAAAAAGAAAATCGACAGCTACAAAATTCGCATTCGCCGTTCAAACTAGTCTGAACTATTTGACATTGATTTGGCTTGTGGCCTGTGGCCTGTGGCATCGCCGTAAGCGATGCCTCGCCTCGGCTGATATAGCTTGCACAGTGTTCTTCATTTTCGTATCGTTAAAATTCAACACCAGCGGGTCAGCACGTTCCGACATCTGAGATCAAGGCCTGCAATTTTCTTTTTCGAATCATTTTAAACAGCCGACTTTAATCTCGTATTGAAGTTTGGTTTGGGGATTTCCCGTGGCGATGCGTATTCCTCCACATCATCTTGAGGCCGAGCAGTCGATTCTCGGCGGTCTCATGGTTGATCCATACGCCTGGGATCAAGTTTCCTCTCTTCTCACTGAAGAAGATTTTTACAAGCCGGCCCATCGCAAGATTTATTCTGCGATCGCCGTTCTCTACGCCAAAAGTCAGCCCATCGACATCATCACCGTCTCCAATCTTCTGACCGACAACAAAGATCTCGATGCCATCGGCGGTGCCTCGTACCTGGCCGAAGTCATGAATGCAACGCCGACGGCCGCGCACATTGAATCGTACTCAAAGATCGTCCACGAAAAAGCGCTCTTAAGAAAACTCATTCACATGAGCGGCGAAATTATCGAGAAGTCCTACAGCGAATCTTACGAGAACGTTGAAGCTTTTCTCGACGAGGTCGAAGGACAGATTTTTTCGATTACAGAAAAGAAAAAAACCCAAGGTTTGGTCGGCGCGGCCGAATTGATCAAAGATTCCATTCACCGCCTGACCGAATTGTCGGAGCAAAAGGCTGAATTTACCGGAATCACCAGCGGTTTCACCAATCTCGACAAGATGACCTCAGGCTTTCAACCTGGTGAACTCACGATCATCGCAGCACGACCCTCCATGGGAAAGACCGCGTTCAGCCTCAACATCGCCCAGAACGTCGTGCTGCGTGAGAAGAAAAGCTTAGCTTACTTCTCGGTGGAGATGGGCAAAGAGCAACTGATGATGAGGCTGCTCGCTTCCGAGGCGCGAGTGAATCTTCAAGATTTGCGAATCGGTGCCCTGAGCGATGCGGCCTGGCCACGGCTCATCGACAAGGCCTCAAAAATGGCAGAGGCCAGGCTCTTCATCGACGACACCAGCGGCATTAGCCCGTTTGAAATTCGCGCCAAGTGCCGTCGTTTAAAGGCCCAGCATGGTCTCGACATCATCATGATCGATTACTTGCAGTTGATGGATCTCAAGCAGCGTGTAGAAAGCCGTGAACGCGCGGTCTCCGAAATTTCTAAGACACTTAAAGCGGTGGCAAAGGAACTCGGCGTTCCGGTCATCGCCCTCGCCCAGCTCAACCGTGGAGTCGAGGGACGCTCCGATCGCCGTCCGATGCTGTCTGATCTTCGCGAATCGGGCTCGATCGAGCAAGATGCCGACGTGATTATGATGCTCTATCGTGAAGACTACTACGACCGCGAAAACCCAGACGTCAAAGGCCTCTCAGAGGTCATCGTCGGCAAACAAAGAAACGGACCCACCGGAACCGTCCGCCTCAGGTGGGAAGCCCAAATCGGCCGCTTCACCAACCTCGATTCTGGAAGCGGAGAACACCCTCTTCCGCCGCCGCCGCCAATCCAGATGCGCCGTCCGGGCGGCGGCAACGCAAACCAGTAGAAGCCAGAGTTTTCTCTCCTCCGACAAAGATCTAGAACTGCGGCTGGCCTCTTCACAGTTCTTGGCGCCAGCTTAACCCCTTGCTCAAATGGCCGTGTCAGTTGAGTGAGCGGCGAGGTCGTTTTCGGATCGCAGCTCACAGGCTGTGGGGGGATAATTGGGTGAAGATCTGATTCGGAAAGTAACGTCAGCCACTGGACTTCCGCAAGATTTAATCGACGAAGAACTTTTACGCCTGTTGCGCCAAGCTGGCGTCGACAGCTCCCGCCTGACTCTAGAAGAACTCCGCACAATCCTCGCCGAGTATGTTCAAGACGTCTTGGTCGCAGCAAAAGAATCAACCGACCAAACCCCGTAAGTCGACTGGAGGTTTGAACCGAACAAGTTTCAAGAACGTGTTTCTATTTCGTGGTAGCAGTCGGCTGATCAGGGCTCGGATTGACCATCGTAGTGAGTGTCGCATTGTGCATTTGCCGGTAACGCTCCATCGCGGCTTTTGAGTCTCCGTCTTTACAGAACCCAGAAAGATTCTTCGCCGCTTCGGCAATGAGATCCGCGCTCTGAACATCATACGCCGGACCATGCAGCGGATCAGAAGCCAGCTCGCCCTTGGGTACCCGATCCATGGCCGCTTTCCAGTCCGGGCTCAAGTAAACCGAAAATGGTTTGGGATCATCGCCCTGAATATCCACGCGGTCGGGCTGACCGGCATTATAGTATATCGAGACGGTCGTGACGACCTTGCTCGAATCGACAACTTTGGCACGAAAAGGGTCGGCCCCTTTCGAGCACTGCAAATCTTCCAGCTCAAAGGTTTTGTTTCCGAGATATTTCTTCGCCTGTTCTTTGCTGAGCAGAATCAGCCCAAGTGACATCGCCATGGCGATTTCTTTCACCATAATTGGGCTGTCCCAGATGCATGTTGAAACTGAGTTGGCTCCGCGAATAGCGCATTCGGTGGCAAACATACTGGTGGCAGTCACGTAGAGCCAGGCCAAGACTTTCAGTGTCTTGAGAACTGGAAAGGCCTCTGCTTCGGGCAAAAACAAATTCGCCTGGCCACGCGCCGCAAATTTTGCGCGAAGCTTACCGATCGCCACTTCGGCCGAATCGCCGCGCTGAAAGACGAAGCTTTGCTTGAGCACCGAGATTTCAAATTGATCCATGTTCTTAAAATCGATCGGCAGTTGACCTTCAGAAGATTTGAGAAGAACCGTGTCGCGCTCGAGAAATTTGAGTTGGATCGGGACGTTAAGATCTTCTTTCAAGACCGATTTTAGGTACTCGCGATCCGCAGAGCGCGGAAAAATCTCAAGCGCATCGCCCCACGTGCCGTAATAGCTGAGCGCAAAAATGCCAGTGCGAAGTTTGAATTCAGTACTGAGATGAAGAGGAGATGCTTGCGGAACGGACGCCGCAACGGCTTGAACGGCTAGAACTAAAACTAAACTCAGAAGTGAAGCCGCTCGAAGACCCGAGATTAATGCAAATTTTTTCATAAACCCTCGCGCTCAGAATATCTGACGCGAGGTTATTCGAATAGACCAGGCTGCTAGGCCTGGGCTAGTCAGCCGCTGGTAGGTTGAATCTCGAGGATTACGCGCGCTCGACCGAAACGGAGAGTTCAGCTTCAAGGCCTTCGCCCAGGCGGACGACGACTTTGTGTTGGCCGAGCATCTTAATCGGTTCTTCGAGCACGATGTCGCGACGGTCGATTGAATAACCGTGCTTCTCGAGTTCGTTTGAGAGGTCATGATTGGTAACCGCGCCGAAAAGTTTATCAGTCTCGCCAGCAGTAGCCTTAATTGTGAGGCTGATACCCTGGATTTTCTTGATCAAATCTTGGCGTTCAGCCACGGCTTTTTTCTTCTTAACATCGGCAACGGCTTTCAGGTGGGCGAACTCGTGCTCGCGCTTTTCTGTGGCTTCGAGAGCCATGCGACGTGGGAAAAGATAGTTGCGGGCGAAGCCGTTGGACACGTTCACCAAGTCGCCGACTTTGCCGAGGTTCTTTACATCTCTTTGTAAAATAACTTTCATCTACTCACTCCATTTGGCCGCTGGGCCGATATTTTATTCGGCTGTTGGGCCGATAATTTATTCGGCCGTTAGGCCGATAATTTACATAAACAAAATTAATTAAAAACCCTTGAAGCCCTTGGGCTGCGCAGGCCGCCTGGCCAACCGTTCCCGGAAATCCAACCAGAAGTCAGCGAAACCCACCAAGCTCACCAGTAAAAACAGCTGCAAAACCAAAATCACATACCAAAGATTGCGCCAGAACGCGCTGATCTTGTAGACCCGAAACGCTCGCGAAGCGATCGCCAGTCCTTGGAAGAAATAGCAAATCACCAGAACATTCAGCGCATTGATCGAAATGATCTCCGCCACTTCCACCCCATGCCGAAAGAAGCCTCCGAAGAGACTGACGATCGACAACCAAATGAAAATATCGGGAACACGGTACGAGGAGAGTCGCAGCTGCTCCGATACCATGACCGGAGTCGACAACGGCTTCACACCCATGAAGCGCGACATTCGGGCTTCGGCGATTAACGAAATCGCCAAACCCAAAATGACTCCGATCACCATGCCCGAAGGAAGTTGTTGAATGATCGAATCGACGCTGACGGTTGCACTCGAATTCATCTCCGCAATTTTGTCGACGACCGGAACCAGTTCAGTACGTATGTCCTCGATGACATGCGCTTTGGTTCTCAAAGCCCACACTCCGACAGTCACCGTGCTCAAACCGATCGCGGTTAAGGTCGCCGTAAAGCCTGACGTGAAAACCGAACCGCCGTGTTCCTCGATCTCTGCGTAAACTCCAACCGCCACTGCTAGCGCCAGCACGAGGAGTCCATAAGGCAACGCCACCAAAGCCGCAACCCCAAGTGAAGCCGCGATAAAGCCGAGCCAAAACAGGTTGCGACCATAGCAGCGACGAACGAGTCTCATCGGCAACGGACCGAAGATCACGGTCGTCAGCGACAAAACCACGGCGAGTACGATTAGAATGATGTAGCGAGAGACAGCTCTAGCCGACACATTGCCTTTCACTCTCCTCAGAAATTACCGAGGGAGATCTGAGAAATCACATTTCGTCTTCGCCACCGTCGTCAAATCCGCCGCCGCCTGGGCCGCCGCGTCCACCACGAGGTCCACGGTCCATGCCGCCGCCGTCATCACGGCGATCGTCACGGCGAGGTCCACCGGCGCGTTGAGCCGCTTTGCGGGCTTGGAATTTCGCTTCCCGGTCACGCTCGCGAGCCGCACTTTCTGCCAACGTCTTGCGGAAACCTTCGAGATGTTCGGCAAGATCTTTGCCGTCTTCGAGGCGAGTGTGCATGTAGCGAATCACTTTATCGTTGATGCGCATAGTCCGCTCAAGCTCATCGATGGCTTGCGGGTCAGCGGCAAATGTCGTGTGAAAGAAAACCGCGCGGCGATGTTTTTCGATTGCGTTGCTGAGGTTGCGTTTGCCCCACGTATCGAGGTGATGAACGGTTCCGCCGTATTGCTCTTCGATAATGCCTTTGTTGCGTTTGAACAGGGCCTTTTGGTCCTCTTCAGTTGCATCGGGGTGAACGAGAATGACCGCTTCGTAGGGTCGGAGATTGGGACGAACTTCCAATGCCATTGGCTTTTTAGCCATGAACATCCTTTCGGTTAAAGCCCCCAGTCTGACCGGGAGCAAGGCTTGCTTCTCATCTTAAAGATAAGGTTTGAGGCGAAAACGAATACCATGCCCTAACGCACCCGACAAGCTCGCATTGATCAAGCAACTCTGCCATACTCAAAGCCATGACCCTGTTTATTGAAATTCTCGATGGCGCTCTCAAAGGAACTCGTACGCCAGTCCGCGAAGGACTGACGATCGGGCGCTCCGGATGCGTTTTAACCATACGGGATTCCAAGCTTTCTTCAAAACATGGTAAAGTTGAAGTGCGCGGGGAGAACGACTTTTGGTTAGTCGATCTCGGCTCGGCCAATGGCATCAAATACGCGGACTCCCGGGTTCGTGAGCTGAATTTGACCCCCGGCCTCGAATTTATTCTCGGCCGCACTCTTTTTCGCGTCATATCGGCTGACCAGGGTAGCGCATCACCTGAGCTGAGCTCCGAAACCGTGACCCGAAACCCCGTCGACCTACTGGCGACCTTTCTCGATCGAGCCCGCAAGGCAGCCGTTGAAAAGCCCAAAGATCTTGTCGCATTCGCTCCCGCTCTTCACCTCAAGTTTGTTGGCGGCACGCAGTTGGGCGAGGAATGGTTTATCGGTTATGGCCCGAGAACCGTAGGGTCGGGATCATTTGATCTCAGAATTCTCGACAGATCCGTTCCCGATGTTTGTTTTCGACTGATTCCGGATCGTGGCGGAGTGATTCTGAAAGATGAAACTCACGGCCACCTTCTAGTCAACGGCCAGAGCGCCATTTCGTCCTACATCAAAACTGGTGATCGCATTCGCATCGCAAGCCACGAGATCGAGGTTCTTTAAATGAAGTCAGCAAACAACAGTCCAACGGAAGAAGTCTCTAAAATCACTGGAACCTTTGAGAGTTTCGACGGCACACCTATTTACTACGAGATACGTGGCAATGGTCAGCCGGTTGTGCTGTGCTATGGACTCGCTTGTGTCATCAACCATTGGACCAATCAAATTCGCTATTTTTCACATGGGTATCAAACCATAGCATTTGATTACCGCGGCACACACCTATCCGGCATGCCTCGTGATCTCAACACGTTGAGCTTCGATAGCATCGCTCGAGACTTAAATGGTTTACTTAAGCATCTCGGACTCAAACAAGCTTCACTTTGGGGCCACAGTTTCGGTGCTCAGGCATTGCTGCGCTATTATGAGTTGTTTCCGGAAACGGTCAGCAACTTGGTGTTCATCAACGGCTTTGCGAAGAACCCCATCACCGGAATGTTCGGGCTCAACTCGATGCCTAAAGTCTTTGAATTATTCAAACGCAGCTACGAAAAATATCCGGCGATGACCTCGGCATTCTGGAAAACTGCGGCTCTCAATCCGATCACTATTCAGCTCAGCGCAATGGCAGGTGGTTTCAACGTCAAGCTTGCAGGGCTGAAAAATATCGAAGTTTACGCGCGTGGTGTGGCCGTTACGGATATCGACGTGTTCATTCGTTATTTCCAAGAAATGATGAGATATAACGGCGAACCGGTTCTCGAAAAAATCGAAGTACCAACACTGATCATCGGTGGAACCAAAGACGGCGTCACTCCACGTGCCCATCAGCAGAATCTCCAATCCAAAATCCGCGATAGCCAGTACACCAATATTCCCTATGGTACGCACTGCACTCAGCTCGATTTTCCGGATTTCGTTAACTTGCGCATCGAAAAGTTCTTTGACGAAATCGGTTACCTGCCAACGCCCGACAAGAAGACGCAAGGGCGTGGAAAAGTAAGGAACCGCAAGCGCCCTTGGCAAGCAGGGACACTCGGCCAGGATTAATTCACAAGAACGCATTTCGCTAACCGGATTTTCGATTGCCGGAATCTTTCTCCTCAAAATCAAAGCTCAGCTGCCGCTCAGGTTCGACCTCAGGTTTTGGCTGAAGAGGCGCACGGCAGAACCGGTGCCTCCAGGCTCCGTGCGTTATCAAATATTTTTCATGAGATCCGCTCTGGTAGCGCCTTTGCGGGAGGGTGCAGATGGTGTGGCGAGGTGTCTCTGTCGGCCTTCAGAAAGAGTGCAACCTATAGGTTACACTCTTTCTGAAGAGACTGATGTCAGCCGGCTGGGCTCAGCGGTCTAAGATCGGCTCTTCACCGAGGCGGCCAAATACTCGCGGTTCATCAAAACAATGTTTTCGAACTTAATTTCCTTTGGACAAGCCAAGGAGCAGGCGCCGGTGTTGCTGCAGTTGCCAAACCCGGCTTCTTCCATCGTCTTCATCATCGCCAATACGCGCTGCTGCTTTTCAACCTTACCTTGAGGAAGGTGCGCCAAGTGCGAAACTTTGGCTGCGGTAAACAACATTGCCGACGAATTCGGGCAAGCTGCAACACAGGCACCACATCCGATGCACGCCGCGGCTTCAAAAGCCGAATCGGCTTCGACTTTGGCAATCGCATTGGCGTTTGCGTCTGGAGCATTGCCAGTGTTGACCGAAACGTAGCCGCCGGCTGCGATGATGCGATCGAGCGCCGAGCGATCGACGGACAAATCTTTCCTCATGGGGAATGCGCGGGCCCGGAACGGCTCAATCGTGATTGACTGGCCGTCGTGAAATTTTCTCATGTGCAACTGACAAGCTGCTGTTCCAAGTTCGGGACCGTGCGGGTTGCCGTTGATCACCATCGAGCAGGAACCGCAAATTCCCTCTCGGCAATCGTGATCAAACGCGATCGGATCTTTGCCTTCTTTGATCAGCCGCTCGTTGACCACATCGAGCATCTCGAGAAAAGACGCATCGGTATTGATTGCCGGAGCATCGTATTCCTCAAAGCGGCCCTCGGCCGAGACTCGGGCTTGGCGCCACACGCGAAGTTTCAAATTGATGGTTTTTTGTCCTGATCCGCCCATATGTCTCCTTGCTGCCTGCTTACTTATAGCTTCGAGTTGCCAAATGAACGCGATCAAATTCTAACGGTTCTTTGTTTAATATCGGCGGAGTTTTGGCGCCACCCCAATCCCAAGCCGCGACGTAACAGAAGTTTTCGTCGTCGCGCTTGGCCTCGCCATCGACCTGGTACTCTTCGCGGAAATGTCCGCCGCAAGACTCGCGGCGCTCAAGCGCGTCGTAGGCCATGAGCTCGCCGAGCTCCAAGAAGTCGGCCACGCGGCCGGCCTTTTCAAGCTCGGAGTTGACGTTGGTCGTGTCGCCCATAACTCTTAAGTTTTGCCAGTACTCCTCGCGAAGTTTGCGAATGCTCTCGAGAGCTTTCTTAAGGCCTTCTTCGCTTCGCGACATGCCGACCTGTTCCCACATAATGTGGCCGAGCTGGCGGTGAAACTCATCAGGACTGCGCGAACCTTTGATCGTCATCAGTTTTTGAATGCGCGCTTCGACTTCGGCCCGCGCTGCCCGGAAGGCGTCGTGATCCGTATTCACATCGGGAATTTTGGTGCTCGCGATATAGTGCCCGATGGTGTACGGAATCACGAAGTAACCATCAGCCAGACCCTGCATGAGAGCGGAGGCGCCGAGACGGTTGGCACCGTGATCGGAGAAATTCGCTTCGCCGAGGACGTGCAATCCTGGGATGTTGCTCATCAAGTTGTAATCGACCCACAAACCACCCATGGTGTAGTGAACCGCAGGGAAGATCCGCATAGGCACTTTGAAGGGATCGTCGCCGCTAATTTTTTGGTACATCTGAAACAAGTTGTCGTAGCGCTCGTTGATGCCCTGAACTCCGAGCCGCGCAATCGCTTCCTTGAAATCGAGATAAACGGCCTTGCCAGTGGGACCGACGCCGAAACCTTCGTCGCAACGAAACTTTGCTTGTCGCGAAGATACGTCGCGGGCGGCAAGGTTTCCGAAGCTTGGATAAATGCGCTCAAGATAATAATCGCGCTCATCTTCGGGAATCTGGTCTGGCGAGCGGCTATCGCCTTTTTTCTTCGGTACCCAAACCCGACCATCGTTGCGGAGCGACTCAGACATCAACGTGAGCTTCGACTGGTAATCTCCAGAAACCGGAATGCAGGTCGGGTGAATTTGCGTGAAACAAGGATTGGCGAAAAAGGCACCTTTTTTATGCGCCCGCCAACTGGCGGTAACGTTCGATTGCTTCGCGTTGGTCGAAAGAAAGAACACGTTGCCATAGCCGCCCGTGGCGAGGACGACTGCGTCGGCCGCGTGCGATTCAATTTTTCCAGTGCTCAAGTCTCGTACGATGATACCGCGAGCTTGGCCACCGACGATCACCAGGTCGAGCATTTCACGTCGCGTGTGAAGAGTGACTTTCTTAGCGTTCACTTGCCTCATCATCGCCTGATAGGCGCCGATCAAAAGCTGCTGACCGGTCTGTCCACGGGCATAAAATGTCCGCGAAACTTGCGCTCCGCCGAACGAGCGGTTGGTGAGCGTGCCGCCATATTCGCGCGCAAAAGGCACACCTTGGGCCACGCACTGATCGATAATATTCGGCGAGATCTCAGCTAGGCGATAAACGTTGGCTTCGCGTGAACGGAAATCGCCGCCTTTTACGGTGTCGTAAAAAAGCCGGTACACGGAGTCGCCGTCGTTTTGGTAGTTTTTCGCGGCGTTGATTCCCCCTTGCGCGGCGATCGAGTGCGCGCGGCGGGGTGACTCGTGAATACAGAAGGTGTGGACTTGGTAACCCAGTTCGGCCAAGGTCGCCGAAGCCGAAGAGCCGGCCAGGCCCGTGCCGACCACGATGACCTTGTGTTTGCGCTTATTGGCTGGGTTAACCAATTTCATTTCGAACTTATGTGTTTCCCACTTGGTTTCTAGAGGGCCTGAGGGAACTTTTGAATCGAGTGCCATAACTTAATCCTCTCTCAAAGCGCGAAGTACACGTAAACAGGCGGAGCGATGAAACCAATCGCCACAGCAGCGGCGTAGACGTAACCGAACTTGCTGAGAAGGGGCGAAAATTTCGGATGATAAATTCCGAGCGAAGCAAACGACGAGTAAAACCCGTGGCTCAAGTGGAGGCCGAGAATAATCAGGGCGATGATGTACCAAGCGAGCGCTGCCGGATTGTGAAACACTTCTATGACCAGGCGGTAGAGGTCGCGCATCTGCACACCGCCTACGGTGGCCTCGTAGGTCGCGCCATACTTAAAGGTGATGAGATGCGTGATGATAAAGACCAAGATGATGCTGCCGTGAAAGATCATCCACTTCGATTGAAAGCGCGGAGCCTTCGGCCCGCTCGGAACCTGCGCGTAGCGGGTAGGCCTGGCCCAGCGATTTCTGAGAGTGACCATCACGCCTTCGTAAATGTGCAAAAGCAGCGTGATCAGCAGGAGCAGTTCAGCCAAGATCAGAAACGGGTTCGAGACGAGAACGTAAGAATAATGATTGTAGACATCCGGGCCGGCAAAGATGAGCAGGTTGCCGAGCATGTGCACCAAGACGAAGCCCGCCCACACGAGTCCGGTGAGTCCCATGAATTGCTTGCGGCCGATGGCTGATGAAATGTATCCCACTGTGTTCGTTCACTTTCTGGGCTGTGTTTTCAGTTCTCGATTTCTTATCAATACTCCCGCAGTCACCACTGTGTCCACCTTCTGTTGAAGAGAAGTCGGGTCCTGTTTCCGCACGCCGACTTTAGCGACGCGCCGACCCAGCCGCAAACTTGTGAGTTGATTGGAGCTTTTAATCTCTGCGATAAACAGAGCGCACCCGAGATCAGCCCGAGATTAGAAAGGTCCGCAATGAAAATCTTTGTTTGCGTGAAGCAAGTTCCCGACACTGAAACTAAAATCAAGCTCAAGGCAGATGCGAGTGGGATTGATCCTACCGGGATAAAGTGGGTCATGAATCCCTACGATGAGTTCGCGGTCGAAGAGGCTATCAAGATGAGAGAGGCCGGCAAAGCGACGAGCGTCACCGTGGTCAGTGTTGGTCCTAAAACTAGGATCGTCGAAGCTTTGCGCACAGCCCTAGCGATGGGTGCCGACGACGCCGTTGCGGTCGACGCGAGCGAAGACCTCGACCCTGCAATGACCGCAAAAGCCCTCGCGGGCGCCATTAAGTCAATCGGTGGAGAGTACTCTTGCATCATGACAGGAAAGCTCGCGATCGACGACAACGCAGCTTCTGTGGGCCAAATGCTGGCCGAAGCTTTGGCGATTCCCCATGCGACGGTCGTGACCAAAATCGAGATTGCGGATAAAACAGCAACGGTAGAGGCCGAAGCTGACGGCGGCGCGCGCGAGATCATCCAAGTCCAGCTTCCGGCTGTGTTCGCGGCCAACAAAGGCTTAAACTTGCCCCGCTACGCGAGCCTTCCGGGGATCATGAAAGCAAAAAAGAAAGTGATCCAAGAGCTCACGCTCGCAGCGACCGGTGCTGGTCTGCAAGATCAGCGGATTCAATTTAAAAACTTTCACCTTCCGGCAGACAAACCGACGGTGAAAGTTCTTCCGGGCGATGCTGCCACCCAGGCCAAGGAATTGGTCAAACTTCTTCGCGAAGACGCGAAGGTTGTTTAACACCATAAATCAATCGGACACTCATACGGAGAGCACATGGGCAATGTACTAGTTTTCGTCGAAGCGAATCAAAATGGACAAATTAAAAAAAGCTCTCTTGAGCTCTTATCTGCCGCAAGGCAGGCTGGCGCAAGGCAGGCTGGCGCAAAGATTCAAGCGGTAGCTCTCGGGAGCGGCACAAAGGCCTTGGCATCTCAGCTCGGCGCAGAAGGCGTCGATGAAGTTTTCTTCAGTGAAGCGGCCGCTTTCGATCGCTACAATTCGCAAGTCTTTACCGAAGTTTTCGCAAAGCTCATCAAAGCGCAAAATCCATCGGTCGTTTTGGCCTCGTCGTCATCGCTCGCCCGCGATTTATTTCCGCGAGTGGCCGCTCACCTCGGATTTGGCGTGATCAGCGATTGCACGGAGCTTCGCTTTGAAGCTGGAGCAGCGAAAGTGCGGCGTCCGATGTATTCGGGCAAGTGCACGGCTGAGGTCTCGTTCGTCAATAGCCCGACGCAGATCGTGTTGATGCGACCCAATCAGTTGGCAATTCAACCGGCGGTTGCTTCAAAAGCTCCAAAAGTCGAAGAGATCGCGGCGCCAACTTTAGACCTCAAAACTCTGATTAAAGACGTTGTCAAAGGCGCCTCGGGAAAACTCGATCTGACCGAAGCCAACATCATAGTCTCCGGCGGCCGCGGACTCAAAGATGCGAGCGGCTTCAAAATGCTCGAAGAACTCGCCGAAGTCCTCGGCGCCACGGTCGGAGCTTCGCGCGCGGTCGTAGACGCCGGTTGGGTTCCGCACAGCATGCAAGTCGGGCAGACCGGAAAGACGGTCGCTCCGTCGCTCTACATCGCGTGCGGCATTTCGGGTGCCATCCAGCATCTGGCGGGTATGAGCAGTAGCAAAGTGATCGTCGCGATCAACAAAGATGCGAATGCACCGATTTTTCAGCGGGCGACTTATGGTTTGGTTGGCGATGCATTTGAGATCGTGCCGCTACTCACCCAGGAGTTCAAAAAGTTACTGCAGCACTGAGCACCGTTGGGGTAGGTGCAAGCTTAATGTTGACCTGGTCGGGCGGCGGGCTTGCGGATATTGACGGCCGTCCCAGGTGCTGGAGCGACTGCAGCGGGCTTGTTCGCCAGAACAGTGTTTTGAAGGCAAGCTAAAGTTGATCCGAGATCGCAGGCACGAACAAGCGCCTGCTTACTTTCCTCTAGCTGCTTTTGAAAGGTGTAGAATTTCGAAAGCGCAATGCAGGCTTCGGTCGTCGACTGCTTAAAGCAACCCTCATAGAGAGCCCATGTGGCGGTCTCTCTATCTTTTAATTTTTGCGCGAGAATTCCGCTGAGATAACACGTCATCGGAACGTCGCGCTGACAGAGTTCGCGACCGCGCAGCAAAGCTTCGTCGACTTGACCTGACCCGCTGGTTAAGACGAGTTCATCGATGCAGGCTTTTTCCAGCTTGAGGTCGCATGCCTCGGCATAAGCCACAATTGCGAGCGGCCATTTTCGTTCATCTTCGTAAATTTGTCCGAGCTCAGCACAAGCGGTGGGATTCTTAAATCGACATGCCCAATGACCAGCTCTTTCTGCCAATTCTCGATGAGAACGAGAACTTCGGTAGCTTTCGAAAAGAATAAAGCAATCACGGTGACGAGAAAATTTGCAGGTCCAATCAACGCTTATCAGCTGCCGCACTTGCGCAAAATCAGGGTTTACAAACGACAATCCAACGCCTGCTACGATCAGAATCAAAATGGTCGTAAAGATAAGCCGGACAGAACTCATCCTTTCTTTTCGGAGTCACACGCCCAGAATCGAGTCCAGTGCCGACTTCCCTTCGCTGCGATTACGCCGCGAGCCTGAGACGAGCCCGATACGAGCCCGACGCGACGTCCCCGACGTTTTCGACGTTTTCAAATGAGGTCCAGTTGGAGGTTGTTTTGCCGCCCGACTCGGTTGATGTTAGGGATTCATGTTTCGCCGCTTAATTCTGCCCCACCTTCTGTTTTTCGTTTACTCTGCATTGAAGCTCACGTGGCGAATTCGCATCGTGGAGTCCAGCGAGTTTGCAGCCTGCCTAGCTGCGGGCAGGCCTATGGTCTTTGCACACTGGCATGGCGATGAGCTCGGCATCATTTACTTACTCAAAAAATACCGAGCGGCCGTGATGACCTCGACCAGCAAAGACGGCGATTTAATGGACGCGGTCGTACGCCGTTTCGGAGCGAAATCATCGCGCGGTTCGAGTACGCGCGGTGGAGTTTCGGCGCTCAAGGGTCTCCTGCGCCTGGCGCGCGACGGTTGGCGGCCGAGTGTTGCAGTCGATGGCCCGAAAGGTCCCTTCCACAAAGTGAAACCCGGAATTTTTGAGATTTCGAAACTCATCGGTGGAGAGATTTTTCCATGCTCTGTGGCCGTCGATCGAAAATTTGTTTTCGAAAAAGCCTGGAATAAGACCTTCCTTCCCTTGCCCTTTGCAAGAGTCGTTGTGGTCTGGGGAAAACCAATGGCGCCCATCGCGCGAGATGCCGATTGTCGAAGTCCGGCCATGGCGGAAGAGCTCGAATTGCTTCTCACTAATGCGGGGCAACAGGCGCGCAATCTCATTGCGGCGCCGTAAGTGCTGATGCTAGCCTTTTAAGAGTAATGATCAACACTTAGTGAGGTTTTGAATGGCCAGCTTAGTTGCGCGTCTTGCTTTCCTTACATCCTGCGCCGCAATCCTCATTGGTGCGCTGAACGGCGCGCTGACCGGCGAACTGATTTCTGTCGCCCATGCCGATGACTCAAATGCCGTCGTCGCGGTTGTTGGAACAAAAAACATCACTGTCAAAGAAATGAACGACAAGTACGACGACATTCTCAAACAGACTCTTAATCCTCCGTCTAAAGAGGTCTTTCTCGAAGACTTAATTCGCTACGAAATGGGTGTTCAAGAAGCGATGAAGCGCGGCATTCAAGATGAGCCGATCGTGAGAGAGCGCATTCGCCAAGAAATCTATAAGGGCCTGATCGAAAAAGAGCTGGGCAAAGCGATCAGCGAGATCAAAGTGACCGATAAAGAAATGCAGGCTTATTACGAAAAAAATCCAGAGATTCGCACAAGCCACATCCTGATCGAATATCGCCCAGATGCCACCGAAGACCAGAAGAAGGCGGCCCGCGAGCGCGCCAATGAAATTTATGAAGAGGTCAAAAAGAGCAAACGGCCATTCGAAGAACTCGTGGGCCTTTACACCGACGACGTACTGTCAAAACGCACCGGCGGCGACGTCGGCTGGCAGAGTCGCGTGACGCTGATGCCTTCTTATTACAACGCCGCACTCTCAATGAAGGTTGGAGCGATCAAGGGTTTAATTGAGACTCAGTACGGCTATCATATTATAAAAGTGACGGGTCGGCACGGCTACGCAGATGCCAACAAACAACAGATCCGCGCTTCAGTCTTTGATGAAAAACGCAAAGAGCTCTTTGACAATTACTTTGCAAAATTGAAAAAGACCTATGCAATCAAAGTGAATAAGAATCTGATCAAGTGATGTCTTTTGGTTTTTCTGGTTTTTCCTGCCGTTCCTCCGAACGGCTCGGTCATGGAGCCGGCCGCTGGACGATCTGCTTCGCTGCTTCCCTCTCACTTTTGCTCGGCGGATGTTTCTCGCGTGACCGCGCCGTTCTCGACAAACCGGCAGTGAATATCAACGGACATGATGTCTCTACCCAAGAATTCGCCGATCGGCTTGCGGTTCGTTTAAAGCCTTACGACTCGCTTTCAGCCAAAGACGAAGCTACGCTCGATCGCGCCAAGGAAGAAACGGTTCAAATCTTGGTCCTTGAATTGATCACTCGGGACTACGCCCGCGCACATAACCTCACTGTTTCAAATGAAGAACTCGATAAAGCGATGTCGGATATTAAATCCAAGTATCCAGACGACTTCGCTTTTCGCCGGGCTCTTTCAAACGAAAATCTATCCATCGAAGCTTGGCGCAAAGACATGGAATTCACTTCGCTTCAGAAAAAGGTTTACACCGCCGTAACTGCGGTAGCCAAAAAAGACCCGACCGATGCGGAGCTCAAAAGTTATTACGACGCCAACAAAGCCACTTACGACCGACCGGCTCGGATTCGCCTGCGGCAAATCGTCGTCGAGAAAGAAGATATTGCGCACCGCATCTACGACCAGCTCTCGCACGGTGCCAATCTCGAAACTCTCGCCAGACAATATACGGCCGCACCCGAAGCCGCAGCGGGCGGTGATACCGGCTGGCTCGATAAGGGCACCCTCGATATCTTCGATCAGGCCTTTAAGATGCCGATCGGAGCTCGCAGCAAGGTTTTGAAAAGTCCCTATGGATGGCATATTTATGAGGTTCTCAAAAAAGAACCCGAAGCGCATTTGAGTTTCAGTGAAGTCAAAGATAAGATCCGGGCCCAGCTGCAGGAAACGGCCTCTCAGACCGTGTTTCGCAACTGGCTTGAAGAACAGGTTCGAAAATCCACGGTCAAGCGCAATGAAGCCGTGATTCGAGCCATTCAAGTGACAACCCGGGGGTCTTGATGAAGTCTTACTTAGCTCCTGTTCGCTCCATCGTGATCGCGCTCATAATTTTGGGCGTGACCCAGAAGACTTCGGCCGAGATCGTCGAAAAAATCGTCGCGGTCGTCAACGATGAAATCATCACTCTCAGTGACGTCAATAAGTTCACGGAGCGGCTCAAGAGTGGGGGCCTTACCGACGAGCTTCTCATTCCCGATGAGGCGACAAAAGAAGCTGTCATGAAGAGCCCTGATCTCCTGCTGCAGAAATTGATCGATGAAAAAGTAATGGATTCGCATGTCAAAAAAGAAGGCCTGTCGGTCACGATGGACCGAGTGGAGCAAGAAATTCGTAACGTCGCCAAACGCAACAACGTTTCGCGAGACGAACTCAAGGCGGCTCTGCAAGAACGTGGCGTGAACTTCTCGCAATACCAAGACTTCATCAAAACCGGTTTAGAGCGTCAAGGGCTGATCGAGAAGTCAGTCACGTCGCGAATTAAAGTTTCGGAAGATGACGTGATTTCCGCCCTCGCGGCAGCTCATGGTGGTTTGTCTGACCAGGCCTATGAATATACGATCGCCCATATTTTCTTTTCTTCAAAAAAGTCGGGTGGCGTTAACGCGGCTCGCACCCGTGCCGAGGCAGCCTTGAAGAAACTAAAAGACGGCGGAAACTTTGATCAGGTTGCCAGCGCGACAAGTGAAGACCCCAACTTTGAAGATGGCGGCATGCTCGGCGTTTTCAAATCTGGTGAAATGCAACCCGAACTCGAGAGCGTCGTCTCCGGTCTCAACGCCGGAGATTACACGGGTGTGCTTCCATCGCGCGACGGATTTCACATCGTGCGCTTGGTGAAAAAACATGCCATTCCCGATCCGCGCACCGAAAAGGAGCGCGAAAAAATTCGCGCCAGTCTTTACGAAAAAGCCTACAAAAAGCAGCTGAACTCTTGGCTCGAATTGTTGCGCCAAGACGCTTTCATTCGGATCAACCCGACGTGAGTCGCGCCAAGGCGAAGTCGCTGCGTATTGCCATCACGACGGGCGACGTCGACGGAGTTGGTTCAGAAGTCACATCCAAAGCTCTCGCGAAACTGAAAGCCCAGAGCGGGGTGACCTACTATGTTTGGCGCTCGCCGCTTATGCCGACCAGGCAACTGAACCTCATCGATCGACACTTCAAGCGAATCACAGTGAGTAGCTGGCCTGAGGCGCTTAAAGTTGCGGTGAAGAACAAGCGCGTTTTGATCGATATCAACTCCAATCTTCCTCCGCCCGTGTGGGTCGAGACAGCGGCGCAGGCGAGCTTATTTTCCCATCTCGATGGCATGGTCACTGCGCCCTTATCGAAAACCTCGATCGTCACGGCCGGGTTTCGCGATATGGGGCATACCGGTATTTTGAAGCGCGTCACGGGTCTCGAAAATCTCGTCATGGGATTTGTCGGAGATAAATTTAACGTGGTCCTCGCGACGGATCACATCCCTGTGGAAAACATCGGGGCAAACTTAACAACCCCCCGGCTGATCACGGCCATTAAGGCGGCCAACCAATTGAGAATGCTGCTCGACCGCAAGAGTCAGAGCCGGCCGATTGCGGTCCTAGGATTAAATCCCCACGCTGGCGAGGCAGGTTTGATCGGTAGCCAGGAGCAACGGATTCATGCCCCAGCTCTCCAGGCTGCAGAAGAACTAAAAATACCGGTAGAGGGACCGCTGGTGCCGGATGCGGCTTTTTTCCGCGAGAATTGGGCCCGGTACTCAGTTTTTGTCGCAAACTACCATGATCAAGGGCTGATCCCATTCAAGATGATTCACGGCCAAGAATCGGGTATACAGATTACCCTTGGCCTCCCATTTGTAAGGACCAGCGTCGATCACGGGACGGCCAAAGATATATTCGGTAAAAATGTCGCCGATTCTCGGTCGATGGCGATGGCTCTCACGTGGGCCGCAAAGCTCTGTCTTCGACCGGAAAAACTGTAAAGGAGTTCTCGTGCCGACTAAGTTGAAGTTGAACCCTGAAATTTTTCGTGAGTATGACATCCGCGGCGTTTACCAAAAAGATTTTGACGAGGCGTTTGCGTTTGGCTTGGGCCAAGCCTTTGTGAGCTATCTTGCGGCTCGCGGTGCAGAAAAAAATCCTGTGATAACCCTCGGCCACGATGCCCGGCTTTCTAGCCCGCCACTTGCCAAGGCGATGGCCGAAGGACTTCAGGCCGCCGGCGCGCGGGTGATTTTTTTAGGTCTCATCACCACGCCAATCTCTTATTTCTCGATGTTCCAGCTCGATCAGCCGGCGGGCGGAATTATGATCACTGGTTCTCACAATCCCCCCGAGTACAACGGATTTAAAATCTCTGTCGGAAAATCGACGATATTCGGTGAAGAAATCCAAGCTCTTATGAAGATCATGCAGCCGATGTACGAACGCCCGGCCGTGAAGGTGGCCGGAGGCGCGTACACGACATTCGATATCTTCAATGATTACGTCGCTCGCTATAAACAAGAATTTACGGGCGCATTCAAAGACAATCCGCGCTTGAAAGTCGTGCTCGACTGCGGCAACGGCGTCGCCGGCTGCATTGCGCGCAGGCTTTACGAGGCAGTCGGACTCGATCCGGTTATCCTTTTTGAAGAACCCGACGGGCGCTTTCCGAATCACCACCCAGATCCGACAGTTGAAAAAAATCTCGCGGCGCTCAAGGTTGCCGTGCGCGAGCACAAAGCCATACTTGGAATTGGTTTTGACGGCGATGCCGATCGCATCGGTGTGGTCGATGCTGAAGGACGCTTCATCCAAGGCGACGAGCTCATGGTCATCATCAGCCGCGCGATCCTGAAAGACAAGCCAGGCGCCAAAATCATCGGCGACGTCAAGTGTTCGGACCGTCTCTACGACGATATCCGCAAGCACGGCGGCGTGCCCATCATGTGGAAGACAGGCCACAGCTTGATTAAGACAAAAATCAAAGAGGAAAAAGCGCCGTTCGGAGGCGAGCTCTCAGGCCATGTGTTTTTCGCCGATCGCAACTACGGCTACGACGACGCGCTCTACGCAGGCCTCAGAGTGGTCGAAGCCATTGCCAAGAGCGGTAAGTCACTCAAAGAACTAATCGCAGACTTCCCGCCAGCGTTCAATACACCCGAGCTGCGTATCGACACGACCGAAGATAAAAAACGCTCGATTGTGGCTAAGTTGCGTTCGATCTACAAGGCAGACACCAGCGATTACAAGGTCAACCTCATTGACGGCATTCGCATCAGCTACAACGACGGTTGGGCCTTGGCGCGCGCTTCGAACACACAACCGGTTTTGGTTTTGCGATTCGAATCTTCGACGAAAGAAGGCCTCATGCGCATTCAGGGTGAGATCGAAAGTATCGTCAACCCGTTGTTGGCTTAAGAGCCCTGAAAAACGAAGGTAGAATGTATGGCGACCTTGATTCAAAATCCTGAAGTTTCCACTCCGCTTTACGACGGAATTCGGGTTAAGGGCGCGCGCGAGCACAATTTAAAAAATATCTCGGTCGATATTCCGCGAAATAAAATCACGGTTATCACTGGGCTTTCGGGCTCCGGCAAATCGAGCCTTGCGTTCGATACGATTTACGCCGAAGGCCAACGTCGCTACGTCGACTCACTCTCGACTTACGCGCGCAACTTTCTCGATAAGCTGAAAAAACCCGAGGTTGATTCGATCGTCGGCCTGTCTCCAGCCATTGCCATTGATCAAAAATCCGTTGGTCTCAACCCGCGCTCCACGGTCGGAACCATCACCGAAATTTATGATTACCTCAGATTACTTTACGCCAAAGTCGGAGTCGCCCACTGCCCTGAACATCACGTTCCCGTTGCGGGTCAGACGCCCGATCAAATCATCGCCGACATCGAAAAAATGGGCCAAGGTGCACGAATCATTATCATGGCGCCATTTGCCCAGGGCAAAAAGGGTGAGTTTTTTGCCGAATTTCAAAAGTGGATCAAGCGCGGCTTTGTCACAGCGAAGATCGACGGCAAATTTGTCGAGCTCGAGAAAACCGGAAAACTCGTCAAAACCAAGGCGCACGACATCGACATCGTGATCGACAAAGTCGTGGTGAAGGACGGCGCCCGCACGCGCATTGCGGAGAGTGTGCACACGGCACTCGGCCTCGGTGCCGGCCGCGTCGTGGTCGAGAGGCAGAGTGCGGCGGGCGTTGGCCAGCGAGATGGTGAGCGGACCGGCTACTCGATTGATTCGGCTTGCCCTGTTTGCGGATTTAGCTTTCCTGAAGTCGAACCGCGTTTTTTCAGTTTCAATAACCCGCGCGGGGCTTGCAAGACCTGCAACGGCCTTGGCACCATTGACATCGAAGAAGTGGAGCAGGTTCGCTACGAGAGCGGCGATGAACCGCGCGTCGTCACCAACGTCAAATACCGGCTAAGTAGCACGATTGCCCACAAGACAGAAGAAGACGACGATGGTGAAGTCGATCAACTCGCCGTGCGCGTCTGCCCTGATTGCCAAGGCACGCGCCTTCGCGAAGAGTCGCGCAATGTTTTTATCGCCGGCCAGCCAATCACGGCTCTCGCCGCACTTTCCGCGGTCGAGCTTCTCGAAACTCTGCAAACGGCCGACTGGGCCAAGCGCACGCAGACGGTCGCCGAAAAAATTATTAAACAAATCGAATCGCGCCTCACTTACATGGTGCGCGTCGGAACAGGTTACTTGAGCATCGATCGCCCAACCCGAACTTTGTCAGGCGGGGAGGCCCAGCGTATCCGCCTAGCGACGCAAGTGGGCTCCTCGCTGGTCGGCGTTCTTTACGTGCTCGATGAGCCGAGCATAGGTCTGCATCCGCGCGATCATCACCGGCTACTTGATATCTTGCGCGACATTCGCGAACTCGGAAATACCATTTTGATGGTGGAGCACGACGAAGACACCATTCGCTCGGCCGATCATGTCATCGACATCGGTCCGCGTGCGGGCCGTCTTGGCGGCGAGGTCATTGCCGCGGGAACTCCGCGCGCAATTGAAAAATCAGCCGCGAGCCTCACGGGGCGCTATCTTTCGGGCGCGCTGCAGATCCCCATTCCGCGCAAGCGTCGCACTGGTAATGGCGACAAAATAACTCTCAAAGGCGCTCGTGGGAACAATTTGAAAAATGTCGATCTTACGCTCCCGTTGGGCTCGTTGATCGCCATCACCGGCGTTTCAGGATCGGGCAAATCGACGCTGATCATGGATACGCTTTACCGAATTCTTTCAAACCACTTCTATAACTCGAAGTGGAAGATCTCCGCCCACGACTCGATTTCCGGTCTTGAACACATTGACAAGGTCATCGATATCAACCAAAACCCGATCGGCCGCACGCCGCGTTCGACGCCTGCGACCTATGTTGGATTATTTCCACTCGTGCGCGACTTGTTTGCAGCTCTTCCGGATTCAAAAGTTCGCGGTTACGCCCCAGGCCGCTTTAGTTTCAACGTCAAGGGCGGTCGGTGCGAAAGCTGCCAAGGCGCCGGAATGATTCGCGTCGAGATGCACTTCATGTCTGATGTTTTTGTCGAGTGCGACGTTTGCCAGGGCCGCCGCTACAACCGCGAAACTTTGGCGATCCGCTACAAAGAGAAAAACATTGCCGACGTTCTCGCCATGCCCGTAGCCGAAGCCCTGCCGTTCTTTCAGCATCACTCGGCGATCCGTCGAAAGCTCGAGACACTCAACCGTGTCGGTCTCGATTACATGACGCTCGGACAAAGCTCGACAACGTTGAGCGGTGGCGAAGCCCAACGCGTGAAACTCAGCAAGGAACTCTCCAAGCGCGGAACCGGAAAGACCTTTTATATTCTTGACGAGCCCACCACCGGACTTCACTTTGCCGACATCGCCAAGCTCATCGAGCTCCTTCAGGAGCTCACAGATCAGGGAAACACCGTTGTCGTTATTGAACACAACCTCGACGTGGTTAAAACAGTGGATCACGTGGTCGATCTCGGGCCTGACGGCGGACGCGGCGGCGGAGAAATCGTCGCCTGCGGCACTCCGGAAGAAATTTCGCGAAATAAACGCAGCGAAACCGCAAACTACTTGAAGTTGGTTTTGCAGACCTCGCATTGATAGCGTACTCTTTGAAGGCGACTGTCGAGGGGGAAAAATGCGTTTGTTGGGAAACCTGGCTTTCATCGGTGTCTTCGCTATCTTTTTCATTTCAAATCAAGCGTGGTCTCAAGATTCGACTTCGAATCCCGCCACCGGGAACGGGCCAAACGCGGCGTCGGCAGCCGAGGTCAAAAATCCGGGCAATGATGCTCCCGGCAACGCTGAACAAAACACCGAGAACAAGCGAATGCGCGCCCTCGAAGGCTCAAAATCTCGCTGGAGCGGTCAGCTCAATCTGACTTACAATGGTTCGACCATCAACGAGCCGCTCGATGCCAATGCACCAAACCCCGGCAGCCAAAATCCGCCTCCAGTAGTGAATCTTGTCGGCACTTTGGCAACAAGATACAGAATTAATAGTGCCCAAACGGTTGGCCTAGGAATCGGCCTCGAAACTGAGACGCCTCTTCAGGGGCAGCAAAACACCAGCCTTGCCGATCCTGTGCTCGACTGGGCGATTTCAACTCACAAGTGGGGCTTTCATAATCGGTTTGATTTTATCGGCAACGCCTATACCGCAAACTATGAAACTAAATACGGGTATCTCTACGGCTTAGCCTTCGACAATGACACTCTCTACAAGTTTCCCAAGACCGAGTTCACGCTCGGTCTTTCTCTGATTTCAGATTTCAACGGCTTCTCCGATTCGATGGTCAACGGCAGGGACCGCTCAGCGGCACAAGACGAGCTCGATTATTACTTTGTTCCTTTTGCTGAGTACGGACTCACTCACAGACTCAATATTCGCTCGGTGTTCGGCATTCCCTTTGAGCATGACCGCAACATGGATCGTTGGACGTTCGTTGCGAAGCGCGTTTACCAAACCTTTGGCCTCGGGATTTCGGCCACGGATGATTTGTTCTTTTACCTTTACTTGAAGTTTTATCCGTCACCACTCTCGTCGTGGACGAGCAACGAGACGACAGTGGGCTTGAACGCGATTATCAATTTGTTCTAAATTCGCTTAGGAACTCGTCTAAACTTGTCTGAGTCAGTGATTAGACTAGAGAATTGCGCCCTACCGGGCGCACAAAGTAAAAAAGCGACCTCTGCAGCCGCTTTTTCAAGCTCAAATTCAAAGTGAAAAGAACCACTAAGGTTCTCTCCACAGCTAAATAGTGGAAATTAAGCGAGGTGAAAAACGGCCCTGAGGACGTTTTGCAGCGCGCCCTGGAGCGAGAAGCTGATCAAGAATGCGAAGAGAACGAGTGACTCGATGAGGGCGAGCGACAAGATGAAGTTCAGGAAGAACTTATCTGCAGCTGCCGGGTTACGAGCGATACCTTCGAGAGCAGCCGAAGCGGCTTTCGACTGACCGAGAGTTCCACCGAGGACGGCGAGGCCCATCATGATTCCAACTCCGAGGCCGATCAGACCGAGAGATGAACCAACGCTAGCTGCAGTCGCATCTTGTGCGAAAGCGGGAATCGCTACGAGGACCATTGCGACTGCGAGAATAATTTTACCGTATGCTTTCATTGTCTGTTCCTTTTGTTGTCTAGAGCTAGTAACTCTTTTTTGTTTATATTTCTTTATTTAGCGGTCTACTTAGTGTTCAATTAATGTGTCCATTTAATGCGAGTCAGCTGTCGCCATCATGACATAGACCATCGATAACACGGTGAAGACAAACGCTTGCACCAGCGAGATGAAAGTACCCATGCCATAAAAAATAACGGGGATGATCACTTTTGTTAAGTCGATAAATGTTCCTAAAACAGCATGGTCAGCCGTCATATTAACGCTGAGACGAATACCAAGACTGAAGGGACGAACAAAGTTGGAAATCAACTCGATAGGAAGCAAGAGGGGGACAAGCCACCAAACCGGGCCCATATAGTGTTTGGCGTAGTGAATTCCAGAGTGAGCGAAACCGATCGCGTTGTAGGCGATGAACGAAAACAAGCCGAGTGCGAGAGTGGCATTGATGTTCGAGGTCGCGGCCGCGAAGCCGGGCAAGAGACCAATCAGGTTGTTGACGAGAATATAGAAGAAAATCGCGCCGAACATTGGCAGATAGACGCGGCCGTGATGACCGAGGACCATATCCGTCATGCTGACCATCATCTCGGTGAAGGCTTCAAAAGCGCCTTTGAGCGAAAAACGACCTGCAGGTTCGATGGCTTTTTCACCGGAACCGAGAGCGACTCGGCCGGCGATGCAAAGTAGAACAATGATTATCGTCGCAAAAATTGAACATGCGACAGGAACATATTCATGACTGATTCCGAATTTTTCGAGCAGTAGGTTGAACCAGGTAAAATGCGCTTCCACTCAGACACAACCTTCTCACCGTCAGTTAAATATCGACGGATGAATGACCAGAGAAATGACTCTTTATTTTTGTTGTGGGTTTGATCAGCTCAATCGCTGCTGCAGCGAAAACGCTGACAACAACGGTCGACAACCCCGCTCCGAACCAGGCCAGTTTGAACAGATCCCCGGCACAAGTTTGAGTGTTGATGACGTAGATAATCCATCCCAATATCAGGAACTTGATTACAATGACACCGATCGACATTGCAACCTGTTTTTTCATCAAAATCCGCGGCCATACGATGACGTGAACCGTAAGATTAAGACCTACCAGAGTGCTGCCAATAGCAAAAAGTTCGGCCACGGGGCGGCCAACGAGAGCGAAAACGAGCACCGCGCCGCAGACTGTTATCAACGCGTGAATTCCGAGCAGACGCTTCATTCAGGTTTTTTCTGCATGATTTTAACCACGACGATAATGTGCGTAAGCCAGCCGGCAAATCCTAAGGCCACGACGCCCGCCGTGCCGAGGCCGTTTAAGTCATAATGGGTGTCGAGAAGGCGACCGACGTAGATCGAAAAAAACACGATACCTACGATTTCGAATCCAAGCGACATGAAAACTGCGGTTTTACGATCCATCGACTTGTCTCACTTTTTGAAGCCTTTGGCACCCGGTAGAAACGACTGGCGCTCGCGCAAATTTCGAATTCTGTTCTCAATAAAAGCTTTGCGGGGATAGGTGTCCTTGATTGACTGCAAAGTTTCAATCGCTTTTGCAAAATTCTTTTGCTCTTCGTAGGTGACGGCCAAAATGAGCCCTATCGATTCGGCCTTTGAACGTTCGGGGTATTTATCGATGAGCTGTTTGAGGGTCGCGACGGCCTCATCCAAATTCTTACTTGTCAGAAAGATGTTCGCCTTGAGCAAAAAGGCGTCGAAAAGTAGGTCTTTGTCGCTGCTCTTTTTGAGTAGCGTCTCCACCTCAACCTTGGCCTGATAAAAATTGGCTAAGTAGTAGTAACTCCGTGCCACTGCTAAGCGATAGGTATCTTCCTCAGCCCTGGTGTGGGGGAGTTCAAGGAGCCGGTTGTATTCAACAACCGCCTGCGTGTAATCGAGAATTTGGGCAAAATAGATATCGGCGAGTCTCTTTTCAGCTTCAACCCGCTCTTCTGTGGTCGGCGCATAGAGAACGACGTGGCGATAAAACGGTACGGATTCTTTTGGTTGGTTAAGCTGATAATGAGTGATCCTGGCCGCTTCTTTGGCTCCTTTGATCGCAAGCGGGGTTTTCACGTACCGATCCATGAGGTTTTTGTAGTGCAGAACGGCTGCCGGATAGTTGTTTTTTGCGGCCGCTTTTTCAGCTTGCTCAGCTTCGATTTTTTCTGCCGAAACCGTGCAAGCGTTCAACAAGAAGGGCAAAAGGCCTAGCGCGATGAGCCGTAACCAGGCACGGCTTACATCGCGCAGTATCTTACTGCTTCGTAAGAGGATTCGGCTCACCAGCGCTATCTTCCGTAATGAGAGCGAGGCCCGTAACTTTTTCATCCGAGTTCAAATTCATAAGACGCACGCCTTCGGTATTTCTACCGATGACCGAGATCTCGGAACAAACCGTGCGGATCACTTGTCCTTTGTCGGTTGTCACCATCACCTCATCCGTATCGAGCACGCTGCGGACCGAGACCACATTACCCACTTTTTCCGTGGTTTTTTGCGTAATGATGCCGACTCCGCCACGCGATTGCGCGCGATACTCTTCAAGCATAGTTCGCTTCGCATAGCCGCGCTCGGTGACCATCAAAATCGTAGCTTTTGACGACTTGTCGAGGATTTCAAGGCCGATGACGAGATCGGTTTTTCCCAGGGTGATGCCTTTAACTCCGCGGGCGGTACGGCCCATGCCGCGCACGTCGCTTTCGTCGAAACGGATCGACATTCCTTCACGCGTGGCGATGAAAATATCTGACTTACCGTTAGAAATTTTCGCCGCGATGACTTGATCATCGAGATCCGTGGTCAAAGCTATCAACCCTGACGGACGCGGATTTGAAAATGCGTCGAGTCCGGTTTTCTTGATGATGCCTTTTTCGGTCAACATGACCACAAATCTGTCTTCAACGAACTGCTCAACTGGTAAAATCGCCGCGACCTTTTCACCCGGAGCGAGCGAGAGGACGTTGGCAATCGCCTTACCTTTAGCGGTACGACTGGCCTGAGGCAAACGGTGGGCTTTAAGCCAAAACAGCTTTCCTTTATCCGTAAAGAACAAAAGCCAGGTCTTGGTATCGGCGACGAAAATATGCGCCACGAAGTCTTCTTCGCGGGTCTCCATGCCCTTGAGGCCTTTGCCACCGCGCTTTTGAGTGCGGTATTCGTCGAGCTGAATACGCTTGATGTAGCCGGTGTCGGTCATCACGATCACCACCTCTTCGCTTGCGATGAGATCTTCATCTTCGATATCTGTCGCATCGCCGGTGATTTTCGTACGACGTTTGTCGTTGTAACCTTTTTTAATGCCTTCGAGCTCTTCGACGATGATCGCAAAAACCTTTTTCACGTCGCTCAAGACTTCTTTGAGCCAAGACACGATTTTGGCTAGGTCTGCCTCTTCGTCGACGATTTTTTGGCGCTCCAGCCCAGTCAGACGCTGAAGACGCATCTCTAAAATCGCTTGTGCTTGCCGATCGGAGAATGCGAATTGTTCCATCAAGTTCGTTTTCGCGGCAGCCGCTTCCTTCGAAGCGCGGATGCAAGCTACGACCGCGTCAATCATGTCGAGGGCTTTACGTAAACCTTCGAGGATATGCAGGCGCGATTCGGCTTTTTTCAGTTCGAAAATACAGCGCTTGGTCACCACGTTTTTACGGTGCTCAATGAACGCTTCGAGCATCGACTTCAGATTGAATGTAACGGGCTGGTTGCGTGCATCCAGGGCGAGCAAGCGGATTCCGAAGCTGATCTGCAACTGAGTGAACTTATAAAGTCTGTTGAGAATCACGCTCGCATTTTCGCCGCGCTTCAAAAGAATTACGACTCGCATACCTTCGCGCGAAGATTCGTCGCGGATGTCGGAAATACCCTCGATTTTTTTTTCGCGAACCAGGTCGGCGATACTCTCAACCAGCTTCGCTTTATTGACCTGATATGGGATCTCTGTGATGACGATTTCTTCGCGATCTTTAACGCTGACGATTTCGGCCACAGCCTGCAAAGTGATGATGCCAGCACCTTTTTTGTAGGCCTGCATGATACCTTCGCGACCGGCGATTACCCCGTGAGTCGGAAAATCGGGTCCCGGAATAAAGCGCATCAAATCATCGATGCTTGCCTCGGGATTTTGGATGAGATGAATGCAACCTTCGATCACTTCGCCGAGGTTGTGGGGCGGAATATTAGTTGCCATTCCAACTGCGATTCCCGAACTGCCGTTGACGAGCAGATTGGGAAATCGTGCCGGCAAAATCATCGGCATCATAAGCGAGTCGTCATAGTTCGGACCAAAAGGGACGGTCTCTTTATCGATGTCTTCGAGCAAAGCTTCGGCGAGTTCGGTCATCCGAACTTCGGTGTAACGAGAAGCCGCGGCCGAGTCGCCGTCGACAGAGCCGAAGTTTCCTTGGCCATCGACAAGTGGGTAGCGCAGCGAAAATTCTTGAGCCATGCGCACTATGGTTTCGTAAGCTGCGGAGTCACCGTGCGGGTGGTACTTACCGATAATATCGCCGACCACGCGAGCCGACTTTTTGTAGGGCTTATCATGGGTGTTGTTAAGCTCATGCATGGCAAAGAGCGCGCGCCGATGCACCGGCTTAAGTCCGTCGCGAACATCAGGCAGCGCCCGACCGACGATGACACTCATCGAATATTGCAAATAGGCTTCTTGCATTTCGCGGTTGATATCAACATTCGAAACGCCGCGCTCTATTTTTCCGCCGCCGCCTGAATTATTTCCGGATCCGTTGGGAGCCGGTGCTACCGTTTCATCAGCCATGATTCCTCATTCTTATCTAGACGTCGAGTTCGCGTACGAGAAGTGCGTTGTCCTCGATGAATTTTCGCCGGGGCTCAACTTGTTCGCCCATCAAAACACTGAAGGTCTCATCCGCCGCTATCGCGTCGTCGACGGTGATCTTCAGTAGCATTCGATTTTCGGGATTCAGAGTGGTTTCCCAAAGCTGTTCGGGATTCATCTCGCCCAATCCTTTGTAACGTTGGATGTAGTTTCCTTTTTTACTCTCTTCGATCACGCACTTAACAAAATCGATGTGGCTTGTGAATTCGCGAACATCTTTTTCGGAATTACCTTTGTTCGCACCTAAACGAATCGGCAGCGGCAACACGGTCTCGAATTTGCTCCACATCGAGGTGAGCTCAATCCATTCTGGAGAATCGGCCGTCTCTAGCCCCAGACGGGTTTGCATATTATGGCCATAGCGAGTGGTAAAGACTTTGAGCTCCAGCCCTTTTGCCAAGGGGTTTTCAGTCGTTTCTTCGACGGTGAAGTCAACGCCGAGAATTCCATTGAGCGGATTGTCTTCGGCCCATTTTTTAAAGTCGAACATGACTTTCGAGGTTTCTTCCTTCGACGTCAGTAATTGCGGTAACGAGACGTGGTTGGTCAGCAGGAAGAAAATGAGATCTCGGTCATAACGGGCCGAGAGAGTTTTGATCAACTGCTCAAACTTCTGGATCGAGAGTATGATGCTTTTCAATTCAGCTTCCGTCGTTCCATCTTTCAGCGACAGAATGTTCACCGTGGCGAGACTCGCATCCATCAAGAAGTCCGTAAGCGCCCGTTCGTCTTTAATGTAGTTCTCTTGATTGCCTTTTTTCACTCGGTACAAAGGAGGCTGCGCTATGTAGACGTAACCGCGTTCGATCACTTCGGGCATCTGTCGGTAGAAAAACGTCAGCAGCAGCGTACGAATGTGCGATCCGTCGACGTCAGCGTCAGTCATGATGACGACTTTGTGATAACGAATTTTGTCGGCCGAAACGTTGTCTTTGCCGATACCGGTTCCCAAGGCAGAAACCAGCATGCGGATCTCTTCGTTCGATAGCATCTTATCGAACCGAGCTTTTTCGACGTTAAGAATTTTACCCCGGAGAGGCAAAACCGCCTGGGTGCGGCGATCACGCGCTTGCTTGGCCGACCCGCCTGCAGAATCACCCTCGACCAGATACAATTCGCAAAGCGAAGGATCGCGTTCTTGGCAATCGGCCATCTTTCCTGGCAAGGCGTTTCCGTCGAGCGCGGTTTTACGGCGCGTGAGTTCTCGCGCTTTGCGAGCCGCAAGGCGGGCTCGCGCACTCTCAACGCATTTACCGATCACGACTTTGGCCGCCGAAGGAGTGCGGTCAAACCAATCTGAAAGCTTGTCGTTCACAAGAGACTCGACGATCCCCTTCACTTCAGTATTGCCTAGCTTGGTCTTGGTCTGACCCTCAAACTGCGGTTCTTTTACCTTTACGCTAACGACTGCAGCCAAGCCTTCGCGAATATCTTCACCTTCGAGATTTTCTTTTAAATCCTTGAGCAGACCTTTTTGCGTGGCATAGGCGTTTGCCGACCGCGTGAGGGCGCCGCGGAAACCGATCAAGTGCGTCCCGCCCTCAATCGTGTTGATGTTGTTGCAATATGAGTAAATTGATTCACTGTAAGAATCATTCCACTGAAAGGCGATTTCGACTGCGACGTCGTCGCGTTCGCCGTGAAAATGCACAACTTCGGGATGCAACGGTTTCTTTGATTCATTCAGGAAGGTGATGAATTCTTTTAAGCCGTGACTGTATTGAAAATCCTGTTTCTTTCCCGTGCGTTCATCGAGTAATGAAATATGCAGACCGGCGTTTAAGAAAGCTAGTTCGCGGAAGCGATTAGATAAAGTCGCAAAGTTATAGTTGAGATCGTCACCTTTGAAAATAACCGGATCCGGTTTGAATGTCGTTTTGTTACCCGTCTTATCGGTGGGCCCGAGTTTCTCGATTTCTCCAAGGGGTTTTCCACGCTCGAAGTTCATCCGCCAGAAAAATCCCTCGCGTCTGACTTCGACCATGCAGCGAATCGAAAGGGCGTTGACGACCGAAGCTCCAACGCCGTGAAGTCCACCCGAAACTTTGTAAGACCCGCCGTCAAATTTTCCACCGGCGTGCAGAACGGTCATGACAACTTCAAGAGTCGACTTTCCAGTCTTATGTTTTTCAACCGGAATTCCGCGCCCATCGTCTTCAACCGTGATTGATTCATCGGCGTGGATAGTCACCGAAATGCGTCGGCAATAACCCGCAAGCGACTCATCCACGGAGTTATCAACAATCTCGTACACCAAGTGATGAAATCCGCGTAAACCCGTATCGCCGATGTACATCCCGGGTCGTTTGCGAACCGCCTCCAGCCCTTCTAGGACCTGAATGGATTCAGCGCCGTAGTGTTGGGTGACGGCTGTTGAGCTAGTCAGACCGGTCGCATTTTGATCAGCCGATGGGCTGGCAGTCTGTTCAGACGGTTGGCTGACAGTCTGTTCAGCCGATAGGCTGACAGTCTTTAGTGGCGAAAGCAGATCAGATACCTTTTCAGACACTCGTAATCCCCTTAAGTGACTCGGTTCACAGTACCGCTGACAACTTCGAAGACTGAACTTCGACCGACGCCAAACTGATCCGGCCAAGTGAGATCTGTGGCCGTGATTAAAATCTGAGCTGAAATTCCGTCGAGGAATCTCATCAAGTTGACCCGTTTTTTCGCATCCAACTCCGACATCACGTCGTCGAGAAGCAAGACGGGGTAGGTTCGATGAACCCTGTGATGATACACTATTTGCGCAATTTTCAAAGCCAATATCAAGGCTCTTTGTTGTCCTTGAGAGCAATAAAATCGTGAGTCGTTTCCAGATACTAGGAGTTTGATATCGTGTTTATGCGGTCCGACTAAACTCAGACCCGCCGAGAGCTCTTGCGCGGCCAATTCACTGTGTCTTTTATGGAGTGCATCATAAATTTGTGATTCGGACCATTGCATCGCGGAATCGCCAGAAATCACATAATCGACAGAAATTTGCAGCTTCGACGTTTCGCTTGAATTTTCTGGCTCACCGCTGAAAATAAACCGCATGGCCTCTTGCAGATCAGGCATGAGGTCGCGAAGCGAGGCTATGCGGGCCGTCGCCAGATGAGTTCCTAGGAGCAGAAAAATTTTACTGAGGCTCTCGAGAGAATCGACCAGATTTGATCGTGATCCCAATCCCTCGGCCAGTTGCCAAAGAAGACGATTGCGTGCTCGTAGTGCCCGAGTGAATTCTCGAATCACACGACCATTTTTTTGATCATGACTAAGGATGACCTCATCGATCAGGCTGCGCCGCTCGTCGGGGCCATCTTTGATCACCGATAAACTTTCCGGACTAAATAAGACTATGGGAAAACGCGACATCAACGTTCCTGAAACCACGCGTTTACCGTCGACAAACGAGGTTCTGAGACCGGGCTCGAGCTTTATTTCAATTTTGTGATCGAGATTGAGCGCTTCTCCACCGACCGCATCAGCTAGGACTTTCGCTGCCTCCACCGGTCCCTCTTCGGTCCGGCGCAAAAAACTCTCAGGATTTGTCGGTCGAAAAGATTTTCCTCGACAGAGAAGGTAAACGGCTTCAAGGAGATTGGTTTTTCCCTGGCCATTTTCGCCAACAAAGAAATTGACCCTCGGAAGCAGTTTCAGCTGCAGCCGATCGAAATTTCTAAATTCGTTCAGCTGCAGTGTGCGAAAAATCATTTTAATCCACTGCTCAGTGGTTAGCGTTAGATTCGCATTGGCATAACAACACAAGTGTACGTGCTGTCGTTATGCGGACGCATGAGACCTGGAGAGAGTTGGTCATTGAGCTCGAGATCCACTTCATCATCGTCAAAGCTATTGAGCACGTCGAGCATGTAGCGCGCATTGAAACCGATCTTCAAATCAGTGCCTTTGTAGCGAATTTCAATTTCTTCTTTAGCGTCGCCGAGCTCGGGATTATTCGAAGAAATTTCCATGCGACCTTGGCTCAAACTTAAAGTTACACCTTTGTATTTTTGATTCGATAACAACGAAACTCTCTTGAGCGAAGAGAGTAACGTTTCGCGATGAATATGCGCATGGTTTATCAACTTCTGTGGAATAAGCTGTTGATAATTCGGATACTTCCCCTCGATCAACCGAACCATCAAAACTGTACTGGCATGACGAACGATCAATTGTGATCCTTCGACCGCCATCTCGAATTCTCCACCGACCATATCGAGAAGCTTTTTAATTTCAAAAAGGCCCTTGCGCGGAATGATCACTCCGTGGGCTGGCATGCCGATTCCTTTGAACTCAGTTTGCCGATCAACCAGGCTGAGGCGATGACCGTCGGTTGCCACCATCCGGTAAGTTTCTTTACCGACTTCGCCGCTGCCTTGCCGTTCGAAGAAAACCCCGTTGAGGTGATAACGAGTTTCGTCACTCGAGACAGAATAAATTGTTTTTTCAATCATTTCACTTAGAACGGCTGCGTCGACTTTGAGAAATTCTTTGGTCGAAAAGGTGGGGAAAACTGGATATTCCTCGGCGCTGATACCGACGATATTGAAAACTGATTTATTCTGACGGATCTCGAGCCAATTGTTTTCTTTTTTACTGAGTTGAATCGGTCCCTCAGCGAGTTCCTTCACGATGTCGAAAAGATTTTTTGCGCTGACTGCGACTTTGCCTTTTTGACCGCGGATGAGAGGTATTTCATCCGTGAGGCTGACTTCGAGGTCAGTGGCGAAAACCTGGAGGTTATTATCATCGGTTTCTAAAAGTACGTTAACGAGAATCGGCATCGTATTTCGCTTCTCAACAATGTTCTGGGTTTTGCTGAGGAGTGAAATCAAATCTTTCTTTTCGACTTCGACCATCATGGGCGGAACCTCTTTTTTTACGTCGGGTGAAAGTTGACAGACTCTACAATCGGATTGGCTGTAAAGTCTTTCTTTACCTGATTGTTTTTTAACTGATTTTTTGAATCGTTTTACTGCACTCTTTATTACTATTTTTTATAGAATTAAAAACTAGTAGCAGTAGTAGGGGTGTTAATAACTCGATTTCACACTTAACTATCTAAAATTAGTAGGTTTTTGCCGGGGATAAGAGGTGCCAATAAAGTCGGGAGAACTGAGCGGAAAATGTTGATAACTTGAACCCACAAATTGGCACACAGTCTTATCCACAGAGTTCTGAACAGAGCCAATTCACACCCCTGTTATATTGTGGATTCGGCCCTGTAATTCATCGATATCCTTCTTTAAATCGGAATCTTTGAGAACTTGACTCTCAACCCGCCGCAGCGAACTCAACACGGTCGTGTGGTCTTTTCCGCCGAATTGTCGGCCGATTTCGACAAGTGATTTATCTAGGTTTTTCTTGATTAAAAACATCGCGACTTGGCGGGCAGTGACGAGCGGTTTTGAACGATTGGCTGATTTGAGATCGACGACGCGAACTTTAAAATGGTCAGAAACCAGGCGTTGGATGTCTTCGACCGTAATGGCTGAGGCTTCGTCATGGGTAGACAAAACGCGCTTGGCCAATGCCAGGTTGATCTCAAGGCCTTGGAGCTCTGAGTACATTTTGACCTTATTAAGGTTGCCTTCGAGCTCTCGAATTGAGCGCTTGGAAATACTCGCAATATAAATGACAGCATCTTCAGGAATACGCAGATTTCGGCGTTCGGCTTTATAGCGCAAAATGGCGACGCGGGTTTCCATATCTGGCATCTGAATATCGGCAATCAATCCCCATTCGAGACGCGTGCGAATGCGGTCTTCAAGGCCTTTGATGTCTTTGGGCATTCGGTCGCTTGCGACGACGACCTGACGACCCTTTTCAAAGAAGTCGTTGAGAGTGTGGAAGAACTCTTCTTGAACCGCTTCGCCACGGCCGAGAAAGTAAATGTCATCCATGAGGAGCACATCGCATCTTTCGCGGTAGCGAGTTCTGAACTTCTCCATCTCTCCTCGCCGAATACTCGAAATACATTCGTTCAAAAAACGTTCAGCCGAGAGGTAACAGATTCGAAGATGAGGATTCTTGGAGCGAATATGGTTGCCGACCGCATTTAAAAGGTGAGTTTTACCCATTCCGGTCGGTCCACATATAAAGAGGGGATTGTAACCTTCGGTCCCGGGGTTTTCGGCAATTCTAAAACATGCGGCGTGAGCGAATTCATTGTAACGGCCCACCACAAAAGTATTAAAGGTGTAGTCAGGCGAAAGAATGTCGCGTCGACCGGCAGTTTCAGGAGTTCCGGGAAGAACCTTTTGCAAGTCGATCCCGGAGCGTTGATTCATGGCATTTTCGAGGGCCGCCGGATTTTCAGGTTCAATTCGGCCCAGCTGGCCCGTGACCATTAAATCAACCTGGAACGGCTGGCTGTAGAGCGATGAGATCTCTGAGCAAAGGCGGTCGAAAAGGTTCTCTGAAATCCAATACTTATGAAGTTCGGTTGGAACGCCGAGGTGGAATTTTCGACCCGTCGCGGAGTCCTCAAAACCCATTAATTCTGTTGGCTCAAACCACGTCTGCAGCAGCTTGTTATCCGGGTTTTTCGCCTTCAAATTGGATTTGATGACGTTCCAGAAGTCAGTCTTGTGATTCAAATCCATCGGATTTGTGAAATTAGTCGAATTCATCATTTAATATTTCAGCCCATTCAGTTTTTTGAAGACTGCCGGTTTTAGCAGCTGTGGCTTAAGTTTTCAACAACTTGACTGGGGCGCTGTATTTGTGTTCTTATGCGTAACTCGATTTGCTTGCATCATACAGAGACGTAATTGCTGTCGTAAGATTTTTCAGTTTTATCTTAGTTTAACAGAGGTTCCGATGAAACGTACCTATCAGCCCAGCCGCCGCCGCCGTAAAAACACTCATGGATTCCGCGCTCGCATGGCCACAAAAGATGGTCGCGATGTGCTTTCCCGCCGCCGCAACAAAGGACGCAAGAAGTTGACGGTTGAAGTGGGTGGCAAGTAAGTCTGGTCTGTCCGTACTTCAGCAGCGTATTGATTTCCTGAAATTGAAAAATGACGGACATCGCCTGAGGCCCTGTGATTGGCTTACGGTGAATTTTGCCCTGAACACAAAGGGTGTTATGCGCTGTGGATGGACTTTACCGCGCCAAGTTGGTCCGGCAGTCGTTCGTAATCGGCTCAAGCGCTGGAGCCGTGTTTATTTTCGCAACGTCATCGCAACGGAGAGTCAGCTTCCTGTGGACATCAATCTCGTATTTCGAAAGTCCGATGACGACTTTTTTAAGAAACTCGATTATGAAAGCTTTGCGAGTGTGGTCGACAAAAGTTGGCGGCAAATACGCCAGTCGATTGGTCAAAAGACCGGGCGAAAGACCGTCCAGTCTGTTGGCAAAAAGACCGGCCAAAAAGCTGGCCCAAAAGTGAAAGAGCCTGCCAGCAACCAGGGTGAGGATAAGTGATAAAAGGCCTCTTACTGTTTCTATTAGGGCTTTATCGCTCGTTCGGAACGAGTCATTTTGGCGGCTCTTGTCGTTTTGAGCCAAGTTGCTCAGCGTATGCTGTCGAAGCGGTCGAAAAGCATTCCAGTCTTGTCGCCCTCTATTTGATTTCCAAGAGACTCATTAAATGTCGACCTGGCGGACCTTACGGATTCGATCCAGTTCCTGAGACCTGCTGTTCCGCTGCCCGAGGAGTCAGCTGATATGAATAATGACAACAAACCGAATTTTCTTGATCGAGGTACCATTATCGCAATCGTCGTGATGATGGCTTTCTGGTTTGGTTGGTCAAAATTTATGGAGCTCAAATATCCCCAACCACCTGCGGGTCAGCAGACTGCTACCCAAAAAGCGGCGACTCAAGGTGCCGGCGGTGACGTTGGTACCCCGAGCAGCGCGGGATCAGTTGTCGCGGGCTCCGGACAGGCTGCGTCTGAAACCACATCGGTCGATTCCGGTTCTCTGAGTGAAGAAAAAACCGTGGATTACGATAGCGAAAATATCGCATTTCATTTTTCCTCTCGGGGCATGGGACTTCACGATATCAACGTTAAGAAATTCCAAACGCGAACCAACGGCGAGATCCTCCTCGGAGGCGTGCGTGGTGACTATCCATTTGCTACTCACCTGGTTGGCAGTGACCAAGCGCTGAACTTTGTGATTGAACATCCCGAAGCAAATCTTTTTGTCGGTCATGCTTCCGCGGACGGCTTCAATATCGAAAAAACGATGCGCATCGATCCCAGCAACTATGCGATCGACACGACTATCCACGTGACCGGTGATCTTGAACGCTTTAAGGGTCTGACCACAAGTCTGAGTGAGCAAGTTCAAACGCCTGAAACCACAGGTTTTTTTGGCTCCTCATCACGTGAAGTGCAAGACTGGTTTTTGCGTCATGATGGTAAGAAAACTCGCGTGGCTATCCAAACCAAAGACGCTGCGGAAAGCAATGTGACGATTGCGGCGCTGAGTACTCACTACTTTACCATCGCTGTTTCAGATAAATCAGATCTACTACCGCGTTTTGAATCGAAAGTGACCGCGGGCGCAAAGACCGTGACCGGCCGTCTTTATTATCAGCCGATCTCACGGGTGGAAGCATTCAACGTTCACTATATTGGTTTTGCAGGTCCTAAATCGTTCGAAGTGCTGGCGCGCGCCGATGAGAGTCTTTCTCAGGTTGTCGATTACGGTATGTTTGGCTTCTTGGCGCAGCCTATTCTTTGGCTACTCAAGTGGTTATACTCAATCGTCGGCAACTGGGGCGTTGCGGTCATTTTGCTGACTCTGATTATCCGTTCGATCGTCATGCCGTTTAACGCCTATTCGTTTAAATCGATGAAAGCCATGCAGCGCATTCAGCCCGAGATGAATCGCATTCGCGAGCGCTACAAAGATAAGCCTAACGATCAAAAACTGCAGATGAACAAAGAGATCATGGATCTCATGAAGGCCAATAAAGCGAGCCCTCTGGGCGGCTGCCTTCCGACCTTGCTTCAATTGCCGCCGTTTTTCGCCCTCTATCAAGTGCTTGGTCAAAGTATCGAACTTTATCGTTCGCCTTTCATTTTCTGGATTCACGATTTGAGCGCCCGCGATCCCTATTTTGTTTTGCCAGTTCTGATGGGTGCCACGATGTTTGCGCAACAACGGCTGACCCCGACGACTATGGATCCACAACAGGCTAAAATCATGATGTGGATGCCACTTATTTTCTCGGTGTTCATGGTTTCACTTCCGAGTGGATTGACGCTTTACATTTTCGTCAGCACTCTGTTTGGGATCACTCAGCAATATTTTTTCATGAGAGATAAATCTACAGTTTCAAGTCGTGTCAAAGAGGCGAAAGCCTAGGAGGATTGAATGAGCGGTTTTTTCAGTAAGCTCTTCGGCGGGAAGAAAAAAGAAGAGGCGGCCGGTGGCTTCACTACGCCCCAGGCCGAGACAGCACAGGCGTTAGTCGAAGAAGTTATGCATGGTCTTCTCGAAAGAGCGCATCTCGATCTCGAATTTGCCGTGAAGAGCGATGCGATTTCGGAAATCGAAGAGATCACAATTGATATTTCAGGTGCTGACGAGCGCCTCGTGACCGAAAAAGAAGGCGCCCTGCTCGATTCTTTTCAGCTGTTTATAAAACGAGTTTTGCAGCACCAGATGCCCACCCTTCGGGTCAATGTCAGCATTGACTGTGGCAATTTCCGTGAAGAATCGAGCAAAGCTCTCGTTGAGTTAGCTGAGAAGCTCAAAGAAAAGGCACTCGAGCAAGGCCGCTCGGTTTACCTCCGCGCGCTCCCGCCCAAGGATCGTAAAATTGTTCACCAGTATTTGGCCGGTGATGATCGCGTTCGCAGCCGTTCAGTTGGCGATGGCCTCTATAAGAAAATTAAAATTTATCCGATCAAAGCGGCTGGACGCGACTCTGATCGCGGCGAATTTGCGAATGATGGGGCGCCTGATGGTGCGCCTGAAGGCGCCGAAGCAGGAAATGAAGGAAATGATTCAGGCGACGCAGGTTTTATCGACAAGGCTAGCCGCGACAGAGGTTCTGATTTCGCTGGTCAACTTTGATCCGATCTTGCCGGCCTCGATGCAATTTTCGAGGTCGATATGACGACGGAGTTTCTTAAAGCCGGCGACGAGCACACGATCTGTGCGTTATCGACGCCTCCGGGAACTGGAGGCATCGCTGTTTTGCGGGTGAGCGGCCAAGACGCTTATAAAAACACCCGCGCCTTGTGTGGCTTTCTGCCAGCCCAGCCAACCAGCCATCGTCTTTACCACGGCTATCTTAAGACTGCAGACGGACACGAAACAATCGATGAGGTTGTCATCTCGTATTTTGCCCAGGGCAAGTCATACACGGGCGAGGAGACCACAGAAATTTCATGTCACGGCGGTCTCGTGATCACAGGGCGAATCCTCCAGCAACTCAGCGAGACAGGTTGTCGCTTAGCCAACCGAGGCGAATTCACTTATCGCGCGTTCATGAATGGACGAATTGATCTTGTTCAGGCCGAGGCCGTCCTTGGGTTGATCGACGGTCAATCCAAGCAGGCGACGCAAGTTGCCTTCAGGCAGCTGCAAGGCGAGCTCTCGCAAGAATACGCCAGGATTGAGGACGCATTAGTTTGGATACTAGCCCATCTCGAAGCGAGTATTGATTTTTCCACCGAAGATATTGAAGTTGTTTCGAATCCCGAGCTTGTGACTCGCTCGATGGCGGTCATGAATATAGTGTCACAGCTCATTTCTAGCTACCAAAAAGGTCGCCTCCTTCGCGAGGGACTCGAAGTGGCACTCACAGGGGCTCCAAACGTCGGTAAATCCAGTCTACTCAATGCTCTGCTGAGGGAAGACCGAGCCATTGTGACGCCTATTGCGGGCACCACACGTGACACGGTCGAAGGAAGGATTTCAATTGGCGGCGTGCCGGTCACGTTTGTCGACACCGCTGGGGTCAGAGAAACCGAGGACCAAATTGAAAAAATCGGAATCGAGCGCTCACGAATGGCGGTAAGTCGCGCCGACCTGGCTTTTCAGGTCTTGGACGTAACGTCTGCGGATTGGGAACAGCAGACAGTTGAAATATTTGCACGGCCCGGCAGTCGCGATCATGTCTTATTAAATAAATCCGATCTGCTGCTGAATGGTGACCCAGATCTCTCAATTTTTCCCAGAGAGCGTATTTTTCTAGTCTCAGCTCTCAGCCGTCGTGGCTTGGGGGATCTTGAAGGGTTTCTCACCCGTGAAATCGAAAAGTTAGATTCGGGCAGTTCACTCGTCGTTACTCAGGCGCGGCACCTGGAGGTGCTAAATAAAATACACTCTTGTTTAGATCGCGCCATTGGACTAATCAGATCCAACTCGAGTCCTGAATTTATCGCTTTTGAACTGGCCGATGCGGTTCGTGGCATCCACGACCTTTTGGGCAAAGAGTTCGATGAGCAGATCATCGATCGAATTTTCAAAGAGTTTTGTCTCGGAAAGTGACTTGTGACTCCGGCAGATCGTTTGGACTTTGACATTATCGTCGTGGGGGCTGGCCATGCTGGAATTGAGGCGGCTCTGGCTTCAGCCAACATGGGCTTGCGCACTCTCGTCGTAACGACGGATGTGAGCCGAATTGGTTACATGAGCTGCAATCCATCCATCGGCGGCTTGGCAAAAGGTCACATGGTCCGCGAAATCGACATCATGGGCGGAGAGATGGGCCGCGCTGCAGACGCGACTTGCATCCAGTTCAAAAGACTGAATTCGAAGAAGGGCCCCGCCGTCCGCGGCTCTCGTGCCCAATGTGACAAAGATCTCTATAGCGCCTACATGCAGAAATCCCTACTAGGTCACGTCAATATAACTGTAAAAGCCGGAGAAGTTAGCGAGGTCTTGCTCAAAGAGAGCCGCTGTCTCGGGGTCATACTCAAAGATCAGAGTCATATTCGAAGTTCGGCGGTGGTGATCACAACCGGAACCTTCATGCGTGGGGTTATGCATATTGGTCTACACCAAGAAGCTGGCGGTCGAGTTGGCGATCAGGCGACGGTGGGGATTTCAGATCAACTCGCGGCTTTAGGTTTTGAGGTACGAAGACTCAAAACAGGTACGCCGCCTCGACTTCACCGCGACAGCATCGACTGGTCGAAAACAGCAGAACAAAAAGGTGACGAGAAGTTCTTTCCGTTTAGCCTGCGAAGCCCACCGGAGTTGGCGCTCGACCAGGTCTCATGTTTCCTGAGTTATACCAATGAAAAAACGCATGAGATTATCCGCCGTAACCTTCACCAGTCGCCGATGTATTGCGGTCATATCGAGGGTCGAGGTCCGCGGTATTGTCCGAGTATCGAAGACAAGGTGACTCGATTTGCTGAGAAGATTTCACATCAGACTTTTCTTGAACCCGAGGGTTTGTCGACTGAGTCTATCTATTTGCAAGGAATATCAACCAGTTTGCCTGCCCAAATTCAGCTTGAGTTTTTGCAGACGATCGCCGGTCTCGAGAATGTGAAGGTCTTGAAACCGGGTTACGCGGTGGAATATGACTTCATTGAGCCAACCCAGATTCAGCATACGTTAGAAACGCGTGCGATTTCAGGGCTCTATTTAGCGGGCCAAATTAACGGTACAAGTGGCTATGAGGAGGCCGCCGCACAGGGTTTCATGGCGGGAGTCAACGCCGCCCTTAAGATCCTGCAGCGAGAAAGTTTGATTTTGAGTCGAAGTGAGGCCTACATCGGTGTTCTCATCGACGACCTAGTAACAAAGGGTACCCGTGAGCCGTATCGAATGTTCACATCACGCGCCGAATATCGTCTTGTTTTAAGAGAAGACAATACTCTCGATAGGTTAGGTGACGTTGCAAAGTTGGTAGGTTTGCTGGGTCCAAGTGAGCTTGCAAGGGCCGAAGATCTCAGATTGCGGCGTGACGCACTTCGAAGACATCTCAAAGAGGTGGTTTTTGTTCCTAATGAGATGACCCAGAACTCTCTTAAGCTTTTGGGAACTGCACCGCTGCTGAAACCGACGACGGCCGAAGAGCTTTTGCGTCGTACCGAGATGGACGTGGGAGCAGTAGCGAGTTTAGGAATCGATTTGGATTTGGATCCACTTGTTACAGAAGCCGTTGAGATCGATGTGAAATATCAGGGATATATTTTGCGACAAACTGAGGTGATCGCGCAAGCAAAGCGCCTTGAGAAGTTAGCCTTGCCTTCCGATATGTTCTACGCCGAGGTCAAGGGGTTATCAGCCGAAGAAATCGAGAAGTTGTCTCGTGTTAGGCCGATTTCACTGGGTCAAGCGCAGCGAATTAGCGGGGTTAATCCCTCGGCAATTCAGGCGATCTTGGTCCATATAAAAGGACGTCGGAAGTTTCGGGAGATGATCGTTGAAGAAAGTAATTGCTAAAGCAGAAGTGGTTGGCGAAGCACCATCGAGTGAGCTCGTGGCGAAACGTCTGTCTGGATGGTTTCCTGACCTCGCACCAGAGATCTTGGGCCGACTGACCATCTATCACGAAAATTTGCTGAAGTTCACGAAGGCGGTGAATCTGATTTCCGCCAATACGATAAAAAACGCAGAGGCTGTCCACGTTGCCGATGCGGTGATGGCGTCGCAAATTCTTGTAGGCTCGCTCGTTCCTGGAAAGCCGATTTATGATTTTGGGTCAGGAAATGGATGTCCCGGAATTATTTTGGCAGCCCTGTATCCGGAGCGGAGCGTTATTTTGGTTGATCGGGATAAACGCAAGATGGAGTTTTGCAAGCACGTTGTGTCTGCAATGAACTTGAAAAATGTAACTTGCGACCCTTTGGATGTTGAAGAAATCACAGATAACTCGGTTCATAACGGAATTGCCCGAGGTTTTGCTCCCTTCACCAAGGCTCTCATTATGTGTCGTAAGCAGTTTGTAAAAGGCGGTCGCTTTCTTCATTTGAAGACAGACGGATGGGCCAATGAAATGGCACAGATGCCGAGTCAGGTTTTTACCCACTGGTCACCGAGTCTTATTGGTAAATATCGAATTCCAGAATCAAACGCTGACCTTGCGATCGTGATGACTGAAAAACTCACATCAGAAAAATAATGTTCCACGTGGAACAAGTTTTCATCAAGGGGCGTTTTAAAAGCTATTCATGCTCGCCATGTGCCGGCTTTTCAGCCGTGGGCTTTGCGGGTACCTGGGCGGACGGATTTTTGGAGTAACGAGTGTCTTTCGGTACTCGATCGTTCCAATTCGGGGATGCATTACGAAGAGCTTGCCGTTTTTTATACTCAGCGATTTCGGCTGGGTTGGGCCAAGCCTGGTCGGCGTCGAATGCCTTTTTGTAATCGACCTGATCAAAATCCTTACGTTGACCTTGCCTGATTTCGAGATACAGGGCTCTTTGTTTCAGCTGTACGAGAAAAGCCTCTCGTTTTGCGAGTTCGCGTCTCATCTGCCCTCGCACGGGATCCAAAGCTTCGAGGGCTGCAAGTTTGTTTTTGAGATCAACAATTGCATCGTCTTGATCCTTAATATCGGAGTTCGCCGTTTTAAGCTGGTTACCCAGGTCGATAAATATCGGGTCTAATTGCTCGGGATTGGGGTTAGGATCACGGCATGACACGAGAGTAGTCAGACTTTGGATAGCCAAAGTAAGCAAAATCAAGAATTTCAATCGAAAACGATGTTCCACGTGGAACAATCGGCAAATTAACTTGAAAAATAAACCCCGCGGGAGTCTAACTTTTTGTATCAAGCGTTCACAGACATCAATTAGGTTTTAAACATCTTGGAGTGAATATGGCGAGAATCATTTGCATAGCCAATCAAAAAGGCGGAGTCGGGAAAACCACTACGTCCGTCAATCTCTCTGCAGCGCTCGCACTCAAGGGCCGCAAAGTACTTCTCGTTGATCTTGACCCTCAGGGAAACGCCTCCAGCGGACTCGGCTTAAAAAAACATGATTATCAAGACGCCAATATCTATCACGTTCTCATCGGCGAAAGTGAAATGCGTGACGTTATCCGAGTCACCAACACCAAAAATCTCTTTGTTGCACCCGCCAATCCGGATCTAGTTGGAGCAGAAATTGAACTTGTGGATACTCCGCAAAGAGAATTTCGGCTCAAGGATACTCTCAAGCTGGTTACTCACGAGTATGACTACGTACTCATTGATTGCCCACCGTCACTTGGGCTACTCACGCTGAATGCTCTGTCAGCGGCCAATACGTTCATCGTTCCTCTTCAATGCGAATATTACGCTCTCGAAGGACTTAGCCAATTGTTGAACACCGCCGGGCTAGTCAAAAAGAGTATCAACACTGAACTCCGTATTGAGGGCATCGTTTTGACCATGTTTGATACTCGGAATAACCTGAGTCACCAAGTGGTCTCCGAAATACAAACTCACTTTGGTGATAAGGTGTTCAAGGCGGTCATTCCGCGGAACGTTCGACTGAGCGAGGCACCCTCGCATGGCCAACCCATTATTGAATATGATCAACGCTCCATTGGCGCTATCAAGTACCTTGAACTCGCAGATGAACTCGATGCCAAAGTCTTCGGTCGCGATGCACCAAGAACCGAACAACACTCGACCGGAGGTCAGCTAGATGCCTGAAATAAATAAAGATTTACCAAACATGACGACCCCGGCAGGTGCAAAAAAGAAGGCCTCTCTCGGGCGTGGTTTGGGTAGTCTACTCAGTGGATCTATGGCTGCTCCTGCACCCGAAGCACTCCCTGCACCGGTGCCCGTGAGTATCCAGACTACTCAGGCCGAGCCAAAAATCGCTGATGAGGCCAAGATTTGGATACTACCGATTGACCGATTGGTCGCGAACACTCAGCAACCTCGCCAAACGTTTGCTCCCGAGCCCCTTCGCGACCTCGCGGCCTCTATTAAAGAGAAGGGTATTCTTCAGCCAATTACGGCCCGAAGAATAGGCGAGAGACAATTTGAAATCATTGCTGGCGAGCGAAGATGGCGTGCGGCCCAACTGGCCGGACTTCATGAGGTTCCAGTGATACTCAAAAAAGTCTCACAACAAGATTCACTTGAATACGCCATTATTGAAAACATTCAGCGCGAAGACCTTAACCCGATGGAAGAGGCTGAGGCCTACCAACTTCTCAGCATCGACTACGATCTAACTCAGCAGCAGGTCGCGGACAAACTGGGCAAAGAAAGATCATCGGTTGCCAACAGCCTCCGCCTCCTGGCCCTTCCTGCCGAAGTTAAAACTCTCGTCCGAAAAAACCAGTTAAGCGCGGGCCACGCTAAGGTTCTTTTAAGTTTAGAAGCACCCGACAAGCAGATTTTGCTCGCCCAACAAATTCTTAAAGAAAAGCTGTCCGTTCGAGCGACTGAACGCGCCGCCGAGAAACTTAAAAATGAGCAGACCAGAAAAAACGGCACCGGCGACAATCAACCGGGCAGCACCCTCGACCTAAATGTTTCACAGCGCCTCGCCCAAGGCCTCGCAGCGGAATTACAAAAACTAATCGGAACCAAAGTTTCTATCGAATACGCTGATCACAAGGGCCGAGTCCAAATTCAATTTTATTCAGACGACCAACTCACCGACATCGTCGAGAAAATTCGCAAATCATGGCAGAATTAGAATCACTCAAAAAACCAATCCACGATTCAGACCTGGATCCCAGCGAAGACGCATACGAGGTGGCACCGGGCCAACTGACGGCCCTCCTCGACCAGGGCGCCACTTTTGAAGGCAAGCTAACCTTCGAAGGCACGGTGCGGATCGGCGGTCATTTTAAAGGTGAGATTTTCACCAACGATACTCTCGTCATCAATCCAGGTGGAAAAGTCGAGGCACAAATCGAAGCTGACATTGTCGTCATCAGCGGACAAGTCACCGGTAATGTTTATGCCAAGCGCCGGGTTGTGATGCATCCGCCTGCGATATTTCGCGGAACCGTCACGTCACCGAGTCTCAGAATTGATGAGGGTGTTATGTTTGAGGGTGCGTCATATATGCCGAAGGCCAGTACATAACGATACGACGTCACGGCCAGAACCATGGAGTGAGCCAAAGGCAGCAGACCGGGCCAAGGGGTGCGGCAAAACCAACAATACCCTTGACCATGGTTTTGCTGCGATGCTATTCAAAACCGCAAAAACCTACGGATTTTACATAAATGGATATACTTCACTCTCTCGGGGTCGACTGGACGCTCTTCATACACCTCGCCTGTTTTCTTATTGCGTACTTCTTTTTGACCACGTTTATCCTTAAGCCCTATATGGCAGCTCACCATGAGCGGGAAAAAAGAACGACGGGCTCTGAGGAAATGGCCCTTCGCCTTATCGACGAAGCCAACGAACTCGAGTTGGTTTACGAAAAAAAAGCCCGTGCTTTGAGCTCAGAGATTAAAGGCTTTTTTGATCAATCCCGCACTCACGCCATGGAAAAATACGATAAATTGGTCAGCGACGCTCGGACTGAGGCGGCCACTGTTTTAAAAGCAGCTCAAGTCGGAATTGAGCGAGAAGTCCAGCAGGCCCGCAAAACACTCAGCGAAGAAATTCCTGGAGTCAGCGCGGCGATTGCTTCGAAACTTGCCGGCAAGGATTTCAACGCATGATTCAAAATTTAATCGCAGCCCTGTCTAAAGTGGGATGCCTCCTCATCGTCGCATTCTTGTTGGCTCTGCCGACGCTGGCATTCGCAGAAGGCGAAGGCGCCGAGCCTGCGGCCGCGACCCAAGAGGTCCATGGGTCTCATGAAGCCCATGAGGGTGGAATTCCGATGTCTGTCGTTTGGCAAGCAATCAACTTTGCGCTCTACGCAGGAGTCCTCGTCTATTATACTCGTCATCCGATAAAGAATTTTTTCACGGCCCGGCACGAAGCCTACAAGGCGGCTCTCGTGCGAGGCGAACAAGCTCGCCGCGATGCCGAGACAAAAAAGCGCGAAATTCAAGATCGACTTAATAGACTCGAAAAGTCGACGAGCGAATCCGTGAACAACGCAAAAGCAGAAGCCGCGCAACTTGTTCAGCAGATTCATCAACAGGGTGAAGAGCTCTCCAAGCGCCTTCGCGACGACGCGTCACGTGCGGCAACTATGGAAATCGAACGTGCTCAGCTAGAGCTACGGACTGAGCTTCTCAATCAGGCCGTCGAACTTTCGCGCAAGATTCTTGAAGATAAAGACCAAATGAAAGAGACGGATCAAAAGCGACTGCAGACAGAATTCGTCACAAAAATTCAAGAGGTACGCGGATGAAAGTTTCTGAACTCGCCCGCCGCTACGCCAAAGCTGTTTATGACCTCGCCGAGCAAAGTCCGACTCTCGATAGAGCTCACGACCAAGTTTTTGCAAATCTGCGCGACCTCGAACAAGCTTTCGACAAAGACCCGGAAATCCGTGAATTTTTGACGAACCCAGTGATAGAACCCTCGGCTCGCGTTGCCGCCCTCGAAAAAGCATTTGATGGCAAGCCGCTCACCAAAGAAGCTCGCGACCTGATTTTGTTACTTGCCCGTAAAGACCGCTTCGGCCTCTTTAAAGAAATCGTTGCTGGGTACGAAGCACAGGCGGATGCAGCTAACGGCGTTTGCCGCGGCACTGTTCGTTCAGCCACAGTTCTTGATCCCAGCGAACGCCAGCGGATCGAGTCTACCGTTGAAAAAGTTTTGAAGAAAAAAGTCATCATGACCTATGGAGTTGATCCGACGGTGATCGGCGGCCTTGTCGCTCAAGTGGGGAGTTACACATTTGACGACAGCATCGCATTTCACTTGCGTCGTATGAACGAAGAACTGAAGAGGAGAACGGTTTAAAAATGGAAATGAACATTCGCGCCGACGAGATCAGCAAGATCTTAAAAGAGCAGATTAAGAATTACAGCAAATCGATCGAAGTCAGTGAAACCGGAAGCGTGCTCTCCGTCGGTGACGGCGTTGCCCGAGTTTATGGTCTGGAGACGGCGATGGCCGGTGAGCTCGTCGAGTTCCCGGGCGAAGTCTACGGCATGGTTTTGAACCTCGAGAGCGAATCTGTCGGCGTCGTTATCTTCGGCGAAGACCGCGGTATCAAAGAAGGCGACACAGTGAAACGCACGAAGCGAATCGTGCAAGTTCCCGTTGGCGAAGCCCTTCTTGGTCGCGTCGTTGATCCGCTGGGCAACCCAATCGACGGCCGCGGGCCGATCAAAACTGAGCACAGCCGAGTTGTCGAACTCAAAGCTCCAGGTATCGTTCTTCGTGCACCCGTGAATGAGCCGATGCAAACGGGCATCAAGGCAATCGACACGATGATTCCAATCGGCCGCGGCCAGCGCGAGCTGATCATCGGTGACCGACAGACGGGCAAGACTACGATCGCCCTCGATACGATCATCAACCAAAAAGGCCAGAACGTTCAGTGTTTCTACGTCGCCATCGGACAAAAGCGTTCGACGGTCGCTCTCGCGGTTGAAAAACTGCGTAGCGCCGGCGCAATGGAATACACCACGGTAATCGCAGCGACGGCATCTGATCCGGCGCCGCTTCAGTTCCTCGCGCCCTACTGCGGCGCCGCGATGGCCGAGTACTTCCGCGATAGTGGACGTCACGGTTTGATCATTTATGACGACTTGACGAAACAAGCTCAAGCTTACCGTCAGCTTTCGCTCCTTCTTCGCCGTCCTCCGGGTCGCGAAGCTTATCCCGGTGACGTTTTCTATCTGCACTCTCGCCTCCTCGAACGAGCTGCGAAACTCAGCCCGGCCGCTGGCGGTGGGTCATTGACGGCCCTGCCGATCATCGAAACTCAAGCCGGTGACATCTCTGCGTACATTCCGACCAACGTGATCTCGATCACAGATGGTCAGATCTTCCTCGAGAGCGACTTGTTCTATAAAGGTATTCGCCCCGCTGTGAACGTTGGTAAGTCGGTCTCGCGGGTCGGTGGCGCAGCACAGATCAAAGCGATGAAACAAGCGACGGGTTCGCTGAAACTCGAACTTGCGCAGTTCCGGGCGCTTGAGGCCTTCGCTGCTTTTGCATCGGATCTCGACAAAGCATCGCAAAACCAGCTCGCGCGCGGCCGTCGTCTGGTCGAACTTTTGAAGCAGCCGGCGTTTGCACCCGTGAGAGTCGAAGATCAAGTTGTTGTCATGTACGCGGCACTCAACGGCTATATCGACTCTATTCCAGAGCACGACGTGCGCCGCTACGAATCTGAGGTCCTTCAGTTCTTCCGTCAAAAGTACGGAAAACTCATGGAAACGATTGCGGCAGATAAACAAATTAAAGATGAGACCAAAAAAACTTTGGTTGAAGCGCTGAAAGAATTCAAAGCGATTTTTGAACCGAGCGTGAAGTAAAATATGCCGAGTTTGAAAGATATCCGTTCGCGGATAGACAGTACCAAAAACACCCAGCAGATCACCAAGGCCATGAAAATGGTCTCGGCGGCTAAGCTGCGCCGTGCTCAGCAAAACATCGTCAATTTGCGACCGTACGCGAATTCTTTGATGTCGTTGATCGCCGATATTGGTGTTTCGGGCATGGTTGAGCATCCGCTGTTAACCCGGACTTCAGATCCGAAGTCGGTACTCCTTGTGGTCTTGACCAGCGACCGTGGCCTGTGCGGAGCGTTTAATACCAACGTCAATAAATACACCGAAAGATTTCTGGCAGAACACCGTAAGCAATTTGATAAAATTGATCTTCTTTTCATCGGCCGCCGCGCCTCGGATTTTTTCCGCCGCCGCAACATAAAGCCTGTGGATACGATTTTGAATCTTGCCAAGGATATTTCGTTTGAACTTGCGGCCAAAGTTGCTGAGCGCTTGATGCACGACTACCGCACGGGCGGATATGACGAAATTCGAATTGTTTATAACGAATTTAAATCGGCGATTGCACAAGAGGTTGTTTGCGAGACGTTGCTGCCGATCGACGTCAATAAGCATGCGACTCTGAACAAGGGTACGGGAGGCTTCCCGGCTGAGATGATTTACGAACCGGATCCGGCTGAATTGATTGAGAGCCTCATCGTCCGCCACTTCAACGTGCAGGTTTATCGCTGCATGTCTGAGAGTGTGGCAGCAGAACACGGCGCGCGTATGGGCGCGATGGAAAATGCCACCAAGAATGCTGGCGGCATGATCGACAGTTTAACTTTGACTTATAACAAGCTTCGCCAGGCCTCGATCACCACAGAGCTGATCGAAATCACCAGCGGCGCAGAAGCGTTGAAAGGCTAAGAGAGATGGAATTAGGAATTGTTAAGCAAGTGATGGGCCCGGTCGTCGACGTTGAATTTCCGACTGGAGAACTCCCCGCAATCAATACGGCGCTTCGTATTTCAAACAAAGCCATCGACGCTCGCGAAGGTAACCTCGTGCTCGAGATCGCACAGCATTTGGGCGACCGCACAGTCCGCACGATCGCGATGGACTCAACAGACGGTCTGACTCGCGGACAAAAAGTCACCAACACCGGCAAAATGATCACGACTCCGGTCGGCGCAGGCGTGCTCGGCCGAATCATTAACGTCATCGGCGAGCCGATCGACGAAAAAGGCCCAGTCAAAGCGGAGGTGCAATGGGAGATCCATCGCGCGGCTCCAAAATTCGAAGATCAATCAACTAAAGCTGAAATGCTTGTGACAGGAATCAAGGTCGTCGATCTTCTCGCTCCCTACGCTAAGGGTGGTAAGATCGGACTTTTCGGTGGTGCCGGCGTCGGTAAGACCGTTTTGATTCAAGAGCTGATCCGCAACATCGCAACTGAGCACGGTGGTTACTCCGTGTTTGCGGGCGTTGGAGAGCGAACTCGCGAAGGAAACGACCTCTGGCAAGAAATGACCGAATCAGGCGTAATCAAGAAGACCGCACTCGTGTTCGGTCAGATGAACGAACCGCCCGGAGCACGGGCCCGCGTGGCACTCACGGGTTTGACCGTGGCGGAATACTTCCGTGACGTCGACAACCAAGACGTTCTTCTCTTCGTCGACAACATCTTCCGTTTCACCCAAGCGGGTGCCGAAGTTTCGGCCCTCCTCGGCCGTATTCCGTCAGCGGTGGGTTACCAGCCGACACTGGGAACCGACATGGGAGCCCTGCAAGAACGAATCGCTTCGACGAAAAAAGGCTCGATCACCTCGGTGCAAGCCGTTTACGTTCCAGCCGATGACTACACTGACCCGGCTCCAGCAACGACTTTTGCCCACTTGGATGCGACGACCAACCTCGACCGTGAAATTGCAGCGCAAGGTATCTACCCCGCGGTTCATCCCCTCAACTCGACATCGCGGATTCTCGACGCTGCAGTTGTTGGCGAAGAGCATTACCGCACGGCGCGTGACGTTCAGTCCCTGCTTCAGCGTTACCGCGAACTTCAAGATATCATCGCGATTCTGGGTATGGACGAACTTTCGGAAGAAGATAAGTTGGTCGTGAGCCGCGCGCGTAAAGTGCAGCGTTTCTTGAGTCAGCCGTTCTTCGTTGCCCAAGCGTTCACGAACATGCCAGGTAAATACGTTCAGATTAAAGACACCGTCCGCGGCTTCCGTGAAATTCTCGATGGCAAACATGACTCGATCCCGGAGCAGGCGTTTTATCTCGTCGGCACGATCGAAGACGCGCTCGAGAAAGCGAAAGGACTGGTTTAATGTCTGATCTTGGTTTTCGGCTCACTTTAGTAACGCCCGAAAAGAAAGTCCTCGCCGGGCAGGAGATTGATGAAGTCTTCGTTCCGGGCTACTGTGGTGAGCTGAATATTTTGCCGGGCCACGCTCCGCTCCTGACTACGATCGACGCCGGAGTTCTGCGCTATCGCCTGAAGGGTGATTCAACCGTTTACTTTGTTGCCGTGAGCGACGGCTACTGCCAGGTTAATCCCGCAGGCGTCAACGTTCTAACCGAAACAGCAGAGCGCGCGGACGAACTTGAAATCGAACGCGTGACACAAGCCCAAAAAGATGCAGAAGCAAGCCTTGCTTCGGGAAATCTTGATCCTGAGCACATCGCCAAAGCTCAGGCCAAGATTGCCCGGGCCCGCGCCC
>JAYTRM010000222.1:0-1756 GCA_043746165.1 Bdellovibrionales bacterium | reverse complement strand
CACGAATATGATGCACGAGGAACGCTTTTTGCCCATGCTCAAAAAGGTCATCGGCGTTTCGGAAGAGACCACAACTGGTGTTCATAATCTCGAACGCATGCTCGCTGAAGGAAAATTGAAAATTCCGGCGATTAACGTTAACGACTCGGTAACGAAATCGAAATTTGACAACCTGTACGGCTGCAGAGAGTCTCTCGCGGACGGAATCAAGCGCGCAACAGATGTCATGCTTGCTGGTAAAGTTGTCGTGGTTGCGGGTTACGGCGATGTGGGCAAAGGTTGCGCTCACTCGATGCGGTCATATGGCTCGCGCGTCATCGTGACCGAAATCGATCCGATCTGCGCCCTCCAGGCGGCGATGGAAGGTTTTGAAGTCACCTCGATGGAACGCGCCTGCGAGCTCGGTGATATTTTCGTTACCGCCACTGGCTGCTGCGACATCATTACCGAAAAGCACTTCATGAAAATGAAGCATCGCTCGATTGTCTGCAACATCGGTCATTTCGATATCGAAATCGATATGGGATGGATGAATAAAAATTCTCAGGCCCGCGAAGTGAAACCGCAGGTCGATGTTCACACTCTTAAAAACGGCCGCGAGATTATCGTTCTTGCCAAAGGCCGCTTGGTGAACCTCGGATGCGCCACTGGCCACCCGTCGTTTGTGATGTCAACTTCGTTTACTAACCAAGTTATGGCGCAGATGGATCTTTGGATGAACCGTTCAAAGTACGCCAAACTTGCAGTTTATCGCTTGCCGAAAGAGCTCGACGAAAAGGTTGCGGCACTTCACTTAAAGAAAATTGGTGTCGAACTCACGGTCCTCTCCGACAAACAAGCTGGCTACCTCGGAATGAACAAAACCGGTCCGTTCAAGCCTGAGCACTATCGTTACTAGAGTCTCGATCAGCTGCGGACCGTCGTGACTCACGACGGTCCGGCTCGCTCTGTCAGATTTGTTATTTCTTTGCGAAGTATTGAAGATAAAATGTTAACTCGGCGATGCTCTCTCGAATGTCGTCAACTGCGCGGTGACTGTTTTTCTTCTGATGCTTGATTCCGAATCTCGCATTCATAATGATTTTCCAAGATGTGACATCGAGCATGCGGTAGTGCAGTTTCTGCGCAAAATTCGGAAAATACCGATTGATGAACAGTCGATCTTGGCCGATCGAGTTACCTGCTAAAATTGCGGGCTCGTGAAAATGCCTCGCAACCAAGAGTGCGAGGTCTTGATCGACAGTGTGAGGTTCTTTGCCGTTGGGCACCATCGCGGTAAGGCCTGATTCGCCGTGATGTTTTTTGTTCCAGTCGTCCATGCGGTCGAGATATTCTGCTGGTTGGCGCACGACTGCATGGTAGTTTTCGAGTTCGCGAAAATCGGCCGTCGTCACGATTGCTGCGGTTTCGATAACGACTTCACGTTCGACGTCGAGACCGGTCATTTCCATATCCAACCAGAGCAAATTCATAATTCTCCCTAATCGTCGAGAATAACGATCAGAACACCTTCGTTACGCGAGCCGTTCTCCATTTTCTCAATTTCAAATGGATAGCCGCCCAGGCGAAGATATTCGATGACCGTTTTCTTGACTTCGCCCGTGCCTTTTCCGGTCATGACTCTGACACGCTTCTGGCCTTTTTTCATCGCCTGCACGAGAAAACGGTCGACGGCATCAAAAACTTCATCTTTACGAAATCCATGGAGGTCGAGCAAAGGTTCACGTTTCATTCTTTTGCCATCATACGGCCGGAG
>JAYTRM010000221.1:0-10952 GCA_043746165.1 Bdellovibrionales bacterium | reverse complement strand
GGCACCGGTCGCTCAGATGAGTCCTTTATCCTCAGAAAATTTTACCTGAGTCTCACTGGCGCCTTGGGCGATCGTTAGGGAGTAGCAATGAAAGTTGTCCTTCTGGCAGGTGGTCTCGGAACAAGGCTTTCCGAAGAAACCGTCGTTAAACCAAAGCCGATGGTTGAAATTGGCGCGCGCCCAATTCTCTGGCATATCATGAAAATCTATTCAGCTTACGGTCTGAACGACTTCGTGATTTGCCTCGGATACAAAGGCTATATCGTGAAAGAGTATTTTTCGAATTACTTCTTGCACAATTCAAATGTCACATTCGACATGCGCAATAACAAAATGAAAGTTCACTCAAACGAATCAGAGCCTTGGACGGTCACGCTCGTCGACACCGGCGACGATACGATGACGGGTGGCAGACTTAAGAGGGTTAAAGATTTTCTGGGCGACGACGATTTCTGTATGACCTACGGAGATGGAGTCTCGGATATCGATATTGCAAAACTCCTCAGTTTTCACCGCGAACATAAACGTTTGGCTACGATGACTGCAGTTCAACCTCCTGGTCGGTTCGGTTCGCTAAATCTCAAGGGCGACGGCGTGATCGGTTTTCAAGAAAAACCCCAAGGCGACGGCGCATGGATCAATGGGGGATTTTTTGTGCTCAATCAAAAAGTTCTCGATTACATCGACGAAGATGCAACGATCTGGGAGCAACAACCGCTTAAGAAGTTATCACGCGACGGACAATTGATGGCCTATCGCCATCAAGGATTTTGGCAGCCCATGGACACGATCCGAGAAAAGATGTACCTGCAGGAACTTTGGGAGTCAGGCAAGGCGCCATGGCTCAAGGTTTAAAAGCGCCCAGAATAACCGTCATCGTCTTGATTTACAACGATGGCGATCTTGGTTGTCGCGCGATTGAGAGCGTCCTTGAGCAGTCCTTTGCCGAGTTCCGGCTCCTCATTCTAGACAACGGCTCAACGGATGATACTCCGGCAAAGCTCAAAAAGTTCAGCGTTGATCCTCGCGTCGAAATCATCACTAACCCAGTCAACCAGCGCTCCGAGTTTGCGGTGAGAATCGCTAAAACTGTTGAGACCGACTACCTCTCGTTTCTGTTCTCAGACGATTACTATTTTGCAGACCGGCTCGACCGCCTAGTGAAAATGCTCGACCAAAACGCTGGGTACGCGGCGGTCTTTGCTAACAATGAGTTTGTCGATGAGCGCGGTCGAGAAATAGGAAATATTCCGTCGACCCAGTTCTCTGGCGATGTCTCAGCACTTTCTGCGGAGCAACATCTCAATCACATTTTTCTACGCGGAAATTCATTGCACCCTTGTGCGATGTTAATTCGTACCCAGGTCTACCAAGAGCTCGGAGGCTTTAAGCCGTTCCTTCACCGCCTTGGCGACATGAACTTTTTTGCGCGATTGCTTTGCGAAAGAGAAGTATTCTTTGTGAACGACAAAACTCAAGCCGTGACACTGTGGATGAGCGGCAGAAATGAGTCGTCATCCGCAAATATCGACTGGACCGCACTCTCTTATGAGAGAATTTTACTCCTCGAAACCTATCGGTCAAAAAAGTTTTTGGAAAAAGCGGAAAAAGTCTTTCCGCAACTGACCGCTAAGCTCAGCCCCAATGCGGACTTGAATGAAAAGCTATTTTGGACCGCGCAGGTCGCATTTCTCGTGCCGGCCATGGATTATCGGCTCTTTGCGATGAAGTGTTTTTACAATTCTTACGAAGCAAATCCGGAGCAGATTGATGCCGTATGTATTCGCTACTTCAAAATGACATTTTCACAGTTCATCTCCTTTGTGCAAGACGGCGGCTTGGGCGAGACGCAGCCGCGACTGGCCAAGTTAAAAAAGATTCTGAAGAAAAATAAGATCCTTCGCCCGGTGGTGCAGCTTGCAAAGAGATTGATGTGAAAAAGGCACCGGTCTTTTACATTGTGAGCTCGGCGTTTGACGAATCAAATTCGCCGATCGACCGCAGTCTCCATTTACTCTGCCACACGCTCAATATTCTCAATTACCCCGCGTTTCTCGTCATCACGCCACTGCCAACCGGCTATGATTCTCGCTGGCCGTACTTTGCCAGATTCCCTTCGCAGCCGCTAACAAACGAAGATTGGAATACCCCGCTCCTCAGTCAAGATGTCGTGGGTCGACACCTCAGCGAAGGTGCGGCGGTCATTTCGATTTTTTCCGCGACCGCCGCCAATGTTTTGCAGGCTCAGAGCTATCTCAGGGTAAATCGCGCTGAGGAGTCGCTAGATATCTTAACGCTTAGCCTGGAGGCTGTAGGGAGCTCGCCGTTCACCCAGTCGATCCGGCTGCCCCTGCAGTCCGGCTTCGATTATTTGACCGCGACGTCATTGGGTGACCTCGTAAAAGATCTGCACGCCTCGATCTCCGAGTTGGAGCAGCGAGTTTCTCTGCGCCGGGAGTTGAATTCTTTGCGGCTTCCTTATGACTGTAAAATGGTTTTTATCAACTATGACCAGCCTCCGGTCGCTCCGCCGCCACCGAGCTTTTTAAAAACGCTTAAGCGTTTTGTGGCCGCTTGGCTGTTACCTCCGGCCGTGGCCGGACTGCTTAAACGCTGTCTCACCAAATGAGCGGCCGCAAAGACCTACTTACTATCTTTATTCCGTCTTACAACCGACCCACTCAGCTCGATCGGGCTCTGACGTCGATTTTTGCGGCGATAAAAGCCTCGCGTTTTGCCAACCAGATCAAGGTGATGGTTATCGATGACCACTCAACTGAGCCGATCAGCCCCGTAATCGAGCGGCATAGAGAGTTAAGTCACGACATTGAATTTCACATGCATCGAGAAAAATGTGGAATTGCCGAAATTGCAATGCTCAGAAGTCTCGATTTTATCGGCACCAAATATGCGTGGTGCCTTGGCAACGACGATACCGTTTTGCCGCTCGCGGTTGATCACATTGTCGAGATCCTTATGACTTCTGACAGCGCCTTTTTTCTTTTAAATTTTTTGGGTCGAGAAGCTGACGAGACCACTTACGAATACTTTTCGAGTGCTGAAAAAGAGCTGGTATTTAAAACCGGTCGAGATTTTTTTCACCAGTTCGGGTTCGTCACGGCTGTGACGACATTTCCTTGTCTCTGCTTTGAAGTAGACCCAGTAAAAAATGTCGACCGCGAATCCATCTTCGGAACTTCGCCGATCTATAGTCACACGATGTCGTTTTACCGTGCCTTTGTAAATATGCCCTGCTCCTTTGTACCGCGCCCGGTGGTTAAGTTTAATCATAATGAGGTCGACGTCGAGCAAGAGAAACTGACGGGCAGAAATCTCGCTTTTGCCCATCCGGCTTATTTTCACGCCTCTGTTGGACTCGCGCGCAATCTGATCGAGCTGGCTAGATCGACCAGCGTGCCGCTTAAAGAGATAGCAATGTCGAGCGAAGACGAGGTTCATAAGAGCAGCAAAAAAATAAAGAGATCGGTCACGGGATTTTTTATCTTTCATTTTTCGGTTTTGCAGATGATGGCCGAGATAGAAAACACCTCACGCAGCGATCGAGACTTTCTCTATTTGAGTCTGGAAGAAGTCGACGACCTGCAGTTGTTTTTTGACGAGTCAGCTCTGGCCAATTTATCCAGATTGTTCCTCGAGGCACGTGGAATATATTGTTCGCAGGCTCCGCGTTTTGAGAAAATCGGCGTCCTCAACGCGCTGATTGTGAAGGCACTTGAATTTGAGCGGGCCTGCACGGAAGCCAAATCGGCGGATCCGGAGGGCTACCTTGTCTATGGCCAGCAGAGCGGGATTAAGCCGCTTCATGGATTAAGGAGCGCTTCGATTCAGGTGCAGTTTCTAGTTGAGTCTGGGTTTGAAAGTCCAGAACTGCGAGCTGTCGAAAAGGCGAGCCAGGCCGATCTCGTCGTGTTCAATCATTTTATGACGTCGGAAAAGTTCATCGAGCTCTTCAGTGGTGTCAATAGCGAGACGGCGGTGTGGGAAAAGACCATGAATGTCGCAGAGCTCGTGGCCCTCGAAGAGCAAAGTCTTAATGGAATCTACACGAAATCACTCCTGAATTTGAGGTGGCTTGAGCAAGTTCGCTTGCAGTCAGATCGTCAGAATTTCCCAGTTCGAGTGGAGTTTATCAACTGGACATTTTTTCCACGAGACAAAATTCCACATCGAGGTTCAGGCCTCCTTCAGATGCTGGAAAGGGCAAGATAGCCGCCCGTGCCTAGGTGACTCATTGGATCATCCGGGGCGATTCCACAATCAAGGCTACCGCGATTAAGCGTTGATTAAGCCTTCAAAGTTGGATAATTTGTGAAAGTGTATGCATTATTCCGGAGGAGCAGCGACTTGAAATTGCCGTTGCTTACTTAATGTCAGCCGCAAATGAGGTTGTGATAGAAGAGGTTAGCGAGCGCCGAAGTTTGTCTTTTCGTGCACTGGAACCTCTTGTTCAGGAACTCGCTGATGTTTGGAAATATCGCTACGTCGTTTATTCGTTCGTTTATACCAATGTCAAAATCCGCTATCGCAGATCGTACCTCGGCTTTCTCTGGACGATCTTAGCGCCTCTACTTCATTACGCCGTGATCGGCGTCATGATGAGCATGCTGTTGAAAAATCGCATGGAGAATTTCTATGCCTATTATTTTTCGGGAGCGGTATTTTTTTCGGTCATAAACGGGGTCGTCGGTCGCGCTCCTTTTGTGATGATCCAAAACGAACATTTTATAAAAAAGATCTATCTGCCCAAGATCATTTTTCTTCTCAATGTTGTTTGTTATGAATTAACAAATTTCGTTCTTTCTTCAACTGCTCTAATTGGCATCGGAATCTTGAGCGGAGCCTTTCACTTTCACCTGACGATTCCGCTGGCGTTTCTGGCGTTGGTTTTTTTGGCGCTTTTTCTATTAGGTGTCTCGAGCATTTTGAGCGTTGTGGCCGTTTACTTCCGAGATTTTACCTACATCACGCCGGTTTTACTGCAGGCTGCTTTTTTTGTGACGCCGATTGCGTTTAACGCTGAGATGTTGCCCGAAAAGGCGAGATGGTTGATTTGGTGGAATCCTCTCTATTATTTTCTTGAGATGTTTAGGCTTCCGTTGGTTTACGGTGAAGTTCCAGCCGCCAAATTTTACCTTGTTGCGGGGGGGCTCTCACTCTCTATGTTGATGATCGGTTTATTGGTCTTGAAGAAATTTGATAATCGGATCGTTTTTAAATTATGAATCCATCTCTGGTTAAACCAAGTCTCATCTCAATTAAAGCCGTTGATCTTGAGTACGACTTACATTTTGATCAGACCCGAACTCTGAAAGAATTTGTTCTCAATACTCTCTCACGCCGCACGTACGTTGAAAAAAAGAAAGACAAACTCCTTGCGCTTAACGGCGTGAATCTCGAAATACAAGAAGGGGAGCAGCTCGGAATAATAGGATTAAACGGCGCGGGCAAGAGCACTTTGCTCAAGGTCATTGCAGGCATCCTGAAACCGACTCGCGGGCAGATAAAAGTTCAGGGAGCAATTCAACCGCTTATAGAACTGGGCGCCGGATTTGATCCTGAGTTTTCTGGTCGCGAAAATATCTATTTCAACAGCTATATGCTCGGTTTCACCAAGCACCAGGTCAGTGAACGCATTGAGGGAATCATCGAGTTTTCTGAACTCGGTGAATTCATTGACGTCCCGGTTAAATATTACTCGTCTGGCATGTACGTGCGCCTCGCGTTTACGATCGCGACATCGATAAAGCCTGAAATTCTCGTGCTCGATGAAATGTTGGCTGCGGGTGATCTGTCTTTTGTCGAGAAGGCCAAAAAGCGCATGCATGATCTGATTAAAACATCTCGTGGGCTAGTTTTGGTCTCCCACGATCTGTCATTGATTGAGAGTATTTCGACCCGGGTCATATTGATGGCTAAGGGCGAAATTATTTACAGCGGAACACCCGCAAGTGCCATTGCTGAATACAAACGCCTCGCTGGCGTTACACCCACCCCCACCGCTTAACAACTGCTTAAAGGGCCTCGCCTGCGAGGCCCAGGAGTCTGGCAAACTTTAGAAAAAGTTAGTGATCTGCGAACGAACCGCGTTGATCACTACGTTCGATGGGGCAAAGTTTTCACACAAGTCGTAGCGAGCGGCCCATTCCATCTTGGTTACGGTCTCGATCGAGTCCGCGATGTTCTGCGGATCGAGGCCCGCGATAATGTGAGCTCCTGCTTCCACGGTTTCGTAACGCTCGGTTGTTTTACGAAGTGAAACGCATGGCACTCTAAAGAACAAGCCCTCTTCAGGCGTCGTGCCAGAATCGGCAACCAGGCAAAACGCATTCATGCTCAAGCAATTGAAATCGTAGTAGCCGAGCGGGTCGATGATGCGAATACCTGCCGGGACTTTGTGGTCTTTAATCTTTGATTGAGTACGTGGATGCATTGGGTAGATAATCTCTTTACCAAACTTCTTATGAGCCAGATGCAGGCCTTGCAAGATCGCCTGGAACGAGGCCAGGTCATCGACGTTTTCTTTTCTGTGCGCGGTCACCGCGATGTATTCGCGCGGTTTCACGTTTAATGTTTTCAGAATTTCAGAGGTCGCAAACTTGTCTTTAAACGCGTACATCGTTTCGTAAGTCGGGTTACCGGTGACAATGATCTTTGAAGGATGAATATCTTCGCGAATTAAGTTTTCGCGGTGATACTGGTGAAACGGCAACAGGATGTCAGAGATATGATCGATCAAAATCCGGTTGCGCTGCTCGGGCATGCGCTTATCCCATGCCCGAAGACCTGCTTCCATGTGCAAAATCTTAACCCCGTGGTGCGAAGCGGGTAGAACCGACAAGCCGCTGTAAGTATCGCCGAGCACGATGAGCGCATCGGGCTTCACCTTTTTAAAAAGTTCGTCGCTCTTTTTGATGACGTCAGCGACTTCTTCGCCGTAAGAAGCGACGCTGATGCCGAGCTCGAAATCAGGCTTACGTAACTCAAGGTCGCGAAAAAAATAATCTTTCAGCTCTTTGGTATAATTCTGGCCGGTGTGAACCATGATGTGTTCAAAGTTCGAGGCGTCCAGTTTTTTCAAAACCGGCCACATCTTAATCATCTCGGGCCGGGTTCCTAAAATCGTCATGACTTTCATGTATTCTCTCCTAAAGTTCCCTAATATAGGGCTGATTTCGGGGCATTGTAAATTTCATTTTGACTGCGGTTAACTTCGTGCGTGGTGAGAAACCGGCTCAGGAAGCGGTTCACCCGCCGGCGGAACACGGCCAGCAGGCCGAGCCCCAGGAGGGTGCTCACCGTGATTCCGAGGCCCAGCGGCAATGTCTTGGGACAGTAGCTCATCATGATCACGTGGTGCCCCGGCCCGACTGCGACGCCGCGAAAACTTTCATTGATCTTGCCCAGGTAAGCGCCCTTGCCGTCGACTGTGACCTGCCAGTTGGGGTGCCAATTGTCCATGAGTGCAACAACTCCAGCAGACGGCAGGTCGACCTCCGCGCCAACTTTCGTGTTCTGGTAACTTGTGATTCGGCCAGCGGTAAAAAGAGGGGAAGGCTGAGATGCCTCTGGCGCCCCTATCCTCACGCCTGCGGCCTTAGCCGTCTCAAGCAGCTTTTGGTCTTCAGTGAACGCGACATTACGGGCATCGAGGCCCTTTGTTTCTGGCGTGAGCGGCGCTTCAACCAGGTGAGGGACGGCAAAGATTCGAGGATAGGAATTGAGATTTTCAAAGATCGTCATCACCGGTGACTGGAAAACAATGGGGTATTTTCTATCTTCGAAAAACTTGCGAAATTTGGGAGCTGATTCTGAAATTACGATGTAGCGGACCGAAAGAAGATTGAGGGCGCTCTCGTTGATATTGGGCTCGCTGGTCGTGTCGCGATTGACGCAAAAAGTGTCTTTGCCCCACCAGCCGTGCTCGGTGGTGTCGTTGCGCTGACAGAACTGATAATAAGAGGGAAAAATATTCATCGTGAAAAATTCGACCTGCTGAATCTGGTAAGCTGAGCCGAGTTCCGGGGGCAGCCCGTAGGATCCATAGTTGGCGATGCGATTGAGGCCGACATGGTTCTTTAAAAACGTCACGTACGCTGGAGGGTTAAGAAAGATATCCTCACGACGCAGTCGCGAGGTGTCGAAGTAATGAATCATCTCCGCAAACACAGCAACCGTCAAAACTCCGATTAAAGCGGCGCGCCGATTTGCCGGCCGACGTTTGAGCGCCGCGATGAGCCCGCAGGCAGCGAAGATGAGAAATACGGTCAGACCCACGTAGTTCATGGCCCGATGGGGGCTCACGTACGCTCCGCCCTCGGAGTCTTTAAAGCCCCAGACTTTCCCGATGTAAACAAGATCGGCGACTAGCAGCGCCCCGACAAGGTAAACCGGCCAAACTCGAAACTGCCCGGCTTTTTGGAGAAGATTAAAGCCATATGCGAAGACAAACGGAAAAGTACAGCCAATCACCATCCACCAGTATTGGACTGCAACATTACGGAGAAAAGGCAAGAAGTCGAAGAAATTTGAAATCAGAGGAATCGCAAAAATTCTTCCCAGAGTAAAAAGCAGTAAGAGTGTGAGCGACGCGGTAAAAGCATTCTCGCTAATTCGAGGATTAACGATTCCGATTGCCGCAATAAGGCCCGCGAGGACTCCCAAGTGAAAAATCACGTTTCCGATCAGTGGATAAAACACGGGGTTGATGGCGTTATACGACTCAAAAAAATGTTTCGATGAAAAAAGACTGATAATGGCTCGCCATTCTGACCCGCAAAACACTCGGGCACCGTAGAGATCCATTCCGCCGACGTAGCTCAGCGCTTCACTCAGAGGCAGGTAAAAAAACATCAAAACCATTCCAGCTAAAACGGGCGCCGCCAGAAGTGTCGCGAAAAGCTTTAAGCGCGCCGCGTGACCCCCGCGATATTGAAATGCGCAGCCCCCCATGCTCACCACCAGAGTGGTCATCATCAATACAGTGGTCGGGAAAAAACTGACCGAAAGTGGAAGAACGCAAGCGAAAACCAGGACCAAGAACCTCACGGCATCCGGACGGCGGGCAAAGTTCAAGGAAGCGAACACGCAAAAAGGAAAGTACAAAAGGGCCTGATTTGTGTTCGAACTGAGGTTGGCCGTGAAATACCCATTGAGCAGAAAGACCGCGCCGGCAGCAACTGCGGGCAGCAAACCGTAGTTTAACTGCTCAACCAAAACTCGAAATAGAAAGAACAGCGCGAGCGTGTAAAACAGCAATGTCACGATGTGAAATGCGAGATTTGAACCGCCTAAAATCGCCACCAAGAGACTGAGCGGCGATAGCTTGATGTCAACCATGGTTTCTGGTCCAAACGAACCTGCGCCGGAGTAGGGATTCCAAAAAGGTGACTGCAAACCATAAATTGAATTTTTCATGAACTGAATGGCAGGCTCACTCTGGCCGGCGGCGCCCCCCGTATCGAAGAACCCCATTTGCGGCGCCAGGCCCGGTCGCTCATGGTAGAAGTTTTCAGCAGATCTAGGTTCACGCTGGAAGTTTGCCTGATCGAGTATGCTGATCGATGCATTCTTAAAAATTACGTCGGGAAAGACTGCAGCCACGATCAGTGCAGAAAGTAGCGCAAACCGAACCAATGGTTGGCTAAATAAGCGCTGAACGAACCGGTGTCCGTTCATTTACACCAATGTCTCACCGGGGGCGTGCCAAAGAATTTCCCCGTTTTGCATTGAGATCACTCGAACTTGCGGCAAGGGAACGATGAATTTTCCGCCGGCTTCCAGATATTCCAGGTTCTTGCCGACGATTTCTTTAATGAAACTCCATGCGAAGACCAAGATATAATCGGGCTTGTCGTGAGCGATTCGCTCACGAGACTGAATGAGGATGTGAGAGCCAGGCGTGTAAAATCCATTTTTCGCCGGGGCATCGTCAATGATGCATTCTAACATTTTATTAGAAATGCCACAGTACTGAATGATCGTATTGGCGCGACCCGAAGCTCCGTAGCCAAATATTTTTTTGCCATGACTTTTGAGATCTGACAAAAGCCGCATGAGATTCACACGGGTCTTTTCAATGGTGCTTGCATAGTTAAGATAAGTTTCGACTTTGTCATAGCCCTTTTCTTTTTCCATCCAGCGCTGCTTAATAACCGCATCAGAGAGCATCTCTCTTTTGAGGTGCCCTTTGCGCCGCACATAGTAGCGCATTGAACCCGCATGAATCGGAATTTGTTTGATATCAAAAATCTCGAGGCCAAAGCGGGCGAAGAAATTATCGAGAGCCAAAATCGAGTAGTAATACAAGTGTTCATGGTAAACCATGTCGTACTGAAACTCTTCGAGCAGATTCATGATGTAATGAACTTCAAAGACAAAAACACCCTCGGGCGCGAGCAGTTTTTCAATGCCGCGAGTGAGATCATGCATGTCATCGACGTGAGCGTAGACATTGTTGGCGACAATTAGATCGGCGCGGCCATACTGCTGCAAAATCTCCTTAGCAGTTCGCTCGCTAAAGAAGTCGTTCACCACATTGATGCGCGGGTTAGCGATGGTTTTAACCACGTTGGTCGCAGGATCTACACCGATGACGTTCTTGATTCCGAGATCAGCGAACGGGTTAATCAGCACGCCGTCGTTGCAGCCTATTTCAACGACCGTCGCATGCTCTGGCTTAAGAAAACGTTCGGTCACTTCCCGTGCGTATTCGCGAAAATGATTTTTAAGCGTGGTGATCGCCGATGAAAAATAAAAATAGTCTTTAAAAAGCAGCGCTGGCGGAACGCGGTCTTGAATTTGCAAAAGGTAGCAGTCTTCACAAAATACCAAGCGCATCGGAAATCTTGGCTGGGTCGCGAATTGTTCCTGGGTGAGAAATCCCCCAGCTAATGCAACATTTCCGAAATCCATGATCAACCGGACCTTATGAC
>JAYTRM010000220.1:0-2784 GCA_043746165.1 Bdellovibrionales bacterium | reverse complement strand
CCAAGCTCACTGAGTGCCGAAGCTCAGACGCCCTGTGGATAACTCAACTTATCCACAGGCCTGCGGCTGGAAAAATGTCGACAATTTTGCAAGAGGCTCGAAGGGGCTTAGATAATATCGCCTGATAAGTAATATTATGTTTCACATATAGCAGATGTTTTTGAGTGCAACTCATGGTCTGGCTAGAAACACTGGCAGATTGCCGACGCTCGCTCATCGTTTCGAGTGCATGCTAGCTTTCCGCCGTTAAAGAAGATCTCCAGGTTCTCGATTCTTCCATTGTGCAAGATGAGATGAGCCGTTGTTTTCGAATCCAATCTCTGGTCTTCAGAAATTTCATCCGAAACCATCTGTCCGTTACCCTTCATGCGATCAACGGCCGAGGCCCAATTGGGTCCTTGAAGCTCCGGCGGTAAATCCCTCGGAACTTCGAGGTTTTCATCATTCGTGGCGTAAAGTCGAGGTGCGAATTTAGTCTTGCCACTCGACTCATCAAAAACCCGCGAAATATAAAGGCTCAGCCGTTGGCCATTCTGGTCTAGAAGTCGAACGTTTCGGTACTGCAGTTTAGCTTCGATACGACGTCCGGGCGGCATCAAAAGCGCTCGGCCGTAGTAATCGGTCAGCGTCGTGAAATCGGCACTCGACTTCACGCCCTGAAGCACACCGACGCGATGAACGCAATCGAGGATCAACGCCTTCGTTTGCTCATCGAGCACTGGCGAGCGCCTAATAGCTCCCCGCAAGTGGCCAGTGCGCTCGGCTGCGACGCCATGAACTCTTGATTTTTCTGCTTCAGACGTGACGTCCGGTAGACCCTCGGCGCCGCGGCCAACTTCTCGCTGCATAAATGAATTGCCGAGCGACAGATCGCGGCTCGCCGCGAGATTATTTCCAATATGCGAATGAGCCCCATCGGCACTTTGCTTAAGTGTCAGGAAATAGCAGCCGGCGCTGAAGGCCACCACAACGGCTGCGACCAAGACTGTCTGGGAGGCTGTATTCATCTTCTTACGTTTATAACAAACATTTAGTCCAGGCGCAGTCGCAGAAGTAAACCAGGTAAATTTTCATCGATATTGCTCGAAGATTAGCTCACGAGACCAGGTCCGACGACAGGGCCAACGTCTCGCCCAACGTCTCGCCCGACGACTTGACCGACGACTTGACCAATGACACGCAACCGAGTGAAAAACTCGAGCCCTGCCCGGCCCTCCACGCCACCGAGGCCTGAGGCTTTCATGCCCTCGGCCGGGTGCCTGGGGTCCCACATCATGCCGTCGGGGTTGATCAATACGCGGCCAGCCTGAATCGCCATCGCAATCCGCGAAGCTTTTTCCAAATCGCGATGAAACAGATAGCAAACTTGCCCAAATGGCGAGCCATTTGCAAATTTAATGGCATCGCCTTGATATTTGAAGTTATTCAGTAGCAAGAGTGGGCCAATAACTTCCTCTTGGTGGAGCGTCGAGCAGTTGGTCAGGTCCATGATGGCCGTGGGGCTCACAAAATAACCTCGGGCGAGATTCTCAACCGGTTTACTCCCGCCAGGTTTACTTCCGCCAGGTTTACTTCCGCCAAAGAGGAGTTTGCCTTTTTCCTCGACGGCTTTCTGCACCGAAGCGAAAAACTGACCACGGTCGGCATCGCTCGGGAGCGGCCCGAGCTGAGTTTGGGATTCACTCGAGCTGCCGATTTGAATGTGTGATGATTGCTCTGACAAGAGTCTGGCAAATTCCTTGTAAATTGGATCTTGAACGAAGACTCGCATTCCTCGAAACGCGGCACTGGTTTCAGAAGTCAAACTCAACTGAATAACCCGTTGAACGGTTGCCTCCAGATCGCAGTCGGCAAAGACCAAAATTGAATTGCAACCACTCAGGGACAGCTGGACTCGTTTTAAAAATTCGGCTGCGGCAATCTGAATCTTTCGTCCCGTCTCGGTTTTCCCGATGAAGGCGATTGTTGAAATGCCGGGGTGGGAAACCAAAGCTTCGCCGACCTCGACTCCCCTACCCTGTAAGAGACTCAAAAAGCCGGCCGAAAATCCAGAGGGGAGTCCTGTTGTGCGCAGTTGATAGTCGTGGGTGACGTGAGCCACCGCCTCGGCAAAAGCCATGGCGGTCATCGGGGCACGAGAAGAAGGTTTAAGGATAACGACGTTGCCTGCAGCAAGTGCGGCTCCAACACGAGAGGCGATTCCAAACGTCGCCTCGACCCAAGAAGTGATAATACCGACAACGCCAATCGCGTCACGAGATTCGTAGAACTCGGCGGAACTCGAAGGTTGGCGGTCATTCACGATGGCCTGCGAAAAAAACTCCAGAACCAGGGCAGCGCGCTGAACACTAGCCAAGACAACGGCAAACGGCACTCCAGTCTCCGCACTCTCAAGCGCTGCAAAATGCTCCTTTTTCTCGGCGAGGTGCCGAGACAAAGCGCTGAGAAGCTCAGACCGTCCCTTGGCTTCGACCTTGGACCAAAAAGCCCAGGCGATGTTTGCGCCCTGAATGGCGCGCACTAAGTCCAAAACTTCAGACTTTGCAACCTCCGACGCCGGCTCGCCAGTTGATGGATTGTGATGAACAAAGTGGGAGCCGCCAGCTGCGCCCATAAATTCGCCGCCGATAAAGTTCAGAGCTTTTCGCATATTGACCTCGATCCGTAGGATTACGCCCGCGAGCGTGGTTTTGTAAAGTTCGCCTTGCGCGCTGGGCTGTGCTGCCCTTAGATTGAGCCCATGCCGCACGATCATCACAACCACGGCGACGACCATCATGACGA
>JAYTRM010000219.1:0-7785 GCA_043746165.1 Bdellovibrionales bacterium | reverse complement strand
TCGAGATAAAATTAGCCTGCTGCGCAAATAACGCATGCGCTACCTGCCGACAACGAATTCGGGCGGACTCACGTCAGAATTCGTGAGCGGTTACACCATTGGCGTGCGGTCAATCTCGAGACGGCGATGGATGAATTCAATAAGTTCGCAGCAACCTCGGCCGGGCGCGCACCCGCACCCGCACCCGCGAACTGATTATTTACGCTATCTCACTGAAGTGTTTGTTTACACTATCTCACTGAAGTGAGATTGGGAACGCCTCAACGGGCACGGGGCGGCCGCGGTAGCCGCGGAAGTTGGTGCGCTCGGTGACTTCGGTGACGCAGTTATTGACGGTTGAGTCTTTGAAGTCGGATTTGATGACTTTGGCGTCGGTGACTTTTCCGCTCGAGGTGATCGTGAAACTCATGGTAACTACGCCACCGGTTTCGCCCGTCGCCTGGTTTTTGAGTTCGGTGCGATCCAGATAGCTTAAAAAGCATCTTTGAAAATAGCCGCTCTGCCTGCGCAAATGCCTGACAATATCTTCGTTGCTGAGGACATCCATGCTCGCCGCGAGATCGGTGCCAGAGTCTTCATTACCCGAAGTCGGTGAGGTCGGTTCAACCACGCCTGGTGCCGAGCGATCGGCTTCGCGAGTTGCCGTGATCACGAGGCCAAGATGATCGTCGCCAACTGAACGTGGCGAACCAGCTGTGACCTGCGTGCCGGTTTCGACTGATTTCGGCAACAGCAAAACGTCACTGCTGGCAGCTTTGCTCAAGGTGATCTCGCGACCCTGGCGAAAGAGGCGAAATGTTGAGGAACCCTGGCCGCGCTCAATGACATTGATGGTGCCACCAAGCAAGGTACCCATAAGGCCGCCGGGATGGTCGGGGTCACGCTCAATGATCAGCTTACTGTTTTCTTCGAGACGAAGCTTGAGCTGCGCTGTTCCGCTGGCCTTGAGCTCTACATCTGCGTGCGAAGCGTTTTGTGTGACGAGAAGATCTTGATTTTCAATGGGGCGTTCGCTCGGCACGGCTTCAAAGCGCACCGAGCCAGCTTTTCGCATCTCGACTTGTCCTTCGACCGACTCAATTTCCCCGACAACTCGATTGGATTTTGCGTTTCTTGCACCAAGGGCAGAAAGCGATTTAAACAGGTAAAAGAAAGCCAGTACGGCGAAAAGCCCGATCGCTAGTCCGGTCAGCTGTAGGGCGGTTCGTTTCATATAGAACTCGCTTCAAACAAACTTTGCTTACTTGGTCGGATTGCCCGAAGTTCCCGTGGATGAAGAGGCACCACCTGAGGGCGCCACGGGAGCTGTATTTGCTGAACCACCCGTAGGAGCGGCGGCACCAGGCGGAGGTGCGCCTGCACCAGGAAGGGCGCCGTTTAATCCAGTGCCAGGAGCCGGAGCCGAGGCCGGTGCAGTCGGCATGGAATCGATGACCGAGCCGATGTTTGGCTTCGACAGGAGACTGAGAATCAAACAAGTGATGCCAAACAAGATAGCCGAATAGCGGGTGAGGCGAGTCAGAAAGGTCACGGCACCAGTCGCGCCAAGAAGCGAACCCGAGCCGCCACCGCCAAACATCCCGCCAGCACCGCCACCTTTGGGGTCTTGGAGGAGGACGAGGCCGACGAGAAACAAGCAAATGATGATGTGAATCAGAGCGACGACAGTCAGCATCTTAAAGAGCTCCTTAAAGAAAAGAAGGCCCAATATAATGAGCTGGGCGTTCCGAGGCAACGCCGCCGATGGATTTAACTCGTTGCGCTATTTAGACATCGAGGCGTGACTGCCAAACCAGCCAAGGGCAATCTCCTCATGATGACGCTCTCGACTTCGCGCTCGCAAAGCCCGCCCTTTCTGGTCTTCGAAGGCCTCGACGGTTCGGGAAAAAGCACTCTCATCCGCCATCTCACCCATGAGCTCACCGCGCGTAAGCTCAAACACGTGCTGACGCGTGAGCCGGGCGGGACCACCCTTGCTGAAGAAATCCGGCAGTTGCTGCTCCGAACCGACGGCGAAGTTCCCGTTGCGGCGACCGAGCTGCTCTTGTATGCCGCCAGCCGTGCTCAGCATGTCGCCCAGGTGATCCGGCCCGCTCTCCAGCGTGGCGAGTGGGTTCTCTGCGATCGCTTCACGGGAAGCTCGGTTGCGTTTCAATGTTTTGGGCGCGGCTTACCGCGCGCGAGCGTCGACTGGCTCAATACCTTCGCGGTCGACGGCGCGGTGCCGAGTCTCAATATTTTGCTCGATCTTGCCGTTTCGGAAAGTCGTAAACGCCAATCGCACCGTCCTGAACAAAGTGATCGCATGGAGCGAGAGCGTGAAGAGTTTCACCAAGCGGTCCGCGAAGGATATCTCGCTCAGGCAAATGAAAACCCGACGTCATGGCTCGTTCTCGACGCTAAAAAATCTCCGCAAGATTTGGCCCAGCAACTGACTGAAGAGTTAACGGAGCGACAATGGCTCGCGTGATCGACACGATTATTGGCCACCGCGAAATCCTGGCGCCGTTATTTCATGCGAGTCATGAGGCCAAACTGAGCCAGAGTTTGATCTTCGCGGGTCCACCGGGAATTGGAAAATCGATGGCGGCGCTGGCTCTGGCGCAAGAATTAATTTGCGAGAGTATCGGCCAAAGTCCAGCCCATGCTGAAGCCGCTGGTCGCATTGGGCAAGCCTGCGGTGTTTGCGGAAGCTGTTTAAGAATGGCCCGCTGCCAGAGTGAAAGTCTCTGCCGCTTAGCTCCCGACGGCCAGACAATCAAAATTGAGCAAGTGCGCGAAGTTTTGCAGTTCATTGCCCTGCGCCGGCTCGGTCGGTCGCGCGTGATCTTGATTGATCAGGCGCACGCATTGAATCCCCAGGCCGCAAACGCCTTGCTCAAATCTTTTGAAGAGCCTCCACCCGGAACCTATTTTATTTTGCTGACGCCGCTACCGGGAGCTTTGCTACCTACGATCCGCTCGCGCGGGCAGATGATCCGCTTTAAGGCGCTTACGAGTCAGCAGCTCAAGCTTGTCGTCGGTGAAGTTGACGACTGGATTGTCGATGCGGCGATGGGCTCGGTTGCGCAAGCCCGCCAGCTGATGGAGAATCAAGAGCAGTACCAAGAAATCGAATCGGCAGTTGAAAACTTTCTGGTGGCTGCGGCATCAAGCTTTCCCGCCCCGGAAATTTCGAATTTGAAAGAGGCTCTCAAAGAGCGTAGCTCCCAAGCGGTCGCGGCAGCGCTTCTGCAAGGGGTATTCCGCGACGGTTGGCGCGCGCGGGGAGGCGCCCAGCCTCGTGGGCGGCTTTGGCCAAAGCTCGGCGGACTTGTTCACCGTATGTCGACCCAGGCTCTTGAAGACTGCAGCGATTTTTCTTTGAACTTTGAAACAGAGATGGCCCGGAATACAGATCGATCTCTGCTGCTTGAAAATTTCGCGTTGCTGTGGCGGCGGGAGGTAAGCAATTGAACTCTTGGATCGACGTTCACACCCATCTCAATATGCTCAAGGACCTCAGTATCGATCAGGCGATTGCCGACGCGGAAAAAGCGGGTGTCAGTCGCTTCATCACGATTGGTACCGACCCTGAGGATCACGTGCGGGTTTTGGAGATCGCAAGCAAATATTTTCCAAAAGTGAGCTGCACTTTGGGCATTCATCCGCACGAAGGCCAGATCTACACCGAGGAAATTGGCCAGTTCATCGAAACCAACGCCGTCCGCCCTGAGGTGGCTGCAATTGGCGAAATCGGATTAGATTACCACTACGAAAGCTCGCCGCGCGATCAGCAAAAAGAGGCATTTCGCCGCCAACTTGACATCGCCACTCGTCTCAAGCTTCCGATCGAAATTCACACCCGGGATGCGGAGGCCGACACGGTCGAAATTCTGCAAGATTACCGCGGCAGGCTCTCTGGAATTGTGCATTGCTTTACCGGCACGCGCTGGCTCGCCGAACAGGCTCTTGATTTAGGCCTGAACATTTCATTCAGCGGTGTTGTGACTTTTAAAAATGCTGAAGAGTTACGCTCCGTCGTTAAATACGTGCCGCTCGATCGGATGCATGTCGAGACCGACGCGCCATTTCTCGCCCCGGTTCCTCAGCGCGGAAAGTCCAATGTGCCCGCGTTTGTCGTTCACACCGGCCTCGCGGTTGCTGCCCTCAAAGGTATTTCACCCGAGCAGTTGCAACGGGCTACCTGGGAGAATGCCCGACGCACATTCCCGAAGTTGCAGCTCGATTGACGTAGGCGGTTAAAACGCTCATATCTTTTCTTTCGAACTGAAACGCACATTCTGAGGAGGAGTCCCATGGCGAAGGTGAAAGTCGGCATTAACGGTTTTGGGCGAATTGGTCGAATTTTGTTTCGCGAAGGCTTCGAGAAACTTGAAATCGTCGGCATCAATAACCTTGGCGACGCAAAAACTTCGGCCCATCTTTTGAAATACGACAGTACCCACGGTACCTTCGGCGCTAGTGTGACTCACGGTGAAAACCACATCAGTGTGAACGGCAAAGATATTCCTCTCGCGGTCGAAAAAGATCCAACCAAAATTCCCTGGAAAGAATGGGGCGCTGACATCGTTTTAGAGTGCACCGGTGCGTTTAAAAGCAAAGATGACTTTTTAAAGCACATCAAGGGTGGCGCAAAGCGAGTCATGGTTTCGGCTCCCGCAAATGGTGTCGACATGACTGCGGTTTATGGCATCAACCACACGCAGTATGATCCGGCGAAACACGTCGTCATTTCGAACGCTTCATGCACGACCAACTGTTTGGCTCCCCTGGCAAAAGTGATGAACGACTCGTTCGGCATCGAGCGTGGTTTGATGACGACGATTCACTCATTCACCAATGACCAGCGCGTCTTGGACGCGCCTCACTCTGACTTGCGCCGCGCCCGCACAGCTTCGATGTCGATGATTCCGACGACTACGGGTGCCGCTAAGGCCGTAGCCCTCGTGCTGCCCGAGCTCGAAGGCCGCCTCGACGGCACTTCGGTTCGCGTGCCGACGCCGAACGTTTCGCTCGTCGACTTCACTTTTATTTCGAAAAAAGATGCGACGGTCGAAACAATCAATGCAGCTCTTAAAGAGGCCGCTCGCGGCGCACTCAAAGGAATTTTGTATTGCGAAGATCAAGAACTCGTCTCGATTGATTTTAACGGCAACAAGCACAGCTCGATCATCGATCTTGAGAGTACGATGGTGACCGGTAAAAACCTGGTTAAAGTCTTCTCGTGGTACGACAACGAAACCGGTTTCTCAAATCGTATGCTAGATCTCGCTGTTTACATGGCCCAAAAAGGGCTTTAGAAAGGTTTCTGAACTATGGCAAGTCTTGAGACGCCGCCTGCCCCCGCTGCAACCACACAACTTAAAGGTGGCCTTGCGGGGATTAAATCCATCGAGGATTTTGACCTGAAGGACAAACGCGTCTTCATTCGCGTCGACTTCAACGTCCCAATGAAGTCTAAAGATGGCGCCCAACTCACCACCGACGTCATTACGGACGACACTCGGATTCGCGCGGCTCTTCCGACCATTCGCTACGCCATGGAAAAAGGTGCGAAGATTGTTCTAGCTTCGCACCTTGGTCGTCCAGAAGGTGGTCCCGACGATAAAGCAAAATTTTCCCTCGAGCCGGTTGGCCATCGTCTCGGTGAACTTTTGAAGGCTGAAGTGATCTTGACGGATGAGCCAAATTCGGACGCGCCGAAGGGATTGCTGCCGACGCTGCGGCCGGGGCAACTTGTCATGCTCGAAAATCTACGTTTTGAAAAAGGCGAGACGAAAAACGCCCGCGACTTTGCTTTGCAGATGGCCTCGTACACCGATGTTTATATCAATGATGCTTTTGGCGCCAGTCACCGAGCTCACGCGTCGATCGACGCACTGCCGGCGGCGGTCGAGAAAAAAGGTATCGGATTTCTAATTAAAAAGGAAATCGAAATGCTCGATGTCCTTTTGCATTCCTCGAAGTCTCCTTACGTGGCGATACTCGGCGGCGCCAAAGTTTCGGACAAAATTCCCGTGATCGAGAACATGATTGAAAAAGTCGATACGTTTCTGATCGGGGGCGCGATGGCCTATACCTTTCTTGCCGCACAAGGGATTGCGGTCGGCAATTCGCGGGTTGAGAAAGATAAACTCTCTTTCGCTCGCGAGATGATCGGGCGAATTCAGGCTCGCGATAAGAAAATTCTACTCCCGGTGGATCACGTCGTTGCCAACGATTTCGTAAGTCCTACAGACGTTAAGGTTGCGCGCGGAGTTGCAATCCCAGACGGCTTCCTTGGCCTCGATATCGGACCCGAGACGATTCGGCTCTATCGCGCAGAGCTTGCAAACGCCAAGACAGTGTTTTGGAACGGGCCAATGGGTGTTTTTGAAAACCCGAAGTTTAGCCGTGGCTCCTTCGCGGTTGCCGAATGCCTCGCTGAAATCACGGACAAGGGTGCAATGACGATTGTCGGAGGCGGCGATTCAGCGGCAGCGGCTGAGATGTCGGGCTTTGCCGAAAAGATGAGTCATATTTCCACGGGTGGCGGTGCAAGCCTCGAATACCTGCAAGGCGATAAGCTTCCGGGTCTCGAAGTCTTGCGAAATCTGCGTCCGTCCGTTCTCCCGACTCTCTAGCTTTTCACAAGTAAGGATACATCGGAGGGACCCACATGCGTCATTTTGTAGTCGCCGCAAATTGGAAAATGAATAAGTCGCCGTCCGAGGCGGCTCAATATCTCGCGGCCTTTCTAAGAGAATATCCGACAGTCGGACCGGGGAGAGAAGTCTTGTTTTTCGTACCGGCCATTGATCTGACAACCGTAGCAAGCGCGCTCCAGCAAACCAAATTCGGTTTTGGAGCCGAAAACTGCCATTCTGAAATGTCGGGCGCTTTCACGGGTGAAAACTCACCGCGCGTGCTCGCCGAGATTGGAACAACTCACGCGCTTGTCGGCCATAGCGAGCGTCGGCAACTCTTTGGCGAAACCGATCAAGATACGGCTCGCAAGGTGAAAGCTCTACATTCCGCAGGTCTCATGCCCATGCTCTGCGTGGGCGAAACCCTGAGCCAGCGTGAATCCGGCCAAACAAGCGAAGTGATCAGCCGGCAACTCCAAGTGGGCTTGAGCCTGCGTGATCCGCAAAAGCCCATCATGGTTGCCTACGAGCCTGTTTGGGCAATCGGCACAGGTCGAAATGCTACACCTGAGCAGGCGGGAGAGGCACATCAGACTCTGCGAAGGGTGTTGGGTGAGATTGGTGGGCGAGCGCTGGCCGACGACACACCGATTTTGTACGGCGGTAGCGTGAAGCCCGATAATGCTCGTGATCTTGCGGCCCAAGCCGAAGTCGACGGCTTCTTGGTCGGCGGTGCCTCGCTTGAAATCAGTACCTTTCTTCCACTGGTCAAAGTTCAGATCTAAGCCGCGCCTCAAGATGAGAAAATGACCGCTCGTTGAAAGTGCTGAGAATCTCTCAGCAAATTCGCGAGGTGTGTCGTGTCATTAGTCATAATGCTGAGTGATATTGGATGTTTATACTAGAATTCTTGCGCTCAGCTAGACCTTCATCTAGACTGATTTCAGGGCTAAGATCGAAAGACAGTCTGCAACGGACTGTGAGAAAACCGACTCGCGTCGGCTGTGGGACCAAGAGGGGCGAGAGCCAAGTTTCGCCAATCTTTAGATCAATCTTTGGTGGAATCTATAGAGCGACGGCACTTAGCCGTGGAGGTCCTTAATCGCGTGAAAAAATCATCTCGTCTTTTTATTCGTAGATGCCATTTGTGCTCGAA
>JAYTRM010000218.1:0-2055 GCA_043746165.1 Bdellovibrionales bacterium | reverse complement strand
AGCAACTAATATCGTCTCTACAGTTCGGCAGCAGAGCTTCATCATGGCGTTTAACGATTGTTTCTTGGCGGTGGGGGTTTGCCTCGTAATGAGTTCTTTTTTGATTCTCTCATGCAGGAAGTCTGCGCTGCCTGCCGGTCCGTCTGAAGCGCATTGAGTGAAGAGAACACCCGTATTTAAGACGCGCGAGTTTGCTCTCCAGCCGCGGGCTGAGGTAGAGACCCAGTATTTCTTCGCTTAACCCACTCTTCAAACTCGGCGGGTTTAAGGCCGCCGAGATCCGTGTATTCGAAATAATAATCATGCTTGCCCGCATTCTCGACCGCTTGGACAAACCGAGCCTTCACGACGACCTTATCGGTGAACGTGATCACGACTGCCCGAGTCTGGATGCCCGGCGGGGCCGGGCCCGTAGCGCGCATCGAGATGTGCTGGGGTGTGATCGCGATGACTTGAGCCCATTTACCGACAGCTGAGAATTCCACGACGGGCCCGTCGGCTTTTACGAAGCGAATACTCCGGAGCTTTGCAAGTGCAGCGGCCTGAGCCATTTGATGAAATTCTAGCGAATAGATGAGCGCAAACAGTCCGATGTTGATTGCAAGAGCTAGGGTCGGTTGAAACCAGCCATCTTTGATGTCGCTCGAGAAAGTCATCAGATTATAACCGATAAAGAAAAAAAGGATGGCGAGCACAGAGATCCAAGAAGCCCGGCGACCTTTATACATCATCAGGCCAGTGCAAAGGCTTGCGGCCCACAGAAAACAAAGAATAAATGGCTGAGAAGCCATGACGGCCCCGAAGGTGCGTGGGGTCCAGCGGGCATGGAGAGCTGACGTTTCCGAAACAAACGTCATCGCAATGTTTGCAAACGGCGAGAGCATGAAGAGAACGGCCGCCATGCGGACTATGCGCTCGCGTTTGAGAAGATCAACTTGCGCCATCTATATAACCTTTTTTGAGCTGTCGGGTTCATCATCGGCAAAGCGCATTTGGATCACGGTTGTTTCAGGAGATTGAACAGGCGACGTGCCCACGATGTGAATCGGTTCATCGGCCAGTGCCGCAACGGGCGTCTGTGAAGCTGTCTCGCTGGCAACTTGCGTCTGGGAGGCCGATTGATTCGACGACGGCGCTGCCGATTGCGCTGACGCCGATGACGGCACAGCATTTTTCATCACGGCTCGCTCGCTGCGTCGGGCATTGAGTGATTCACTGACGGCAATCACCAGGCAAATGGCGAGAGGGTCGATCACCGACACAAGGATAAGGATCAGGTACTTTACCACGGTGTCGATATCGACTTTAAATGCCGATGCGATGTAAATAAGTGGGCCAACTCGCTTTTTAACTTCCAGAATTTGCAGCTCTGACTGGGTAATGTCGTGTGCGAGACGGTCGGCGTCGGTGGTGAGTTTGGTGATCATCGGCTCAGCGTCGGCGCGTGCTTGGAGTTTTTTACTCACCCGGGTGGCGGGAATTTCGTCGATCGCTTTATTAAGTCGCTCGATTTCGCTAGCGATACGTGCCTGGTCACCGCGAAGGCCGGCGATTTTGATATTTTCTTGCTCCAAAGTCGATGATGATTTCTGATATGCGCTCGAGAGATAGCCAAAAATACCCATGCTCGTGATGGCACTGAGAACCACAACAGCAGCCGTAAGATAAGTTTTGAAAATCCACCCGAGCCTTGCCCATGACTGGTGAAGGTAGGCTGCGAGGACGAACTTTGAAAACTCAAGCGCCGAGGCAATCAGAGTAATAGCTAACGTTGCGCCCGAAAAGAGTTCGCCAAGACCGAACACCGAAAAAGCGGCACCCTGAATCGAAACGGCAATCGCCGCGATGATCAAACCAACTATCACCCAGAGCTGTGTCATACCCCGGACCTATCGGACTTTTGAGCGCTTGACTGAGCCTGAAAGGTAACGGCGAAAGTCGAACTGGACGTTTGGCTTTTCCAGTTGTTTCACTGTGAAACAGTTTCACGAGAAGCTTCCGGTTGGGCGATCGGCCTCGGCATCGAGGCGGTGAGTCGACACGGAAGTTTTCTTT
>JAYTRM010000217.1:0-8180 GCA_043746165.1 Bdellovibrionales bacterium | reverse complement strand
CGGGGGTGATTTCGGGGTCGGGATTGGCCATGGCGAACACCAGCGGCCGCGGCGCCATCGCTTTGATCATTTCACCTGTCACGGCACCGGCCACGGAGAGGCCGACAAAGCAGTCCGCTCCGACCAGTGCTTCTTCGAGAGTGCGGGCTTTTGTTTCAACCGCAAATTCGGATTTGTAGCGGTTCATGCCCTCGGTGCGGCCCTTGTAGACGACACCCTTAGAATCACACATCATCAAGTTCTTAGGCTGAACGCCCAGCGCGATGAAAATTCTCGCGCAGGAGATACTGGCGGCTCCGGCGCCGTTCATGACGACTTTGACATCGGACATTTTGCGATCGGTGACCTTTACAGCATTGATCAGTGCTGCGCCCGAGATGATCGCGGTGCCGTGCTGATCATCGTGGAAAACCGGAATATTCATTTCTTTTTTAAGACGATCTTCGATCTCGAAGCACTCGGGAGCTTTGATGTCCTCGAGGTTGATTCCGCCAAACGTCGGCTCAAGCGCCCTGACTGCTAAACAAAATTCATCTATGGTTTTGGTGTTGAGCTCAAGGTCAAAGACATTGATGTTGGCAAACTGCTTAAAAAGTACGCCTTTTCCTTCCATGACCGGCTTGCCCGCAAGCGGCCCGATGTCGCCCAGCCCTAGGACGGCGGTGCCGTTGGTAATCACCGCCACCAGGTTGCCCTTTGATGTGTAGTCGTAAACGCGCTCAGGATCTTTGGCGATTTCTTTACAGGGAGCGGCAACACCCGGGGAGTAGGCGAGTGAGAGGGCGCGCTCGGTATTGCAGGGCTTGCTCGAGATGACCTCGACCTTTCCAGGCGGGTACGAGCTGTGATATTCGAGTGCGTCTTTGTCGAATTCGGAAGCCATTTTAGATAAGCCTTTCATCAGGCGCTTTTTCAGCGCGGGTCGAGGAGCAATTGTACGAGAGTAATGATTCGATCCTCGTCGCGTCCAGGCTAAAGTTGAAGGGCTTCTCCTGTCAACTTGACCATCGGGCGGCCATGATGCCGCTCGTCGATCGCCGTCGCCGACGCCGACGAATTGCCAGTGCGCTCAGCACCTCAAGCTTGCGAGGCGATGAGCCTAAGGACGGAGACTGAGATAAAGACCAAATCCGAACTTGAGTTTGTCAACCGATTAGCATTCAATGTCACTGACACGAGCGAGCCAACTGGCAAGCACAGCATCTTCAAAACAGATGTGAAACGATTAGAATGGCACTCGGCTTGAAGCGGGGGCCATAGCTGGGAGCAATTATGGCAACGAGTGCGCGCGATGTGGTGATCGTCGAGGGTGTACGCACCCCATTTACAAAGGCCGACACGAAACTCAAAGGCGTGCACCCGGCGGAGCTCGGTCGAGCGGCTCTCAAGGAGCTGATCGCCAAAACCAATCTCAATCCAAACGTGATCGAAGAAGTGATCATCGGTAACACTGGCAATCCTCCCGATGCGGTCAATATCTCACGAGTCGTTGCTCTGGGAGCGGGCGTGCCGCAGAATGTTTCGGCCTTCACCGTGCACCGCAACTGTGCCTCTGCGCTCGAGAGCATCAGCACGGGCTACGAGCGCATCAAATCCGGAACGCTTGAATGTGTCGCATCCGGCGGAACCGAGAGCATGTCACAAATGCCACTTCTTTTTAGCCGCGAGATGACCGCGATTTTTAGCAGGCTCGGTGGCGCCCGGACGACCGGGGCGCGTTTGCAGGCTTTGGGTTCGCTGTTAAAGGCCGACGTGCAACAAGTGGTTGAACTTATGACGACGGGGCCGATGCAAAAAGCACCCCACAAGCCGGTGATTGCCTTGGTTGAAGGCCTGACCGATCCGTTTGTCGGCATCAACATGGGGCAAACCGCCGAAATCCTCGCCAAAGAATTTCACTTGAGTCGCGAGGAACAAGATCGCTATGCTCTTGGGTCCCACCAAAAAGCCGTGGCGGCGCAGAAAAATGGCAACTTTGCCCAAGAAATCACACCGGTGTTTCTTCCGCCCAAGTACAACGAAGTCGTATCCGAAGACATCGGCCCGCGCGATGGTCAGTCGATGGAAGCGCTCGCAAAATTGAAACCATTTTTCGATAAAAGAACCGGCACGGTGACGGCCGGAAATTCTTGCCCCATAACCGATGGCGCCGCGATGGTTCTGCTCATGAGCCGTGAAAAAGCGCAAGCGCTGGGACTCAAGCCGATTGCCCGCATTCGCAGCTACGCGTTTGCTGGCCTTGAACCGGAACGAATGGGCCTTGGCCCTGCCTATTCGACGCCGCTAGCCCTCAAGCGAGCTGGTCTTGAACTCAAAGATATGGGTTTAGTCGAGCTCAACGAAGCCTTTGCTGCCCAGGTGCTCAGCTGCTTAAAGGCAATGGCGAGTGATAAATTTGCGCAAGAGAAATTGGGTTTGAGCAAGGCTGTTGGCGAAATCGATCCGAGCAAGCTCAACGTCAACGGCGGCGCAATTGCGCTCGGACATCCGGTCGGCGCAACCGGCACACGCCTGGTCTTGACGTTGATGAAAGAGATGCAGAGACGCAATGTTCAGTTTGGCCTCGCCACACTGTGCATCGGTGGCGGCCAGGGCGGTTCGATGATTCTGGAAAGAGAGGCGTGATCGCATGAGTATTCAAGAAAGTATTCGCATTGTTCCCAAAGGTGAAATTGCACTCGTCGAGTGGGATTTAGTTGGCGAAAAGGTCAACAAGCTATCTTCGCCCGTGATGGCGCGGCTCAAAGAAGTTTTAGAAGAGCTCGGTAAGTCAAACTACAAAGTCGCGATTATGATCTCGAGAAAGCCGTCGATTTTTATCGCCGGCGCCGACATCGAAGAAATTCGGGGATTTAAAACTCGCGAAGCTTTCTTGCCCGCGCTCGAGCAGGCGCACGAAATTTTCAACATGATTGAAGATCTCAAAATGCCGGTGATTGCCGCAATTCACGGCGCCTGTCTCGGTGGCGGTTGCGAGATGTCTCTGGCTTGCGACTACCGCATTGCGAGTGATGATCCCGCGACCCGCATTGGGCTTCCGGAAGTTCGCCTCGGCATCATTCCTGGCTTCGGCGGTTGCGTGAGACTTCCGCGGGTCGTCGGCCTCCAGGCGGCCCTGGATATCATCGTTCAGGGTAAGAGCGTTGACGGAAGCAAAGCCCAACGCATGGGCCTTGTCGATCAAGCGGTTTCGGTTTCGATTCTCGAAGAGTCGGCCTTTAAATTTGCCAATGAACTGATCACAGGCGGAAAACTGTTCAAGCGTCGCAAGACGTTTGCAGCTCGCGGTTTGGCTGGCAAAATCAGCGAGTCTTTCGTGGGGCAAGTCTTGGTCTTTAGCCAAGCGATGAAGATGATGAAAGCCGCGACGGGCGGGCAGTACCCGGCGCCGATCAAAGCAATTGAAGTCGTGCGCAAGACTTACGGCATGAGTAACCGCGCGCGCGCTCTGGAAATCGAAATGGAGGGCTTTTGCCAAGTCGCCGTGACGGAGGTGAGCAAGAACCTCATCAACGTATTTTTTCTCATGGAAAGCGTGAAGAAAAAAACCGGAGTCGCGGGTGACGTCAAAGCTCTGCCACTGAAACGAATCGGTGTACTCGGCGCGGGTACGATGGGCGGCGGTATCGCCTACGTCGCGGCCGATAAAGGCATCGAGGTGCGGCTGAAGGACATCAACAACGGGGCTCTTGCGATCGGTTTTGCGCACGCCCGCGATCTCTGGGATAAACTGCGCAAGAAAAAGAAGCTCAATAGTTACGAGTTCAATCGCAAAATGAGTCTGGTCACCGGTGGGCTCGACTTTGCGGGCTTTAAAACCTTGGATGTCGTGATCGAAGCGATTGTCGAAGATATGAAGATCAAACAGAAAGTAATTGGCGAAACGGCGGCAAATTGCTCGCCGACTTGTATCATTGCAACCAACACGTCATCGCTGTCAGTGAGCGAAATGTCGAAGGGGCATCCCCATCCGGAGAACTTCGTTGGCATGCATTTTTTCAACCCCGTTCACAAAATGCCATTGGTTGAAATCATTCGCGGCGAAAAATCAAGCGACGTCGCCGTAGCTACCGTATTTGACCTCGCAAAAAAAATGGGCAAGTTACCTGTCGTTGTGAAAGACGGCCCCGGATTTTTGGTTAACCGGCTTCTTGTGCCTTATCTCATCGAGGCCGCTTGGCTGCTCGAAGACGGTATGGCGGTCGAAGTCGTCGATCAGATGTACAAGGGCGAATTCGGCATGCCGATGGGCCCCTTTGCGTTGATGGATGAAGTCGGAATCGACGTCTGCATCAAGGTTTCGAAAATCTTCCACGAAACTCTTGGTGATCGCATCATGATTCCAGGAGTTATGGCTAAGCTTAAGGATACGGGCCGCCTCGGCAAGAAAAACAAAAAAGGCTTTTATCTTTATGATGAACGGGGAAAACCCACAGGTGTTGATCCGGCGATTTACGGTGAGCTCGCACTTGCTCAGCCGACAAATCGCTTGAAGTCGAGCGAAGTCATCCGTCGCGGCGTCTTTAATATGATCAGCGAAGCAGCACTGGCGCTGATCGAAGAGCACATCGTCGAGACGCCTGAAGAAGTTGATTTGGCGATGATTACCGGTACGGGCTTTCCGCCGTTTCGCGGAGGACTTCTGCGCTATGCTGACACGGTCGGGACTCAGGTCATTGCCGACGAACTTGAGGTGTTTGCCACCCAGTACGGAATTCGCTTTAAGCCGTCGACGCCACTTCGAAACATGGCGAAGACAAATCGGAAATTTTATTAGAAGTGAGCAGGGTGGGGTGCGGGGGCTCAATAACGCCGCGCGCCTCGTTGCGCGCCGAAACAGAACCGGCGGTCAAAGAGTGCTCAATTTGCAAACAGCAATCAGTTGCGCGTATTCGGAGTCCTCAAAGCGCGTTAGGCTGCGGCGAGGCCTCTAGGCCTTCCGATCTTGCCTCTCCTTAGTTACACACAAAGAAGCTACAAAGTGGAATCGTAAACTGGCCGAGCGTTCCGGCATGTCCTGGAGAAGTTCCGTCGAAAAGCACGTTGTTATCAAACGTCATCGTGCCGGTAAAATTGTTATTAGGAACATCGACGGTCCCGTTCATCGTGATCGTGCCATAAGCGTCTGAGAACTGCAGCTGGGCGGTTGTTCCTTGAATCGTTCCAGTTGCCGTCGTATAAACAAAGGCTGGTATAGCCGGAGTGTTCGGAACTTGGGGGTTCGAATCGATGATCTGAATTGCAAACTGGCTGGTCGACTGAATGGTCGCACCTTGGCCAGCATAGCCTTTCATTGAACCGGCGGCGAGAGTGACTGTGCCGCCAAAGAAAATGCCAGAAGTTGAAGTGGGCGTGACACTCACTTGGCCGATGTAATTCGGTGCCACATCGGTACTGAGGTAGCCGACCGCTGCGGCTTGAAATTGCGCTTGGTTTTGGGTTGTCGAAGTAACTGAGCCTGCAAGTTGAATTCCTGAAACAGACAGCGAAGAAGCCGCTGCCGTGCGCGGGCCAGTGGGCGTTGCAGCCGGTGCAGGAACGTTGTTGTTATTGTTGCCAGAGCTGCTGGGGCAGGCGGTGAGCGCTAAGGGAATAGCCACCGAAAAGACAATGCGGGTAAACCATGCACGATGGTTGCGCAGGATTAGGTTGGTCGCTTTCGTGTTCAAATTCGTCATATGGGGCTCATTTCGTTTCTTAACTTCTCAGTCCTTAAGGCAATTGAGGTGCCGAACTTGAAGCCGCGTGGAGCCTCTATAGATGAGCTCGCGAACTGTTATCGGTCTGCATCGGCGAATCTGACGCAAATTGTGCGCTCCCTGCTCACCCTTTAGACAGACCCTTTAGACACAACTCCGGGGCGTCCGCGTCCCGCGTGCTCAAAATAACGGCAGCTTGGTCCTGGTGCGACGCGTAGCCATGCTCAGAGCGCAAACTGCGCAGATTCGCTGATTTTCATTGGACACGGGGCTTTGATCGGATTTTAATCCGTCAGTTTCGCAAAAGTCACTTCAGCGTCAGGGCCTCAGGTGTCGATGTCAGATATCCAAAGTCCATTTGAATTTAATCGACAGATGCTTGATTGCGTCGTCGGTGGGGTTTCGGCACTCGATATTCCGCGACTCAACATTGAAAATCGCGATCAGGCGCGAAGTTTTATCAATGCCTACGGATACGATATTTTGGATCCAGTCCAAGCTGAACTCTTGTGGTCCATTTACCGGCGGTCCGTAAGCCTTATCCGTGAGCAGCTGCTCGATCCTGGAGAGGTGATTCCGCCAACTCTGGCTGACTCGGCAAAGCTCGTCGATCTTTCTGAGCTTTTGATTCAGGCTAGCTCGCAAAAGCCTGAGGATCGTGAACTGCAACGCTGGGCATGCGCGATTTTGCGAGTGATGCACGTGTTCGTGCATTTGCGAAACGATTTATTTAGCGCTTTTCGTGACGAAATTCAGACGCAGATTCTGAGTCCGTTGCAGAGTGCTCTGGCCGAGGACGAAGCAGGCACCATGATTCTCGGTCCCTCAGCCGATGACGGCGGGACGCGATTGCACAAATTCGAAATCAAGCCCTTTAAAACAACGGCAAGTTCCGTAATCAAGCTTCTGGCTCGGCCCGAACGCGTAGCCCTGACACTTCTCGATAAGCTTGGCGTGCGTTTCGTGACACGAAATGCCTTTGATTCGTTTCGTGTGATTCGGTTTTTGTTTGAGAATCATATTTTGAGCTACCCGCACATCATACCCGATCAAAGCAATAACACGCTCTATCCCGTGAATCTGTTCATGGAGGTGATGGAGGAACTAAAATCTCGCAAACCGGTTTCTTCAGCAGGTCAACTTCAGGGAAAAGTTGACGGAAAAGTAGAAGATCAGCTTGCAAAAGAAATTCAAAAGCTCCTCAAAATGCGCTTAGACGGTGAGCCGAGCCGTGCCCAATACCGCTTAAAAAGTAACGAGTTTTCAGATCCTGATTATCGCTTCATCAAATTCATCAATCGCAAATTGGTCACCGTGACAATCGGCGCGAGCGATTCTCAACGGGCCTTTAAATTTTTCTATCCTTACGAAATTCAGGTGATGGATCAAGATACTTTTATTCGAAACCTAAGTGGGCCCATGGCACATGACGAGTACAAAAATCGCCAACGGCGAAAGGCCCGAGACCGCGTGTTAAGGGAAACCCCTGAGCATGCCTGAGTCCCTGATCCGGTTCATGACCCAATTGCGGTCGATCGTAGGTACCATCGTTTTAATTCCGATTACGATGGGCTTTTGTCTGACCTGCATTTTTACTGGTCTACTCGGGTTTCAAACCGCTTCGACCGAATTTATTCGCCTGTGGGCGCGCCTTGTCTTACGAACTTTCGCTATTCGGTTTGTTGTCAAAGGCGAAGAGCATCTGCCTGATTCTGGGGGCGGAATTATCATCTTCAACCATCAGAGCACTTTTGACATTCCGCTTTTGATGGCTTCAACTCACAAGCACATTCGTTTCGGTGCTAAGGCGGAATTATTTAAAATTCCTTTTTTTGGTGGAGCGATGTTAGCCGTTGGCAACTTGCCAATCGCGCGCGACAATCGCGCCAAGGTGATGAAGCTCTATAAAAAAGCCGAAGGGCAATTTGCCAAGGGTTTTATTTTTGTTTTGGCACCTGAGGGAACTCGTCAGCACGAACCGATCATCGGTCGATTTAAAAAAGGTCCGTTTATTTTTGCGATTGACTCTGGAGTCCCGTTGATTCCAGCCGTGATCATCGGATCTCACGCAGTTATGTCCAAACGTTCGCTCAACATCAATGTCGGCACAAGCTGGTCGCGAACGATCTATCTCGAATTTTTACCCGCCGTTTCGACAAAAAGTCGCACCCTTGGCGAAGTTGCCCAAATCACGAACGAGTTTCAAGCGGAGATGACGAGGGTCTATTACGCTAGAAATCTGAGCAACTAGCCATTGGCCGCACGCAACCTGATTCATGGGATTTGATTTATGGGGCATGGAGCCCCTGCTTATCTAGTATATCTTGGGCCGCAGGTGACTTCGACCAAAACCGACTGAGCTCCCTGAGAACATGATATTGTTGGTCGCCTAGCTTTGAGGTGCCCTGCCAAGCCGGTCCATCCTGGCCATGCTCATTGATGCATGCTTATCGGAATAGCGTACCCAGTCAGCCAAATGTG
>JAYTRM010000216.1:0-4000 GCA_043746165.1 Bdellovibrionales bacterium | reverse complement strand
AACCAAAATCACGTCAAAAGTCTACGAAAAAGATTTTCGACCGTTCCCGCAAAACCCTTGCTGGTAGCGAAAACTGTTTTTCGGCGGGAATTGCTGACCAATCTTCAAAAGCAAACGTTTCTTAAAAATCTTGAAGAGGTCAAAGCGAGGTTTCCCGAAGCGCGGTTTGAGTTTTACAGCGATTTTAAATCGATCAAGGTGTCAGTTTCGACGGGCAAAGAAATCAGTGCTGCACGAAATGCCGAGCTTTTAAGAGAGTTCAATTCGGCCTATCAAAAAACTAACAAAGAATTTGCGGCAAAAGTTAAAGAATTGGAAATTTCCGTTCCGAGCGCAGGAGAACCCGAACGGTGGTTTCGCGCGGGCTTTGGCCGAAGCGTCGATGAGGCGGCGCTGGCGGCAAGGCGCGCCAGGTCTGTCGAGGGTGAGGCACGAGCACTCGATTTCACTTCAGCAGAGGTGAAGGAAGTGATGACCCAGCGTCTCGCCGAAGTTGAAAAGACGCGTCAGGCGCTAGTTGATTCGCCCTCGATGGCCAAGCTTGTCGATCGTGATGCGCAAGGAATCCGAATACCGAAAGAAGATGTTTTTGATCTCGCTCGCAAGTTTGATGCTCCAGACAAGCTCTTGGCGGCCGTGACAAAACGTTACCCAAAATCTGGGTTCAGCGCCGAAGACGCAAATCAATTGCACGATTATGCCAAGGGAATAGACGAATTTTCTCCCACCATTCTCATCGCCAAACGGCAGACCGTGAATCTCGATCACGCTTACCAGGGAGGTGCTTCGGCAGACTTTCTCGGAATGGGCTCAAGCAATTTAAAGGCTACCGCCTCGGGGATTGCCAGCCGATCGACGCTCGAAGATGCGCTGAGCGGGGCCAGAAAAGGCGAGCAGTCGGTGACGGAAATCTTTAAAGAGCGCATGACACAGTTTAAAAAAGTTGTTGGAGGAGACGTCGTCTGTTCGGGTGATGATTGCATTCGCACGGCAAGTCGCGCGCTTTCTGACCGCGATAAGCTCGGGATGCTCGATCGTTTAGCCAACAATCCGCAAACAAAGAGCGTTCGTATGTCCTTTGTCGGTCCGGGCGTAGAAAAAGACGCGCGTATGCAGCTAGCAACACATGGCGAATCAATTGAAAAGGCGCTTCGCAAAGAGCTCGAAGGTCACATCGAATTTGAAAATCTACAAAATATGACCTTCGGCTTTGATATGAAAACTGTCGAACTGGGACATGGCAAAGTCGATTTGATTATCGGTCGTAAACTACGGCAAAATTTCTCGGCTTCTGAGAAGCGGGAATTTCAGGGAGCCTTCGAACGCGCCCTGAACGCGGTAAACAAAGATGCGCTGAGGTATAGCCAGGGAGAGGCGACAAGCACCACACGTGCCTTTCAGTTTTACCCGGGTGCCGGATTGCCAGGAGCCTTGGTGCCGCAAATTCCAGATAACTGATGGCCGTCTCAGCGATTTTCCGAAGCGTTAGCGCGGCCCAGTCCACGCATAATCGACATCATCTCAGAGAGCTCTGAAAATCTTCCTCGTCGAGAGTTCCAAAGTCAAAACCAGCGGCAATTAGATCTTTGATAATGGTCTCAAGCTGACGTATCGTGTGAGGTTGAATCTCGTGCATCAGTAAAATGCCTCCGCGGCGCCCCTCGAGGCTTGCGACGACGTGACCGACGAAATTGCTGCGAAACTGGGGCTCAACGCCGCAGATTTTAGCATCCGTCTCCGAGACGGTTCCGGTCTTATTGAAACCCCAGTCGCACGAGTCAACGTGCCAGCCAACGATCTTATAGCCCCGTGAGTGAAGCAGATCATTGGTAGTGCACGAAGAATTGCCATACGGATAGCGGAAGAGCTTTGGCCGAAAATGGCTTCCCAGTAAATTTTCGTTTAATAATACTTCTTTTGCCTGAGCTAATGCAGAAATGTCATGGAAGTTGGGATGAGTCCAAGAATGATTGCCAATGATCAAATGTCCATGACTCGCGACGGTCCGGACCATACCGGGCGAGCCTTTGGCTTTTTGTCCAATCATGAAAAAACTAGCATGGATGTGATACTTGTCGAGAGTTTCTAAGATATAGGGAGTCTGCGAGGACTCGGGGCCGTCATCAAATGTAAGGGCTACTTTCATCTTCGGCGGCGGCGTCGGAATGTCAGACTCGTATTTACAGACATCCTTGCGAACTGTCAGGTTTCGATCGGCCCACTCCGCCTCTCGAGCTTTCCGAATCAGGGCTGCGTCGACATCGGGGTCGTCGGGAGGGTTTCTCGGTTGAGTCCAGAGTGCCGCTTGGCTGTGATTAAAGTTGTTGCCGGTGAAGGTGAGAATCGCTGGTAGACTGAGAATCGTAATTACTGCGAGAGTCTTTTTCAAATTGAATCCCCCCCCAGTGGACAAGGTCCACTCGCGAGATTCAGTTTACCGCTCGCGACACTCGAGTGTCGAGATGAGCGGCTTTTTCTAGACGTCTCTTTTTAATCGGGCATCGACAGCGCGTAACATAACTATGGTTTTTTGACCGCATCAGCCGGGAGTCCCCCCGTGAGCGTGCGTAAGATATTGCTTCTTGATACAAGGCCTTGAAGTTTACCGTTGCTATCAACGATGAGAATTCGGCGTATAGATCTCGAGAGGAAAATTTTGTAAGCTTCCGCAAATGTTGCCGTTCGGCTCAGAGTTACGAGTTTCTCGGCTTTGGGAAGGTGCTGAAGGCATGCGCCTAACTTGGCATCGAGGCTTCCACCAGCTGCGAGTTTTAAAAGATCTCCTTCGGTTACGATACTGACGAGATGGCCGAAGCTATCGACGATCGGGGCGCCGCCGATTTTATGCTCTAAAAGAAGTTGAATTGCTTCTCGCACGGATGCGTCGGGCGAAGTTGTACGAACGTCATGAACCATAATGCCCTCCATGGAGAGGGAGGGGGGGCGCTCGCTGGCTTTTCTTTCTCTTTTACTTGCATTACGACCTACCCATGAAAATTAGGGAAAATTAGGATTTCTTCTTCCATCGGTTATACTTCCGGCTGACTTTAACAAAAATTGATCAATCAGCTGCCTACTAAATGTGGTCGTTTTGGGACGACGGAGTGCTTAATTCTGAATCAATTAAGACTCAGAAAGAGAAGTCTTTGCCTTATGTCCATCGCCTTTTGGAGCAGAGCCTTTTGGATCGGTTTTTGCTAACTCTGACTTCACAAGGGCAATTTGCGCTTTGAGATTTGCGGCCGCGGCCTCATCTAGATTTTTGACTTCATCCGTGCCGTCTTTGTGTGTGAGATGAAACATCGAGCCGTATTTTTTTAAGTAATCATTTCCCGTCTTGAGAAAAGCCTTTAGAGCGGCCACCTCATCTGCTTGGCGGGCATTCGGATTTTGAGTCGTGTAGGCCTTTTGAAAATTACGATCCCAAGTCAGATCAGTCGAGCTCGGTTGACTTTGAAATTTCAGTCCGCTCGCCAAGAGATTATCCTGCGCGCTTTGCAGGTTTTGGCTGTCGATGTTGTAATCCGACTCAGACACCGTAGCCATGGTGTTTTTGGATTTTCCGCCTGCGTGCGAATAATCAATGCCAGATGGGTTGCAAGCGCAAACAACCCAAAAGAGCTGAGTCACTGCCACAAGTTTACATGAATTGAACTTCAACCATCCCCCCCACGAGTAAAGCTGCCTGAACTCGGGAAGTCATAGCGAACTGTCACCGAAGATGCAATTGGCAAACGTCAAGCGCGGTCGAAGTCGGGAATGTAGCTTCTTGCGAGACGCCACCGGAATCATATAGGCACCGATGGACTCAGTTGCCCAACGGGCCTTTTGCCGGAGCCCAGAGGGCTCTGAATGATGCAAAATTCATCAGCTGGCCCCCTTAATTGTTGATGGCGGCGCTGTTAAGCGGTGCCAATCAAGGTTGGGCCAACGTACCTCTGGGTTCTCGATCTGAGGTATGAGGCCATAGTTATGCCACATGACATACATGGCGATGTGC
>JAYTRM010000215.1:0-8380 GCA_043746165.1 Bdellovibrionales bacterium | reverse complement strand
CGAGCGAAGTTGGATCACATTCGTGTCGTGCTGGTCGAATGAGTCAGAGGATGAAGCATCGTAAATTCCAGATTCGTCGTTCTGCTCGATCGCGATTGATCTCTGCATGACCGAAACGAGAAGTTCGGCCAATCCTTTCAATTCTTCTGGCAGCTGTTCTTGAACTCGGCCGTTACAACCGCGAATCACCGCAAGGCCCGTGAATTCGCCATCGGCAAATAAAGGAAAGCCGAGCGAGGTGCCCGCTTCACCAATCAGGTAAGCAGGACGATCATTATACTTTTCGCCCGCAGCAAGGAGCTGATCGGTGCTCCAATCGACATCGCTAATTTCCTGTGCCGAAAGAAACTCCACTTCGCAGTCGATCAAACCTTTGAGGATACGGTTGATCTTCATCCAAGATTCTGTGCGCAACATGATGCAATCCCTTTGTGTCTTCTAATGCCGTGATCCGCGTGGGGCGGATTCTATGGAAACCGGTATGTACAAGACTCGTGCCGCCGACAGCGAGGCGATAAAGTGAATGTAATCGCGGGCTTGTAATTTTTACAAAAAGTGACATCGGTTCAGGACTTGGGCAGGTAGGTATTATTTTCGCGGTCGCGGCCGGGGGGGGATAAGCGGTTGTTGCCTGTAAGCTAGTCCGTTACCTGCAACAAAGTGAGGGGGCAGTTTGTAAAGAATTGGTCCTTCAGGAACTTAGTAACCTATAGGTTACTAAGTTCCTGAAGGACGCGATCTGATGCTGAAGCAGGCGACCCGCTGAAATAAAAAAGCCGCCATCACGGCGGCTTTGGGATCTCATGACTGTTGAAGTTCTTTTAGGGTTTCAACAAACGGCGCTTGTCGAGACCGTACTTTTCAACTTTCATGATCAGGCCGGCGCGGCTGATGCCAAGTTCTTTGGCGAGCTTGGATTTGTTCCAACCCGTGCGGCGGAGTCCTTCTTTGATTAACTCGCGCTCGAGTTCCTCAAGTGCGTCTTTCAGTTTACCGTGCACACGAGCACCCTGAACTTTGCCTTTATCGGCGATTTCCAGGATCTTCGGTGACAGCATGTCGGCCGTGATCTTGTTCTCCACGCCCGACAGAACCACGACTCGTTCCATTTCGTTTTGCAATTCCCTGACGTTACCCGGCCACGGATAATCGTAGAGTTTTTCCAGCGCACGTTTGGTGAGGATCTTTTTGGCAGAACCTTTTTCCGTCGACTTCTGAAGGAAGGCTTCGGCGAGTATCGGAATATCTTCTTTACGCTCGCGCAATGGCGGAACGCGGATGTTGATGACGTTTAAGCGGTAATACAAGTCTTCCCGGAACGTGCCGTTTTCAACCATCTCTTTAAGGTTGCGGTTCGTTGCCGCAATGATGCGAACATCGACTTTTTTGTTTTCGATTCCGCCGACGGGAAGAAAAGTTCCTTCTTGTAGAACGCGCAGCAGTTTCACTTGCATTTGCGGTGAGGTATCACCGATCTCGTCGAGGAAGAACGTTCCTTTGTCGGCGATTTCGAAGAGACCTTTTTTGTCTCGGTTTGCGCCCGTGAAAGATCCCTTGATGTGACCGAAGAGTTCCGATTCCAAGAGGTTGTCGTTGAATGCCGAGCAGTTCTGAATCACAAACGGCTTGTCTTTGCGAGCCGAGTTGTAGTGAATAGCTTTGGCGATCAATTCTTTACCGGTACCGTTTTCACCTTGTACGAGCACGGTGGTGTCGGCCGTTTTGATCTTATCAAGCAGTGAATAAAGCGACTGCATCGGCTTCGACTTACCGATCATATTGTCGTACTTGTAGCGCGACCCGAGTTCTTTGTTGAGTTCGCGGATGCGGTTTTCGCGAGAGGTAATTTCGACGTGCAGGGTGATGACCTCTTGCGCGACGAGTTCGATCAGTTCGACGAAATGTTCGCGATCCGGTCCATCGAGGCATTTGATCTTCGAGATCGAACCTTCAATGATGTCGTTGGCGCAACCGAAGGCGGCCAAGCGCTCGCGGATTTCTGAGAGACGCTGCGGATTTTGATCCTTGAGAAAGCCCATCGCGATGACACAACCCATGAAGTCGTTGTCGATTGTGATGGGGAAGATGGCGATATCGTAGCCAGCCATATCCCACTTGCGAACACTGTAGCGATTTTCCGACAAACGAAGTTCGTCGATCGTCTTCACCACCATTTCAGCAAGATTGTCGCAAGCTGAATCTTTGGCGAGGTAAGCCGTGCATCCTGGATTTACCAGTGTTTGCTTGGTACGATCGTAGCCCTTCAGATAGCCGCGCTCGTCGGTGAAGACGACGTCGACATTCCACCAAGCAGCGAGAACGTGGCGCAATTTTTTGATGACGTGTATATGTTCAAACTCATCCCAATTGATCATTTTGCAAACCCCCGACGGCAGTCCACTGTAGACTGCTCAACTTCTTATCGCCCAAAGATTCGACAAGCTTGAGGGGGCGTTGGAGAATTGATCAAAATTACGATAAATATTGGTAAATACGAATATTTATCGAAATGCTTCAAGATGAGAAAACATGACAATAGTCGGGGAGATAATTTCAGACCCGAGTCTGAAGTTCAAAAAAGTTGTGATATTCGCCGCGCTTGTCGAGCAGTGATTGGTGATTTCCCTCTTCGATGATCTCGCCTTTTTTCATAACCAAAATCCGATCGGCGCTGAACACGGTCGAGAGTCGGTGGGCGATGACGAAGGCGGTGCGGCCCTCCATCAAGTGATTGAGGCCTTTTTGCACTTCCATCTCGCTGACTGAATCGAGCGCGCTGGTCGCCTCATCGAGGATAAGGATCGGTGCATCCTTAAAGATGGCGCGCGCGATGCTGACCCGTTGTTTTTCTCCACCCGATAAGAAAGCGCCGCGTTCGCCGACTGGACTTTCGTATTTCCCTGGCATGGCAGAGATAAAGTTCTGGGCGTTGGCTGCCTTCGCTGCCGGCTCGACGAATCTAGCTTCTTTGTTAAAGTCACCAGCCCAGATGTTACGTGAGATCGAATCGCGAAACAAAAAGACGTCTTGCGTGACGAGGGCTATATTATGGCGCAACTCGCGCAGGTCGATCGATGAAAGAGGAATGTCATCGACGTAGATCGTTCCCGAGGTAGGATCGTAAAACCGCTCGAGCAGATTGACTAAAGTCGACTTACCGCTGCCGCTTTCGCCAACAAGCGCGATAATGTCGCCGCGATGGACGGTCAGATTAATATTCTTGAGCACGGGCTCTGAGCCATAATGAAAGCTGACGTTGTCGAAGCGAATCGCCTTCCAGGCCGTTGGAAACGGATGTGGATTTTTCGCTTCAGGAACTTGTGAAGAGCTCTCAAGGATTGAGAAAACCCTTTCGGTCACGACAATCGACTGTTGAATTTTAACGCCGGCGTCTTGAAGCTTTTTGATCGGTGCCTGCAGAAGGCCCGCCGTCACTAAGAACGTCACGAATTGCGTTCCGTCGACGTGGCCGTGGATGACCTGATCGATACTGTAGAATGCAAAGCCCATGACCAAGAATGAAATCACAAACTCGTTAATCGGACTCACGGCCTGTTCGCGGATGACGATGTTGTAAGCGGTATTAAGATATTCTTTGAGCGTGGTCGAAAAACGCCGCTCCATTTCGCCCTCGAGATTGAAGCTTTGGACAACCCTTACACCGTCGACAGTTTCTTTGAGCACGGAGGTCAAATCTTCCATAGATTCGCGACCGATGGTGCCGAAACGACGAAGAGATTTGCTGACGCTTTTGGTGACAAAAAGAAAAAATGGCAAAAACAGCAGTGCGAACATGGTCAGACGCCAGTCGAGATAAATCATGTAGCCGAGATAGATCGCGGCCTGCACGGGTTCGCGAATCAGGTCGACGTAGAAATTTAAACCTTGCTGTAAGAGATTGGTGTCGTTGAAAACCCGGCTGATCAAGCCGCCAGAGCCGCGTTCGAGCGAGGAGTAGTAGGTCAGATTTAAGCGCACGATCTTTTGCACCAGGCGAAGACGCACGAGCGCGATAATTCTCTCAGCTGTGTAATTGAGCAAAGAGTAGTGAAAGTAACGAAACAGACCGTGCACCAGGTACAGGGTAGGAAAGGCCACCGGCAGCCAGAAGGCAATGAGCTCGCGGTTTTCGGTGGTGAGTGGAAAGCGAGCTTGTACCGCGCGAGGAAGTACCTGCTGCAGCGTATGGAGATCCTTGCCGTCGTAGACATCGAGCAACGTTTGAATGAGAACCGGAACGAGACCTCCGACCATCGTCACGCCGAAGCCGAGTGCAAACATGATGAGAAGCTCGCGACGAAAAGGCCGCAAGTAGGGAAGCAGACGACGAAACGATCGAATCATGGGGTCAGATTTCCTTTTCCGGAGTTGCGGTGCTGACCTTGGCGTACGTCTTCAGGTAGCGGCCGGTCAAGCTTCGGGAATTTTTCATGATGTCTTGGGGCGTGCCCTGGGCCACGATTTCGCCCCCGCCTGCGCCAGCCTCGGGCCCGAGATCAATCACGTAATCGGACCCACGAATAACATCGAGGTTGTGTTCAATCAGAATCACGCTCCCGCCAGCGTCAACTAGGCGAGAGAGAACTCTCATCAACATTTCGACTTCGCGAAAGTGCAGGCCCGTGGTTGGTTCATCGAGAATATAGAGTGTGGCCTTTTGCCCGGTTGCGATGAATTCACGCGCGATTTTGAGCCGCTGACTCTCACCGCCACTCAAAGTCGAAGCACTTTGGCCGAGCCGAATGTAATCGAGGCCAACCTCTTTGAGAAACGACAGAGGTTTGCGAATATTCGGGTAGGCTACGAAAAAGTCCATCGCTTCTGAAACGGTCAGATTCAGAACTTGCATGATATTGCGTTCTTTATAGGTGACTTCAAGAACTTCGCGGCGAAATTTGAGGCCGTCGCACGCATCGCAAACAAGCTTCACGTCGTCCATAAACATCATGTCGATCAGTTCAAAGCCCAAACCTTTGCAAACCGGGCAGCGACCGCCGTCGACGTTAAGGCTGAAGGTGCCAGGATTATAGCCGCGAACTTTTGACTCCGACGTGCTGGCGAAAATTGAACGAATCGCGTCGTAGATTTTGAGGTAAGTGACGGGGCTACTTCGCGCCGTCTTGCCGATCGGGCTCTGGTCGATGAACAAAACGTTCTTGATGAAGTCGAGTCCTTTGAACTTCACGCAAGGCTGTTGAGGTAAGTATTCAACTTTCAGGGCTTGTGCGATCGCGGGATAAAGCGTTTGGCTCACCAGAGTGGATTTGCCTGAGCCGCTTACGCCCGTCACCGTAACAACGCGATTCAGCGGAAATTTGACATCGATGTTTTTTAAATTGTGGCCCGTGCAACCGGTCATCTCGATCGCAAAGCGAAATGCATTGATGTCGACTGGCCGATGCGGAGTCTCGACGTTCACGCGACGCCCACGTAAATAAGGGGCCGTCACCGAATCTTTGAGATTAAAAAATGCCGCTGTTTTGCCGCTGTACATGACTTCGCCACCGAGGTGGCCCGAGCCCGGGCCCATCTCGAGAATGTGCGAGCTGCCAGCAATCACGTCGTGGTCATGTTCGACCACGACGAGCGTATTGCCGAGATTGTTGAGCGCTTTGAGAATTCCGATCAGGCGATCGTTGTCGCGCGGATGAAGTCCGACCGTAGGTTCGTCGAGCACATAGAGAGTTTGCGACAAACCCATGCCGAGTTGCTTGGCGAGATTGAGCCGTTGAAACTCGCCACCCGAAAGCGTCTTCGTCGGTCGGTCCAGGGTCAGGTATTCGACGCCAACGTCATTGAGGAATTTCAAACGCGAGCGAATCTGCATGAGGATCTCGCCGCCGACTTCTTCTTCTGTCTTTGTGAGCTTGAGCTCACTCAAAACTTTTGAAAGCCCGCCGATGGTGAGGCCTGAGAGTTTGCCGATCGTGTGACCGTAAATATTGACGTATTCGCTTTCAGGTTTAAGCCGTGAACCTTTGCAGACCTTGCAGGGAAGCGGGCTTTTATAGCGCGACAGAAATACACGCACGTGCATTTTGTATTTCTTCGTTTCGAGATATTCAAACAGACCGACGACGCCAAAAAAGGTATCATTACCCTTCCACAGGTCCTGGCGCTGCGAAGCTGGCAGGTTTTTCCAAGCTGTGCCGCCATTGATGCCGTTTTTTTTGCAGTAGGTGAGCAGCAGGCGGCGATCGCCGGCAGCACTCGGCATCGTGAACGGATGAAGTGCTCCTTCTGCGATGCTCAAATTCGGATTCGGCACCACTTTCGCTTCATCGAGCGTCAATAAATTTCCAAAACCATTGCAAGCCGTGCAGGCGCCGACGGGTGTGTTAAAAGAAAACAGCTGCGAGGTGACAGCCGGAAACGTAAAGCCGCACACGCCGCAAGAATTCTCTTCACTAAAGTCAACTTCTTTACCTTCGGCAGTCAGCAGCCGAACTCGGCCGCCGCCGAGACCGGTGTTGTACTTAACCGCCGCGCTATAGGCCTGGCCGATCGAATCGGCGAGACGCGCTTCTTCTTCTTTGCTAAAAGCCATCCGGTCAATGACGATGAAAAAATCTTCTTCCGGAATATCTTTTGCGCCCGCGGTTCCAGGTCGAATATCGACGATCTTGCCGATCGCATGAACCTCATCCGGCGGACGGCACGGAGGAAACCCAATCGACAGCAAGGCTGAAGGAAGCGCTGGCTCAACTGGAGCTTTCGGTTTCTTTGCCTTGGCGGTCTTTTTCTTTGCACCTGCGGGCTTCGGCTCAAGCAAAGTTGGCGGAACGTAAATTCTTAAATATCCCTCACCAACAAGTTGTTGGTGGAGTTTGGCGCCCGTGGAAACACGCAGCGCCTTGTAAACCGGAGCGAGAACGTAGCCGCGCGTGCCGCCGAGCTGTTGAAGACCTTTTTGGGTGGCTGCCGTCACCGACTCGCGTTCAATTCTAAAGCCATAAGTCGGACAGTGCGTGGTGCCAATTTTTTCAAACAAAAGTCTGAGGTAGTCGATGACCTCGGTCGTCGTGCCGACAGTCGAGCGACTCGTTTTGACGGTATTTTTTTGTTCAATCGCAATGGCTGGCGGAATATTGCGAATACTGTCGAGATCCGGTTTCGGCGCTTTGCCGAGAAACTGCCTCGCATAGTTGGAGAGTGATTCGATATAACGGCGTTGGCCTTCGGCATAGAGGGTTTCGAACGCAAGTGAACTTTTACCAGAACCGCTCGGTCCGCACACTACGGTGAATGAGCCGAGCGGAATCTCGACGTCGATGTTCTTTAAGTTGTTTTGTCGAACTCCGCGGAGTTCGATCGCACGACCTTCTTTAATCAATCCGTTAAATCTTTCTTTAAAAATTCGGTTTCATCGTCTTTTGAACTGGTGTCGCTGCTCGAAGTCGGTTCTGTGCCGGCGAGAAAGGCCTGCCTGACGACTCGGGTCGAGTTCGCAGAAGCCAGCTGGCCGGTCTGATTGTCGATGTTGGCGACGACGATCCCGGGCGGAACCGTAAAGTCCTCAGCCGGAAGATCTTTGTGCACGCTTTTCATGTATGAGAGCCAAATGGGCAGTGCTGCGCGGCCACCGACTTCGCCGGGGCCTAGGGATTTTTCAGAATCGAAGCCGACCCACACGCCGGTCACAATTTGCGGGGTGTAGCCGAGAAACCAAGCATCGAAGTAACCGCTGGTCGTTCCGGTTTTTCCTGCGGCGGGACGGCCAATCGAGCGCGCGCCGCCGCCGGTTCCGCCTTCTTCGTTAATCACGCCACTGAGGATCGTGGTCATCAGGTAAGCGGTCTGCGGGCTGATCAACTGATCGGGGTCTTCAAAGAAAATTTGCTCTTCCTTTTTTTCTGTACCGGTCTTTGCTGACTCATCTTTGTGAGCCGTTTTCATTTTTTCAAGGTAAGCTTGGCGGCGCTCTTCAAGGGGGGCATCGATCGCGTTCAGTTCTTTCGCGAAATGGCGATCGAGCGAGAGATCTTGCATCACCACTTTGCCCGTGCGGTCGACGACTTTTCTGACCACCATCGGACGCATGCGTTGTCCTAGGCGGCCAAATTGTGAGAACACTTTAGTCATCTCGTAAAGGGTAACCGAACTCGAACCCAAAACTAAGGTGAGATCGGCATTGAGGGGGCTGAAGACACCGAGTCGGTGCGCGTAGTCTGTCGCCCACGGAACACCAACGCTTTCGAGAACTTTAACGGCCGGAATATTGAGTGAGCGGATCAGCGCCGTGCGAAATAAAATATCTCCGACGAACTTTTGTGCGTCGTTATGCGGCTTCCAAGTTTTGACGTCTTCTTGCCCTTCATCTTCGTCGCTGGCTTGAGCTTTGGCATCGCCCTTTTCGCCTTTATCATTTTTTGTTTCGTAA
>JAYTRM010000214.1:0-4363 GCA_043746165.1 Bdellovibrionales bacterium | reverse complement strand
AGCTTTTTAATGCGGGCGGACAAGCCTTCAGGCTGAAGCTCGCACCACCCCTTTCACCTGAGAGTGAAAACTAGTGTTTGGCGAATATTTATTTCTTTATTGCGATTCGCTAAAACAGATAAGTTTTGAATTTGCTGCCTTTTATTTTTTGCTTCTGCAATTTCTCGAGAGCTCTTATCGCTACCTCAGGAGAAACAGCCACGAAGGTCACGCGTTCAAAAATCTGAATTTTTCCTATCTTTGCGACTGGTATTGCATCAGGTTCGGCAGTCAGGGCGCCAAGTATATCTCCGGGTCGAAGCTTGTCGTTTCGCCCACCGAAAACCTGCAAAGTGTTCATCAAAGTTTTTTGGAATTCATGACCAAGGTTTGCAGGTGCTTTGAGATCGTGATTTCGTTTTATCGTGACGCCCGCGAATGTTTCTATATCGATTATTTTACTGCTTTCGAAGCCAGTCGCAATTGATACGGCTGCGCCGCTGCGTCCAGCTCGGCCCGTTCGGCCTATGCGATGAACATAGATCTCAGGACTCACTGGCAAGTCGTAGTTAATTACGAGTTCCAACGCATCGATATCAATACCGCGAGCGGCGACATCCGTTGCGACCAAAATTCGTAGGCTTCCATTGCGAAAGAGGGTGATGGCGCGGTCGCGCTCACTTTGCTCAAGATCACCATGCAATACTTCGCATCTTACTTTTGCCTGGGCAAGAAAGCGCCCCAACTCATCGACTGTAGATTTCATCCGGCAAAAAATGAGAGTGCACATCGATGGATGAGTCAGCAAAATGCGAACAAGGGTTTCTTTTTTTTGGTCCTTCTCGGCGGCGTAAACATACTGCTCGATGAGAGGAGCTCCGTGGGTTTCGACATCAATCGTGATGCGCTCGGCCTCTTTCTGAAAGCGGCGACTTAGCTTTTCAACATTTTCCGTAAAGGTGGCTGAAAAGAAAATAGTCTGTCGGTTTCGCGGCAACTTCTCAAGGATCGCCGTCATTTCGTCCGCAAAGCCCTCATCAAGCATGCGGTCGGCTTCATCCAATACTAGACATTTCAGATTCTTCGCAGAAAACTGGCCTGAGCGAAGGAGTTCGAGCGTTCGCCCTGGTGTTCCGACAGCTAAGTGGACACCATTTTGCAGCGCTTGCAGCTGAGGGGGATAAGGCTGCCCGCCGACCAGGGCGACTGTTTTCAAGCCTTGAAAAGCTTTCGCAAACTTTCGACATTCCAATAAAACCTGATCGCACAATTCCCGAGTGGGACAAAGCACCAGAGCTTGCGGCGCACTCTCTGTGATTTCGATTTTGACCAGAATCGGAATCAGGAAGGCCGCCGTTTTGCCGCTGCCGGTTTGCGATTGACCAATCAAGTCTTTACCAGCAAGTAAAGGCGCAATAGTGGCGGCCTGAATGGGCGTCATCTCTGAAAAGCCCATTTCTTTGATGATGCGTAATAATGCACTTGGGAGCGCCAGAGACGCAAAAGTCTTTATCATTTTGCTACTTAAAGCGATTTTTGCCCGTTTGGGTACTGGCAATTCAAAGGCACTCCACGAGTCGAGGCGGTCGCCTAACAAGTCGAGCACCCCGCTCTTTGGCCAGGTCGGGCGAGTGATCAGCGATGCGCAACGCGGTCTGATTTGCGAGCGGCAAGATCCGCGTGCGCTCGCAAAGATTGTAAAGCAATTCCTGCAAAAGCCCGAAGAGAAAGATGAGAACCTCGGTCGAAACGGCAATAAGTATTGTCGGCTTGATTTTACACCGGCCAGGGTCATGTCGAGGATTGTTGAGCTTATGGAAAAACTAGGGAGCAAATGAAAATTGCAGTTCTCGGGGCCGGCGGAATGCTCGGTCACAAAATATATCAATATGTCGCCCGTGAGTTTCCGGAGACTTTCGCCGTTTTTCACAAGCCCGCAAAATATTACCGTCACCGCGAAATTTTTTCGGAGCCCGAGATGCGCGGTGGATTCGAGGCTCGCAGCGGTGACGAGGTCCGCCTCTATCTCGACGCGCTGAAACCCGACGTCGTGGTCAACTGCATCGGCCTCACGACACGAAAACTCGAAGCGCAAACGCATTCCGATATCATCGCCGTCAACGCGGTCTTGCCGCATATTCTCAAAGAATGGTGCCGCGGAAACAGTGCCCGTTTGATCCACTTCAGCACAGACTGTGTTTTTTCTGGCAAGTCCGGGCCCTACGATGAAACGAGCGCGCCGGATGCTAAGGATCTCTACGGTCGGTCCAAAGGCCTGGGCGAAGTCGACGGCGAAGGCTTTTTGACAATTCGCTCGTCGATTGTCGGCCTGGAGCTCGAAGGCAAATCCGAGCTGCTTGAATGGTTTCTAAAACAAAGAGGACAGCGGATCAATGGCTTCAGCCAGGTCTACTACTCAGGCGTAACCACTACGACGATGGCCAAAGTCGTTTGCGAACTGCTCAAAAAGAAGATCGCTTTCTCTGGAATCCGGCAACTCGCGAGCCCGGTGATTTCAAAGCATGACCTTCTCATGCTTACAAACGAGATCTTCGCGGCCGGTGTCGCGATCACGCCGGTTGATCAACCGGTTTCAAATAAGGTTTTGAAGCAGAGTTCTTTTTTCAACGATCTAGGCATTTATCCGCCATCGTGGCGGGAACAATTGACCGAAGTCTTTGCGGAATTACCGCACTACGAAAAGGAGTTCGCAAATGGCGAATACAAACGGAAAGCCTCTTGAAGGAAAAGTGATTCTGGTTACTGGCGGAACAGGATCGATGGGAAAAACTTTTGTACGACGGGCCCTCTCGGGTCGCCACGGCAATCCGCAAAAAGTGATCGTGATGTCACGCGACGAGGGCAAGCAGCATTACATGCGGCAGGACTACCTCAATCACAAAGTTTCAACTGACGAAGTGATTTACCAAAACTTCCAACGCGCGCTGGAGTTTCAAATCGGCGATGTCCGCCGCTTCGAGGACGTCTGCGCGGCCCTACAAGGCGTCGACATCGTCATCAACGCCGCGGCTCTGAAACAAGTTCCTGTCTGCGAATACTATCCCGAGCAAGCTGTCCTCACCAATTGTCTCGGCGTGAGCAACTTGGTCCGGGCGATTCGCGACTTCAAGTTTCCTGTCGAAACGGTAGTCGGCGTCAGTACCGACAAGGCCTGCAAACCTGTCAACGTCATGGGCATGACCAAGGCCATCCAGGAACGGATTTTCATCTCCGGCAATATTTACGTTCCGAAAACCCGCTTTGTTTGCGTCAGATACGGCAACGTCCTCGCCTCGCGTGGGTCGGTGGTTCCTCTCTTTCACGATCAAATCAAAAACGGCGGCCCGGTGACGATCACAGACGGTCAGATGACACGCTTTCTCTTGAGTCTCGAGCAGGCCGTGGACACCGTACTTGAAGCGATCGAACACGGCCGGCGCGGCGAACTGTTTGTCCCGCGCGTGCCGTCGAGCCGTATCATCAACATTGCCAAGGCGCTGGTCGGCGACCGAAAAATCGAAATTCAAGTGACTGGTATCCGGCCAGGCGAAAAGCTTCACGAAATCCTGTTGTCCGAGGAAGAAAGCCCGCGCTCTTTCCGTCACGGCGATTACTACGTCATGCAGCCGATGCTGCCCGAACTGATCGATCCGAAGCAGGTCCGGGCGAGCGATTTGATCGGCGACTATTCCTCTCAAGATAACGTTTTAAACGAACTTGAGACTTTTCAGTTGCTCGAAAAGTTCAATATGCTCTTGCCCATGGACGAAGCCCCGGAAAAGATCGAACTGGTGGGATGACCGATGGCTTTACCTCGATCTCTCTCGTCAGCATGGCAACGTGCGGAATCGTGAACTACTACATCACGGCCTCAATTGTCCGAGATCTGACGATCCACAGCTTCAATACCAATCATCTCGCGGCCGATGTGTTCCGCAACTGGGAAATGACACCCGACATCACCTGATCGCGACGTGCACCCGAGCTAGGGTTGCAGTCGCGATTTCTAGTTATCCACAGTTTATAAACTTTTTTAGTTTTTATTATTAGATATTCGATTGTTAATAGAAGTCGAATCACAATGTCGATCAATTTTTCCAAAATGAGAAGGAATTGCGAAGATGAACAAAATGTAATGATGGAGTTCAGTCGACCTCTCACTTTTCAACTTCACGGCCGCCGCATCCGTAAGAACGACCTCGCAAAAAATCCAAAGAGAAAAATTCGAAACGCTTTATGACATAATTGTAATCTGCGCTGCCCGATTTGCTTCTGCCGTCAAAGTTACATGCTTATCGGAAAAGCGTACCCGATTTAGTCGGATTGGCGACGACACAGGCAAACAAGGCGCGGGAAAAGAGCGAGTCCGGGTCGTGACGGCGAT
>JAYTRM010000213.1:0-3501 GCA_043746165.1 Bdellovibrionales bacterium | reverse complement strand
CTCTCGGATATCAACATGGTTTTATCCGAGCATGCCAGAAGGCAATTGATGAGTGAGGGTATAGGTGCCGATCGCATCATAAAAACCGGAAGCAGCATGCCCGAGGTTCTTTCTTACTACGGCGCAGCCATTGAAAAATCAGATGTTCTCAGCAAACTTTCGGTCACGCCAAAAGACTACGTCGTCGTCAGTCTCCATCGAGAAGAGAATGTCGATTACCCCGAGAATTTTTTGAATCTGATCAACGCACTTAACCTGATCGCAGACAGGCTAGGCAAAACGGTTTTAGTCTCGACTCACCCCCGGACCCAGAAAAAGATTGATGAGACCAAAAATCTCAAGATGAATCCCAAAGTTCGGTTTTTAAAGCCGTTCGGGTTTCTCGATTACAACAAACTGCAAAAGTACAGCTACTGCGTGGTCTCCGATAGCGGCACCATTACTGAGGAGGCATCGATCTTGAAAATGCCGGCCCTCATGATACGCAATGCGCACGAGCGTCCAGAGGGAATGGATGTCGGCGCCGTTATTCTCTCCGGCACGAAACCGGAAGATATCTTGAAGTCGATCGAATTCGCGGCCGACTGCGCTCCACCGCCGAGCATTCCTGATTATGCCAATCAGAAAGTTTCAGAGCAGGTCTTAAAAATTATTTTGAGCTACACGCACTTTGTAAATCGTTTCGTTTGGCGGAAATCACTCTAGATCCAGCGATCGATTGGTCAATTCAACGAATCTTCCTGAGCAAAACGGTGGATTCATGCGTCAACTCGGTTCGGCTCACCACCTGGTAGCGATCACTCAGAGACCTCAGCGCGTCGTCGCAAAAACGAATATCGTCTGCGAAGTACAAGAGCACGATCTCGTCGGCCGCTCGAACGCTTGCGGGCCAATTGTCCGTTTTAAGAAAATCGGGCCAGTTGTAGATCGCATCAAATTCCTTCGGACTGTGAAAGCGCTCGAGATAAATTCCCGGCTGGTAGGGAACGAGGCCTACGAGCAGATAGCTGCTCTTGGGATTTTCGCGCAGTAACGGCACTGACGCTTCAATCGCCTCGCGCACTTGGTCGGATCTAGCGCGGGTGTAGTGGTGACGGGCGAAAACGGTTTCGACGAGTCCCATGACGACGAAGGCCAGACCGAGAACGATCGCAAGCGCGCGACTTTTCGAGCGCCAATCGGCGCAGCCAGCGGCCGCGATCGCGAGCATCGGGCCTAAAACCACCATGTAATTGCGCACGCCATAAATCGGTTTAAAAAATGCCGTCACCACGAGGGCCATAAAAAATGGCGTAAAAATCCACGTGAAAACGGCGAGATTTCGACGCTTTTGCCGCGACAGAACCAGCGCCGAAAAAGCGAGCAGTAAGGCAAGCAAAGAATTCACACTTGACGAGCCAAAGAGTTCGCGTTGAGCGATGAAAATCTCGGTCCACGGGACGGCTTTGTGCAGGGCCGTATTCGGCATCGGGTGCGCGTGCAGAAACCACAGCCAGGGTGAAAATGCGACCAGGATCACGGCATAAACCGTCGACCAATAGAGGGCAAATTGTAAGCGTTGCCCGCGCCGAGGCAAAACCAGCGTGAGCGAAAGGGCTTGGGAGATAATCATCAGCACGCCAAAATAATGAGTGTAGCTGAGCAAGATGCAAATCGCGATGTAGGGCCAAGCCTTGCGAAATCGGCAGTCCGTTTGATTCAGCACGCGGAGCCAGGCCCAGCCGCTCAGTGCCGTCAGAAAAAACAACAGCGAATAACTGCGTGCCTCCTGACTAAACAAAATAGCGCGATATGAAAAAGCTGCAAACGCAGCCCCGATAACGGTAGCCCAAGGGTCATTTTTACGGCCGGTGAGTTCGCGGGCAAACAGCCCAGTAGCCGCGACGAATCCGACTCCTGCGAGTACACTTAAAAGTCTGAGCGACCACTCGCTCGCCGCAAAAAATCTTGAGACCAGAAATTCGCCGGAAAAAAAGAGCGGTGGGGTCAGCTCGAGACTCACAAAGCGCGTCCAAAAATCCGCAAAACTGGGGCGCCAGACTTCATACCACGTCGTCAATTCATCCGACCACAGAGAGTGAAACTCCAAGTGGTAGACGCGCAATGCCAGGGCGCACAAAAGTATGACGGCAAAGAGCCAATTGGCAAGGCTTCTCGATAGCCAGTGAGACTTGTTCATCGACTGAGTTGAATACCTCGTCTCAGATTTTAAGCAAGGACGAAATCAAACGGCTGACCGGGTTCAAACTTTGCGCTATCTTATCGGGCTATGAGAGCAGCGATTACCGGCACCACGGGTTACATCGGCGGAAATCTTGAACAGGCGCTCAATGACCGCGGTTGGGCGGTTACCGCTCTTACGCGCGGTATGGATCAAGACCAGATGGCGGAGGTTCTCCGCGATCGTCGCATCGACGTGGTGATTCACCTAGCCTCGCTTTTTATTGCCGAACACAAGAGTGAGGATGTCGAAGGTTTGGTGAGTAGCAATCTCCTGTTTGGTGCGAACGTTCTCGAGGCGATGAAACGCGCGGGATTAAGTCGTTTTATCAACACGGGCACGTCGTGGCAGAATTACCAAACTGCCGAGCGAGATCCGGTGTGCCTGTACGCGGCAACTAAAAATGCGTTTGAAGAGCTGCTGCGCTACTACGTGAACGCCGAGGGTTTCCGTGCGGTCACGCTAAAAATCTTCGACACTTATGGACCGCGCGATCACCGCGCTAAGCTCATTCCCAAATTGCTGAGTAATTTCGAAACGATGATGCCGCTCGAACTTTCTGAGGGCAAACAAAAGATCGACTTCGTTCATATCCGAGACATCATCGAGGCCTACGTGATCGCTTGTGAGCGAGTGCGCGGACTTCCAGAAAAGACCAGCGAAACCTTTTCCCTCTCATCAGGACAACTTTTGACTCTACGTGAAGTGATCGCTGAAATTGAAAAGAATAAGGGTCAGAAGTTTTCGATTCGCTGGGGTGCCAGACCTTACCGCAAACGCGAAGTCATGATCCCTTGGACCGGCGGCGAAGCTTTGCCGGGATGGAAAGCAAAGATTTCCTTCAGCGAAGGGATTCGCGAACTCGTCGCTAATTGCTGAGCACGCAGCGAATCGGCGGGGCAGTTTTCACCGGCACGTAGTCTATCGTTTGAGTAAACGAAGCATCACTATCCCCTAAGTTTCGTGGCACGGCGCTCACTTGAGTCACTAGGAATTCAATCAGTTGCGGAGTTCGACCCCGTGTGATGAAAAAAGAAAATGAGCTGGAAACATTAAATCGCCACATTCCGTAGGGATTCACGGTCAGGCGATCGACTGTCTCGCCCGAGCCACGCGGATCAGGGACGCCTGCGGCATCAATCGCATCGTCTGACGCGGGCAGCACAGAGAAGGCATAATTCGACATGCTTATCGGAAAAGCGTACCCGATTTAGTCGGATTGGCGACGACACAGGCAAACAAGGCGCGGGAAAAGAGCGAGTCCGGGTCGTGACGGCGAT
>JAYTRM010000212.1:0-5704 GCA_043746165.1 Bdellovibrionales bacterium | reverse complement strand
CAGTGGCCCACTGCTCGAGCTGATTTGCGAGGTCGGAAAGCTGTGCTTGGCTGCGTGCTTTCAATGTTCTGATTAGACCGCGAGGGTCCTCACTCGGCTTTTTTGATGCCTGGATTTTGTATTCTCGGTAAAAATTCGCGATTTTTCGTAGCTCGTCGGGAAGTAAACTACGCAGTGATAGGTGCTCCGGCTTAAAGACGGTGTTGAGGTAAAATCCGGCAAAATTGCGGACAGACCATTCAGCGAGGTCGGGAATTTCTTGCCAGTTCGACGTCATGGGACAAACCGTGAGACAAAATTGCCCACCCGCTGAAGAAGTGGAGAGCAGAAACTGACCAAGATTTGAAATCATTTTATCGTAGGAGGCATTAACTCTAATTTTTTCATAAGTATCACGTTGAAATGAGTCGATCGAGAAAACGATAGTTGGCTTCAGACTTTTGATCACTTCTTCCACTTTAGAATTATAAATAGAAACATTTGTGGTGATCGAAACCTGCAGCTTGGGATTTTCAGCGGCAATATCTCGCCACATTTTATAATAGAGCGGGTTCAGAAACGGCTCTCCACCGAGAAAGCGCGCCCACCTAGCAGTTTTCCAAAGGGGTTTCAGCAGCTCAACAAAGCGTTCGTCATAGGGGTTTGGAAGAGGCGGAAGCTTTTCCCGATTGCGCCGAATGAGAGAAGAGAAGTGCCCGTTGCACATGACGCACTCAAAATTACAAATATTGCTAAGCTCAAACTCCAAGATCTGCGGACCGAGAGTGACCGCTTTATCTCCAAAAGTCTGCGCGACATCAAAGTTTCGCGCCAGCACCTGATGAAAGTTGCCATCCGCGATTTGGCCGCGGCAGGTGTGGCATGCCCCCCTCAGATCTTGAGCTTTGACCGCATCTCGCAGACGAGCACTCTCGGGCGAATTCCAAATTTCCTGAATGGATTGCTCGGGATATCGGCCCAACGGAGCCACGCGGCTGTAGCAGCAAGCCGTGGCGTTGCCGCTTTGGTCAAAATTAAGGCTCACGAATGGCGCCTGACAGAGAAGTTTGCGCGCCCCTTTCGGGCGACTCGCTTTGTAACTTTCAATTGCGTTTTGAAATCTCTGTTCAACGCTGGCCACTCATACCCCCTCGGCCACATTGGAACAAAGACGGTATAGGGTCAAGAGAGATCAATGCGGCGCTAAACTCTCACTTTTGAGATAGGGAAAATCCATTCGAATGGACGAGCAACCGCTTTCCATCGCATCAAGGACTCTCGTTTCAAAGTCATCCCCGTAACCGGCAACGACGGGTAATCCGGTCTGGAGTGCCAAGCGAAGCCACTCTTGATCTGCATGAAGACTGTAGAGTGTTGGAAGTATTACGACACCCGAGGGCCGATCGCGAAAAACAAAGGCCGATTTGACCTTGTCAGAATACCGAAAAAAACCGGCAATGTGATCATCGTCAATATCGAGCTCATGGCTCGTGAGCTCGATAGTAAGCTCCGAGCCCGATCTTTTTTCTAGCGATTCAATGATGTTGTTGAGCTGTAAAAGTCCATAACGGTTCGAAAGCGGCGTGATCATGCTCAGGGTCCGCGGTTTCGCTTTGCGCGAGGGTCGGTCTTTTAAACTGGCCTGTACGCTCGTCGCCTCATTCGTCGCCTCATTCGTCGTCGCTTCCGGCTCGATGCGCAGCTTAATCATCCATTGCGGGTAGAGTGATTGAAGCCAGAGCCCAAAGTAATTGTGGTTCGCTACAATCGCGGTCGCCTTGCTCAGCGCCTCGTTCTCAGCTTCAATGATTTCCGTTGAGGGTAAGTTCTTCAGGCTTTCGTTGAGATAGCACTCAATCCTTTCGGTTAAGTCGAGTTCAACTTCAAACAAATCCCACTCCGGAGTGACGCTCCCGAGGCCAATTTCCTTTAAAGAATATCGGGGCATGATTGTTGGTTGCCGCATTTTATACATTCGGACCTGTAAGTTGCGAGAGAGTTCCACCATCCAGTTGTTACTTGCTTCGATCTGAGCCTGACTCGCACGATAGTAGCTCGAGTAGCAAAGCAACTCATGCCTATGAACAATCTGTTTCTCAAAAAAAAGTGGATGATTTTTAAATTGCTCTTCAGATTCACTGCCAACCGCTACGACGCTAAAAAATGCGGCCGCCGAGCGCGATAAGGATTTCGGAAGCGGTCGTCCGTAAAATGGTAAGACAACGCCGCGACTATCGGGAAAAAATTCGAGCCAGCTCATTTGTTGCGTTGTTAAGAATCTTGCGAGCGTTTCATCGACGCTTCCGATTTCCATTGCAATTTTGCTCTGAGCGCGGTCGGCTTTCGAGCGGTGGTAGTGATCTGTGTACTTTGCTCTCTCGAGGTCCATCCAATGTTGTTTACGAAAACCTCGAACTAAATTCAGAAGCTCAAAGTGTCGAGACTCAAGCCTCAGTTTTTCACTCCATTCATGGGCAAAATAAACTTCCAGTTCACCAAAAAATCGCAGATGCCTTCGCAGGTTCGAGTACTTGCGAATCGCGGCATTGGCTTCCTTGGGCTCGGCATCGAGCGGAAGAATGAGCGCAAAATCAAAATCACTATACAGAAAGTGGTAGCCGTTTCGCCGCGTGCTGCTGTGCCGCAGGCGCCATTCGTAGCCGAGAAAATGCCCCAAGATTCTTGGCAATGTCGGGGCAACAGTGACGCGTATCGCATTATGAAGCGGCCCAAAGAGCTCAGACGACAAAATATTGGCAATTCTACCGAGAGCATCTAACATCGACTCATCATGCAAAACGACTTTCAAAGCGTCAACGCCTCAATCCTTAAATCCCTCGAGGAGGAGGCCAAAGCTTCGTCTGATCAATACACGGAAATTGAAGGTGAGCTTCCCTCGCGCCTCGCCATGCGAGCTTATCAGTGGGCCAGGCAATATGGCTTTTCTAAAATTGATTTTGGCGACTCACCTCACCTCGCGTACTATTGCCTCATGGGCCAAATCTTGGGCCTTGAAGGAGAGGGTTGCGATTACCGCTGGCGGCAGACCTTAACCGTCGCTGTTGAGAGCCTCCTCAACTGCCGGGAAGGTTATAATCAGCAACTTCGTGAAAATCTGGAGCGAGACTGGCTGGTGGGCCAAGTTGAAAGACTTCTGCCGTTGGCAAAGAAAGCTTTTCGAAAGTCACGCGTGCCCTCACTCTCCGTGATCGTGGCCCATCGTAACCGGACTCATTTTGTCGATGAACTACTCGAGAGCTTCGCCGAACAAAATGACGTGGATTTTGAGCTCATCATTGCTGACGACGCAAGTAGCTCAGAGACTGTTGAAAAACTCAAGGCGATGGAGAAACGAAAATATCCATTTCGGTTTAAAATCGCCTACAGCCAGCCACACCTCGGTGCGCGGGGAATCCGAAATTTTGGCGTGCGACAAGCTCAGGGCGACATCGTCGTTTTTTTCGACGACGACAATTTACCGCTAAAAAATTCGATTTCTCTTCTTCGTCAGGCCTGGCGCTCATCACCATTTGATATTCTCGTGGCGCCTTTTTGGCGTGTCTTTGATCGCACTGAAGCCCACAGGCTTTTCCACGGGTCGCCGCGCCGAGGGGAACGCTTTTGGCTGCCGCTGGGGGGCGGCTCCGAAATCGCGCGCGTGCAAAACGTTCTGGGTGACATGAATCTTTCGCTGTCTCGCGAGACATTTCTTCGTACTGGAGGCCTTAACGAGAGATCGTGTTTGACCTGCGAAGACTGGGAGTTCCTAAGCACAGCAACTCAATTGAATCTCTCAATCGGAGTTTTGCCGCAACCGACGCAGATTTATTTTGATCAAGCGGGTAGTTTTTTTAAGCGCCTACCACGAACGTTGAGCGAGGTCGCAGCCGTCTCGGGAATGCTGAGCCCAGAGCAAATTCATTGTGTTGAACGTTTCAAATCGGCTATCGCTTATGAGATTGGCGACTCCTTTCGAGCACAAACTCTTTTTTCGGGGCAAGTGCCTTCGCAAAAGGGTCCACATCGGCTGCGCCTCTCTGCCGTTAGCGAAGACGGTCGCAGCTGTGGACGCGACGGCGGACGTGCCGGTGGACGTACTGTCCAAGTGAAGATGAGCTCCGGTGCCAAAGCCGAGGTTGAACTCACTCGAATCTCAGCGACGGGAACGCGTGCGCAAAATATTTTTGAGGTCATCAAAGGCGAGGGTGTCTACAAAATTACAGGCAATGATGCAGTAGCAGAAATCGAGCTGAATTTTCCGCGAGGATTGTTTTCGGTTGAATGGATTGTGACCTGCTGAAAGGCTATGATGGAATTTGCTGTGTTCTTCGTGATTACAAGAAATCGCCTGAGCTTCCTCAATACGACACTCGAGTCGCTTCGCGCTCAACATCCCGGTCTGAGGGCCTACGTCCTCATCCTTGATCCGCCGCTGGGTGGCAGTCTTGAGCTCGGCGAAAATACCTTAACTTTGAACGTCGAGCAGATTGGTGTCACAAAGAGAGAATACGTTGGGTTGTTAGCGGCCCATTCTCCTTTTGAAATCGCGTGCATTATGAAAACACGGCTGGCCCGTTTTCTCCTAGTTGCAGCGGCCGAGAATGTGCTTTTTTACTGCGACACGGATCTTTATTTCTTTCATCCTTTGACATCGGCACTTGAAACGATGAAGTCAGCCGGCATACTTCTGACTCCACATTTACTGACTCGTTTGCTCAAACCTGAGCGCGAACAAGTTCTTCACGAAGCTAAGATCAATCTTGCAGGCATCTTCAATCTCGGATTTTTCGGCATGAAAAAGGGTGATGAAACTCGTCAATTTATCGATTGGTGGAGTCACCGCACCCAACTCGGTTGCAAAAGAAATCTCGATCAGGGCCTGTACGACGACCAAAAATGGCTGGATTTCGGAGTTCACCTTTTTAGTGAAGTTCGAGTTCACAAAGATCCAGGTTACAACGTCGCCAACTGGAATCTATCGGAGCGGCGCTTGAGCTATCGCGCTGGCCGCTACTGGGTGAATGAGACATTACCTCTGGTATTTTTTCATTTCAGCCGATTTGAGCCCCATCAGAACGAAAAACTCAGTCCGTTTCTCGACATCAAACTCAACAGTCACAATTGCCTAAGCGAAATCTGCGCTCAGTATTCGGCACAGCTCATGCACCACGACTGGTTACGATCACATCGTCTCGCTTTCGAGCCGACATTCAGTCAAAGCTAAGAACGCCAAGGTCTTTCATTGAAGAGAAGACCGCTTCGGCCTGGTCAAAAAAAGCTTTGGGCTCCACGCCATGCTTTTCTGCTATTTTGCTGCAAATCGAAGCGGCACTCTTTTTTCCATCCACGGCGCTAAAGAGATCGACAGCAACTCCATCGACTCGAAAAAACTCTCCCGACTTTAAAATCAAGAGAGTTCCGTCGGGCATTCGGCGGTGAATCACGTCAGAAGATACGTTGGGTACTTGATCAGGAGGTATCATGCTCAATTCATGGCAAACTTTGCCTCAGCAATCAAGTTTACATCCAACTCCTCCTGCTTGCGCGGGGCGTCGGCAGAGCTGAAACCGATTAACAACTCCTAGCGGTCTCGTATAGGCTTTTGGCGATGGCCAAGAAAAATGACTCTAAGAAAAATAGCAACCCGTCTTCAAAAACGGGACACTCAGATTCTGGGCCCGCCAAGCCCAGCGGACAAGCGTCAAAAAAGAAAACAACCTCCACG
>JAYTRM010000211.1:0-1900 GCA_043746165.1 Bdellovibrionales bacterium | reverse complement strand
TTTAGGCGGCATAGCCGCTCGTGAGCGGCCCGAATTTTAACCGCTTTGAGCGGTTCACACTTTTCAATCCCCCCACCTCTGGTGGGGGATTGTTAGTCTCAGCGTGATCCAACACTTGGCCGTGGTGGTCATGAAAAAGCCCCTGGATCTTTCGTCGGGTATCTTTGAACCTCAATATGAGCAGATTCACGATATCTACAATGTCATTCGCGTGCCGGCGCTGAGCCTTCAACCGAATCTGATGAGCCCGGGATTTAGCTATCGCATTCCGAAGGGCTCTTTTGTGTATCTTGAAATCCACTTCGCGCCGAGCGGAAAACTCGAGACCGAGAAGCTCGCACTGAATCTCAGCGGCTCCCGCAGCGGCCGAGGACTCACCGAATATCGCTTGCGTGACTTTGCAGCCCACGACTTTGTCATTTCACCGCGGCAGGAAGAAGTTTCCGTGAGCACAAGCCGGCCCGTGAAGCATTCGATGTTGATCACCGCTATTGGTGCCCACATGCACTGGCGCGGAAAGTGGGCCCAATTGAAACTTCGCAGTCCCTCGGGGCAAGAGAAAATTATTTATTCGGGTCGCTATTTGTTTAAAAATCGCGAGCGTTACGAGCTCGATCAGCCGGTATTTGCAGCCGCTGGATCAGCTTTTCTCGCAGAATTTCAGTATGACAATTCTAAAGCGAACCCAGCCAAAATTGACTCCGACCTTGAAGTGCATGAAGGAATCGATGCTTTTAAAAACGAAATGGGCGTCTTTCACATCGAGTATTATAAAGCGTCCAAAGATGTTTACGGGAGCAAGCAAAAGTGAGCTCGAAACGATCACCTTTTCTGCCAGGGTGTCCCGTTTCTTCAGATCGTGAGCGGCTGCCGGGGCATTTTTCCCCGCGCTTTTCGCTCAAGGCGAGGGAGCCTTGAGCTGGTCGCTGGCATCACGCTTGCTCTCCGAATTCGGAAATTTGCAGACCTGCATTCGCGCAAATTTTCAACACCGCTTCGGTCGTTGACAAGACACCTCATTTTCCAGGGAGATAAAAATGACTCAGCTAAAAAACATCTTAAGTATTTCGCTTTGTGCTGCGGCACTTGGCGCCTGTAAAAATACCAATGACGCAGCGACAGCCGTCGGTGGACAAACAGACAAACAGGTCAAAACATTAATGCTCCAACAGAAGTGGGTCAGCGCCTGCAATAAAACGGGCACGCTCTTAAGCATTTTTCAGATTCCGTCGCAAACAGAAAAATATGATATGGGCTCGAGCTTGCAGCACACAACGACTTTGAGCAACGATGCTAATTGCGCGACTCCGCTGATCACCATCACGGAAAACGGCAGCTACCAAGTCGGTGACAAGGTGAGCGATAACGTCTATGCGCTGACGCTGACCTATCAGTCGGTCGCGATCATGCCTGTGTCTCCTGATGGAGCTCAGAAGCTCAATGATATTAAGGCTTGTGGTTTTGCTGACTGGGCGGCTGGCGCATCGAAAGATGTCACTGCGCAATCTTCGGCCGACTACGTCGTCGCTCGCTGCTGGATCAAAACTCCGCGTGTGATCTATGACATCTCGGAAATCGATGGCGATCACATCAAATTCGGTCTGGTCCAAAACGGACAAGACAAGTCTTCGGTCGATAAACGTCCCGCAGCAGTAGATCAATCTGTCGTCTATTCAAAACAGTAAGGAAAGCTTAAATTCGACGGCGCGGCACCAAATCGAGACTCGGTGCCGCCGTCATCGATAATGCCGTAGCCAATCCAAGAAAAATAACTGTCGTCAAAATTGACAAAGTGACAACCTTCCGCCTCCTCGGAACCTAGCTGTGGATTCGCAGCGCTTAAAAGCCCAAGGCAGCCGCCACTTTATCGGCATTGATCTTGCTTGACCAAGTTCACTTG
>JAYTRM010000210.1:0-4512 GCA_043746165.1 Bdellovibrionales bacterium | reverse complement strand
GTTTTTCATTTGACGGCACCCGAGGGGCAAATTCGCAAGGGCCCCCCGTTGAGTTTATGAACTTGTCACGAGACAATAACGAGACATGAGTTTTAGTCTCTTTGTACTTTATATCGCTGAGCACTACATCGCCGTGGTTGGAACGACGCTCGCACTGTTTTTTACCACGTGCATGATTCTTCTTATTCGTTCGATTGGCAATCGTTCGGAATCAGAAGATGGTGGAGTGGTCGATGTGACCGCTATCGAAGGGGCGCTGAAACGCGTTTTGGCGACGCAGCCGATCTCGATTTCAGCGCGGTCTGGGGATGGAATCACTGCAACGTCTCGACAAGCGGGCGGCGCCTCGGAATCCACCACCGACGACGGCCGGTCAATCGAGACATTGCAGCTTTCTGTACAGGCAAGCGAAGCCCAAATTGAAAAGTTGAGCAAAGAACTAGCCGATGCCCGGGCCGCCGCGTCGGCGGCGTCAGGCGATGCGGCCAATTCAGGCCTTCAAGATGAACTGAAAATATACAAAGTAAAGATTGAAGAGCTTCAAGCTCGACTGGCTGAGTACGAAATTATTGAAGATGACATCGCCGATCTTTCGATGTTTAAGGAAGAGAACGCGAAACTCAAAGAAGAGTTGGCCCTCTTAAAAGCGAAGCCGCAATTAGGCGCCGCTTCCTCGACGGCACCGCTTGAACCCGAAGCTCAGCATTTAGTGATACCGTCGTTTGAAAAAGCAGATACGCTCGCACTTGATCCCGAAGACGACGTGGTCAAACAGTTTTCGGCAGCTGTCGAGGCGACCTCGCAAGAAGCAACGGTACCTACACCCCTCAAGCCCGCATCGCCGCCTGAGCCTGAGCAGCCTCGAGCACTCGCCGTTGCAAGCGAAGACCCACTCGCGGGCGACCTCAACACAAGCAAGATCATCAGCGAAGTTGAATCACTTACGGCTGCGGTCGAGAGTGCCGCCGCTGCGGACAGTGGAAGCGCTCTGGAAGACCTGCTCGATACGGACAAGTTACTGGCCGAAGTCGACTCGCTCAAAGGCGCAAGCTCCGATCTCGCACCGGAAGATGATCTGCTCGCCACCTTCGATAAAAAAGCGGCTGAAGGTTGAAACTTGCTGTTCATGGAGGAACAATGAAACTGCATTCGATTATTTTTTTTACACTCTCTGTGTTTCCAGCGTCAATCTCACTGACAATTCCGGTGGTCTCTTACGCTGCAGTTCCCAGTCAGTCTCGTGTTCCGGCCAGTTCGCCGGCCAATTCGCCGGCCAATTCTTTGAGCAGTTCTCTGGCCAGTTCTCTGACCAGTTCTCTGACCAGTTCTCTGGCAAAAACCAAAGCCGCGTTAAACATGCCGACCGATGAACGCTTAGAAGAGCTTCAAGATCAAGGCCCGCAGGGCTATCGCAATCTAGTTGAGATTATGAAAGACGACGGCCTTTCGGTGGAGTCACGGTGGCGGGCCGTAACAGCAGCTGCCGAAGTTGGCGGTGACGAGAGCATTCCGGATCTTGAATACGCACTTTCGAGTAAGGATTGGTTTTTGCGCAACGCCGGACTTATCGGCGCGCAAAACGTCGACCGACAACTCGCCATCAATTGGGCCAAAAAGTTGCTCGACGATAAAGCGCTGGTCGTGCGCGTGGCGGCGGTAAGCGTGCTCGATGAGCTCAATGATAAATCTAGCATCATGCTTTTGTGGAAAACTCTTGCCGCGCGCGAAAACTTTCAAGGTAGGGAAAGTCTTTACATTCGCAGACGGATCGCCGAGGCCCTGACCCATCTCGAATCTCCCGGTTCCGAGGGACGATTCATCGCACTTCTTAAGGATCCTGATGACACTCTTCATCCCGCGTCGATCGTAGCACTCGAGCGTTTGACGGGTCTCAGGTTTGGCGCCGACGATCACGATTCGCTACCCGTACGGCGTAGTCGCTGGCTGAAGTGGTGGAAAGAGCGCTCGCTCGGCCACTGAATCAACTGACTGTCGAGACTACAAACGAATTACGAGGCATCTGGAGTCATATCTTTTTTGTTTTGTTTTTCCGTGGCTTTTTGTAGTGCGCGCGAAATGGTGAGTTCGCGGCCGATGCGGTAAAGAATTACTTCTTCCTCAATCCCATCGCTTTGCTTGTTGTCGGGATCAGCAAAAAAATCCGCCGCCATCTCGATCTGTTTGAGCACGACGACTTTGACTGCCTGGCGTGCCTCGGTCTTGCCACGCACGAGCCGCATTAAGATGCGATACCTATAGCCGCTTGAATATTCGGTGCTATCCTGGGGAGCTTTAAAGCGCAGATCGCCTTTGACGTAATCGGTTTCGAAAATTCCCGCTTCGGTGTTGTCGACGCGTTGGGGATACTTGAGCATCGCCAGCTTGAGCGCCGACTCGACTTCTTCGTATTTGGCGAAGAAAACTTTGATGACGGGCTCTCCGACGCGAAGCTTACGATTGAGCTGGTCGGAGGCCGTCTGGCAACCCGTGAGAAACGTGGTTGCCATGCCGAAAAAAACTAAATGCTTATAAGTCCACCGCACTGCGGGTAACATGTGTCACTTTCTCTAGAGCTTGAGGACCAGCGAGGATCGCGGTCGCATTGGCTCCATATTGCCCAGCGAACATGGTTTCCCAACGCTTGCTGGACGCTTTCGGCTCCGCGTTTGAATCGTCGCCGGAGTCATCGTAAAAATCAGCAGTCGGCCATGTCGGAAGGTTGATGTTTGCAACCCAGTCGCTTGCATAAAGTTCCCACTCCGGGGTTTTCTTTTCAAGCTTGTATTTTCCATGGTCAATGAGTTCGATTTTTGAAAGCAGAGCGTAAGTCATCATCGGCTCAATCCCGTGAAACTTTTTCGGCGGAATCACGTTAATATTAGCATTCGAAACCTGAGGCGGCTTCACGGCTTCAAGGAAGTCGACCGGCGCGCGTGTCATGGCACCTTCGTTATTCGAAATAACCGCCGAGAAAATTGAGTTTTGCGGCCCCGTGGTGGTTTCGTGCTGCTGGATCGGACGCAAGACCGCGATCACTGCGCCCCTGGCACTCGGGGCGTTAAGAGTCGTAGATTCGCCCGAAGCTAAAACTTTTGCGTCGGTAACCGTGTAAATTCCGGCATTTTCTTCGGTCGCTACCGTGACCATCTGTTGATTACTGGCAAACTTCGGAGCGGTGACCGAAACCATCGGCGAGAACGCCGTCTGGTTGATCGGGATGTCGAGACTTGTGTTTTCGCTCGTGACGTTCGCATTTCCCATTCCTCCGCCCACAAAAGTCAATTTGTTGAGCAGCTTGAAAACTTTCAATCCACCCTGAACGGAATCGACGAGGTCCTGGGTGGGTATCGTCACGTGCGCGGCCGACACTTTGTAGGTATGCGGGTAGTTGAATTGGTAACGGTATTTCGGCTTGCTGAAGGTGAGCGGGAAATAATAAGTCTGCTGCTGAGGCGGAATGGCGATGTTGCTCGGAATTTCGATTGATTTCCCCATCACTTCCATCGTGTCGGTGTCGGAATTGATGATTGAGAGCGGATCAAAAATGCTAAGCTGCCCGCGTGTGAAGGTAGGAAGCATAATTCCGACTTCGACGATTCCGTCTTTGATGTCCCCATAGCCAGTCGTCTCGCCGCTGAGTTCAAACTTCTCAGGCCCCATTGCTGAGTGGCGAATCGTGAGTGTCGTGTCGCCAGGCATGCGCCCAAAGAAAGTCGCGCGGACAAAACCTTTGGCGGCAACTGTCAGCGGTTCCGCATCGGTCCACGCTGCGGGAAGATCGATGTGCCCTGTGCCGTCGGTCGTGACGAAGTTACCTGCAAAGGGTGCATTGAGTTTTGTTCCGATTAAAATCTGCGCACCAGCGATGGCTTTGCCGTCTTCGTCGACGACGTTAAGCCCTTGAATGGCCTTCGCAACGTCGCGACTACCGCCCTGATTCAAGCTTAATTTGTTACTGATGACGGCGTCGCCGTGGGGGCTGCAGCCTGAGACGCTAGCGGCTATCACCGTCGACATAAGGGCGAAGACGGATAGGCGCAGAAGAGCTCTAAGGTTGAGTCTCATAAGTTTCCTTCCTTGGTTGTTGGTCGGCTAGGCGATCGTGAGTGAAAATTTCGATCCCGGCCACGGAGTGATTGCAGTCAACCTTACATCATCTGTCAACACCAATGGCTAGTTGCCCTCCCTCTACAAAACGTGAGTCGAAAGAACTAGACCAAAGAACTGCTTATTAATTGTGCTTAATATATCAAAAGGTCATCAAGTGTGGCGCCTAAACGAGTTGACGAGCCAGCGAATCAAAAGTAATTTTGCGCTCCATCGTTTGAGATAGATTTTTTGGGGCGAGGTAGCTCAGCTGGTTAGAGCAACGGAATCATAATCCGTAGGTCAGCGGTTCAAGTCCGCTTCTCGCTACCATTTCCTTCAACTCGCGAACCGCTGATATACAGATTATCAGAGGTCGGTTCCGAGACAGAAGCGAGGGAAGTGGAACGTCTGTGGTCTTCAAGT
>JAYTRM010000209.1:0-2975 GCA_043746165.1 Bdellovibrionales bacterium | reverse complement strand
AGCACGACGTACAGCTGCGGAACACGAAATGAAAGAGTTTATCGCGAGCCGAGCTGATGGCCTTGCCCGAGTTCAGGTCGAGATAAAGGATTTACGCGAGCGCTTGATGGTCGATTACGAAAAGCAAAAAGAAGCCCAGGCGAGCGAGCTAATGAAAAGCCGACTCAAAACCACACAAGAAACGCAGGCGCTGATCGGTCTCGAAGAAAAAAGATTCAATGAGGCAAAGCGGCTTCGCGTAGTTGAACTTTCAGAAAGCCTGCATGACGGCATTTTGCCTAAAATGAAAGGCTGGATTCAGAACCCCGAAGGTGCCGAGCAAGCTCTCAAAAGTGCTGTTCGCGAGGTTGTCGAGCGCACCATGCTTGGTGAAAATTCTTCGATTAACCTGGCGGCGGTCGCGGTGCCGACTCAAGAAGAAAAAACCAACCGAAAGAAGTGGATTCGACGAACGCAGATCGCAGGCGGTGTTGCCCTGCTAGCGCTAGCGATCATCTACGGACCGACTTTCACTGGCTACCTCGAGAGCCATCCACAGGATGGCGGGGCTGGAAAGATCATGGAAGCTCGGCGCATCCAATCGCTTTACAATCCCGCCCAAACGCCGGAATATCGCGATAACTACACTGACAATGTCCTTTACATGACCGGCTACCTCGAAGCGAAGACTGATCCGTCGGCTACGGAAAAATGGACGTTGAAGCTCAATAACATTGAATTCCTGAGACCCCTAGGTTTGAGCGAAGAGGATATCGTGCAGTTCGTTTCGAAAGAGACGAACCTAATCCAGCGCCTGAAAGCTTTGCGGGGCTCAATCGACGCAGTTTACCTCGATGAGGGTTTGAGCCGCCTGCGGTCAGCCGAAGCAGAAGACCTCGTAGAACTCAAAAAAGCCGTCAAGGGCGAAGAGCACTACAAGGTTCTACGCAAAATGGAGCGCGAGTTTATTACCGCGTACATCAAAAAATCCATGTGACGGCCGGCTCAATCTCAGCTGGTATCTGAGCCGCCAGGAAATGTAATTAGTTATGCATGTAAAACTGGTCCTTGTAACTCGCTGGCAACAACGTTTGCAGCTGCGACGTGAGGTACGGAGTCAGGTCGACATTGGTGACCGAGTTAGTGCCGGTCGAAAACGGAATCAGAGGCGTTGCGATCGGGCCGACACGAAGAGAATACGGAAGTGAAGTCCGACCCTGCGCGAGCTTTCCGTACGTGACGTAATTATATGCGGCGAGAGGTCCGGTTGCGCTCGTGATTTTCACGTAGGCCGAAGTTGTGCTGACTTGAGTGACCGTGCCGGTAGCGATCGGAGTTGTCGAGTTCATCCTTTGCATTTGCAGCGTGCCCACGCAGGCAGAACCTCCGCTGAAAATATAACTCGCGTCCATCACGTTGAACTGATCGCCGACCAAAACTCCGCCTGTGGAGCCTACGGGAATATAGAAGCCCGTCTGATTATCCATTTGAGTGATATGCGTCCACCACGAGGGAAGTTGAATCTGAGCGAGGGCCGTCGTCAGATTGGTCATGTTGTCGGTGAGCGCCTGGTCGGTGAGGTCAGAAAGCGGAGTCGAAGAGTTAAACGAGAGCCCCACACTCGCGATGACGGCAAAAACCGCAGCCGAGATCTTGAAGTTCGCCGTCGTGCCTAGTCCGGGAGCTTCGACGATATAAATCGAAGGATTGAGGGGCTGCCACAAACTCATGGTCATGTCTAACTTGCCACCCGTGTAGTTGAACCCGAGGGCGATGCCGGAAATCGGAAGATTCGGAATATTGAGTTGAAGATTCAAGCCTCCGCCTCCCGTAAGTTCAAAATCGGTGACCGAGGTGCGAATTTCGAAGTCGGCGACATTATCGAGACAGGTGTAGTTGGCAGCGGCAACGACTGGAGTCGGAGGAGCGGAGCCCGTAGAGGTCGCGGCTTGTTGTTTTGGCGCCATGGAGACGGCCATTGGGTTACAAGCACAGAGCGCGCTCGCGACGAACAGTACAGATGAAGCGGTCATTGTACTTTTGAGTTGCACGCAGGACTCCTTTGTTAAATTGCCGGCAAGTTACCGGTCAGCTACCGACGAAGGAAATGAACTGACCTCAACTAAATCGGACATTGGTCGAGGATCTTGAGTTATTTACATGGCTTAGCAGATAGTGACGAATTCTTGGCCAGGCACCGCTCGCACTTAAACTACGATTGGTTGAAATTTGCCCACGAACTATTCAGCGAAAAGATAACGCAGGCCTTTTTGTCAAAAGGACAGGCAAAAGCATCGAGTTTTGAATTTTCGGTTGCGTAAGACTCGTCTGTGCGACGAAAGTCGTGGGATGGAGATCACAAAGTGAAAGATCAACCCGCAAAGTCCTGGCCCAAGCAAGTCATTATCTATACGGATGGAGCCAGCCGCGGAAATCCGGGACCGGCTTCGGTCGGCATTTACGTGACCGACCTCGACAATCAAGTCGTTGACGAAGTCGGCGAGAAACTCGGTCATCAAACTAATAATTTTGCTGAGTACACGGCCGTGGTGCGTTCACTCGAGATCGCTCAAACTCGCGGCTGCGAGAAGATCCTACTCCGCAGTGACAGTGAGCTGATGGTGAAGCAAATGACGGGTCTCTATAAAGTAAAGTCGGACGTCATCAAGCCCCTGTACCAAAAAGTTTTGCAATTAAAAGGGAATTTCAAGGAGTTGAAGTTTGAACACGTCAGGCGTGAATTCAACCGCGAAGCCGATCGCGTTGCCAACGAGGCATTAGATCGGTCCTGAAGCTGGGCCTTGGTCTCTGCCTTTTTCTCCTTCGAAAAGAGTGCAACCTATAGGTTACACTCTTTTCGAAGGAGAAAAAGTTGCTCACCTCATCTTCAAACTCGATTGAATGCTTATCTCAAAAGTCCATGTGAGGTCTTGGGCTGCGCGTTAACGCAGGCTCCGAGCGCTCTGAAGAAAAGCGAATCGGGGTCGTGGCGGCGA
>JAYTRM010000208.1:0-9235 GCA_043746165.1 Bdellovibrionales bacterium | reverse complement strand
ACCGCGTTCTTGCGGAGAAAGATGCTTTAAGCTGCAACTGATTTCCAAAGCGGTCAGCCCTGGCCCACCTGGTGTCGCATCAAGTAACTTGGGCTTTTCATTCGAGGTTTTCAGATTTGGATCGGCACCAGAATCCAACAAGAGTCTTACTATTTCCAATGAGTTTTGCTTTGCCGCCAGGTGTAAGCTGTTTAAAGCCGGAGCGTAGGCATCATCCTGCCCAAAGAAAATATTTGGATCTGCACCATTCTCCAAAAAAAAGTTTATTTTTGCAACGCTCAGAGAGCGAACGGCACCGAAAAGAAGTGTCGCCAAAGGCGCCGTAAACTTCTCATGGCCAATATTCCACCAAAAATCGACAAGCTCGATCTCATCAGTAGCATTCGTGCACAAAAAAAGAAGCTCAAATCGAGCTTGAGTAAGTTCTGTTAGAGCACCATATTTTTTGAGAAGCCGAAGCATGCTTAGGTCATTGTTGTGGGCCGCCCAAAAGAGAGCATCATTTCCATCGGCACACTTTTGGTTGACGTCGGTTCCAGATTTGAGGCACTCAGTCGCCGCCTCGACGTTTTTCTCAAACACGTAGTAGACAAGTGGCGGAACCTCAATATCGTTAAACCCAACATCGATAGTAAATATTTGTCGTTTCATGGCCTAAAGTTTATTGCCTTGTCTAAAGTGGTCAAGATTCAAATGGGCCTGTTGAATTCTCGCGTTATGTATTGCCGATTGACCTCCGAGTTTGCGAGTATCGTCAGAGGGCAAGGTCATCATGCAGGTGCATCACGAATATTAGCTGGAACTCTTTTTTCAGGGACAAATACTAGATCAAAACAAACTTAATGACTGCAGTCTTCGAGGCGCCCGAAGGGCCACGAGACGTCCCACGCTGGTCACATGAACGAATATTCGACAGTTAAGGAGGCCCGTGCCCTGGGCCCAAGGGGTACTGATGGTCTCTCTCTTGCACCTACTCCAGTATTGAGAGCCCATGAGATCCCTGAAGAGAAAAGTCGCACCGCACGAGGAGGCGGACACTTTGCGCTCGAGCCTCGTCAGCCTTTTAATCGTTAAGCTCCTACCTCAGGCCGCGGCTTTGTTGTTCGTGGCGTTTTCGGTCTCCGTGTCGGTTGGGGCGAGCACGCCTCAACGCTGTGAAGAGATTTTCCGACCTGGTGGCCCGGCGCTATCGGAATTTCAAGGCCGATTCAGTGCCGGCTATCAGCTTTTTCAGTCTGACCGGGCGCTCTTTGCTGACATGGAGAAATCGATAGCTGCAGAGCACGGTGTTCTCGTATCTCTCAGCCGCGACCGAAACGGCCCGCTCTCTGAGTCAGACCGCGCTTTTCTATTGCGGGCTGAAGCTAACCGGCAGACGAATCATGACCTCACAGCGCAGTCAGAGGAATCGGCAGATCTGAAGCGACTCATTGAATCTCAGCGAATGTTTGAGTTCGATCCGTTTGCAACCGTTGAAACTTTGAGTTGGCGGTTGCTCCGCCAGCGAGCTCGGTTCGGCGCGAAACTTGGAAGCCGTGAGTGGGAAGGCTTCGTCAGAATCATGGCGGCAAACCTCGCCAAAGAATACGGCATTCCTTCAGGAAGTGCGCCCGTGGCTCTTCGTCTGCTATTTCCGTTGCGGCCATTTGCGGATCATCCGGTGCTCGATTTCCTCAACAACACAGAGAGAGAAGCTGTGAGGCTGCGCCTCAGTCTTGCGACCGAGCAATATGTCGCTTCTGTCGAAAAACTCATTTCCAGCTCAGAGACATCGAGCTCTGCGAGTCGCCTCGAAAAATTGGACCAGAGTCTTTCAAAATGGTTTGCTGAAGCGCGAATGAGCGAAGTGTTTGAACAGCACTACCGCCGTATTGTGGATAGCCCTCCGGTCGCGGCAGAAGTTTTCGTGGGTCAGAACATGCAGGCAAAGATGACTGAAATACTTCGCGAGGCTCAGGTCAGCATCGACCTTGAAACTTCGCATTTGGACTTCGAAATGGCGCAAGATACGCTCCTAGAAAAAGCAAGAAACGGCATCAGAGTTCGCGTGATTCTAGATTCTCGCGATCTCAAAAAAGACGAAAAATCGCGCGATAAAGTACTCGCACTTATTTCGCGGTTAGAAGCCTCTGGCATTATCGTTAGCATTTCCGACGGCGCGAAAATGGCAACTCTCGCGGGTTATTGGCGGTCGCTCCTGCATCGCAAGCTCATCGTCATCGACGGCGGAAGGAAGGTCTTCGTCGCAAGTGCCAATCTCGATAAATATGTAACTAACATTGAGTCGGGCGTGATCTTAACCGATGCTGGCACAGAAGGGAGTCGCCTCTTTGCCAGCGACTGGGATCTCTTTGCTGGGGGGCCTCATCAACAAGAGGACATCGATCAGACTGCGTCAGGAGTGACTTCGCGGCTGCGCCTTATTGGGCGCGGAACTCAGGAGGCAGACCTTCGAGAGATTTTAGTATCAGCGCTTCGAGCTTCGCAAAAGAGCGTCCTGATTTCTGCCTACGAGTTTAGTGATCCGGTTCTTTTGCACGAGCTGGTTGCAGCGAAAAGACGAAATCCGAGTCTCGATGTGCGAGTCGCACTTTGTGGAGCACCGATCCGAATTTGGAGCCACGGCCAACTTGTGACCGAGCCTAAAAATAAAACAGCGACTTCAATGCTGCCAGCCAGTGGCATTCCGGTGACATCTTTTCTTTCCGAACTGGATTACAATCACGCCCGAATGGTCAAAATCGACAATCAACTTTTCCTTGGAAGTGCCGATCTGACACGCCTTGCGCTCGATGGAAACTTTGAATTAACGGTCGGGCTCAAACTCTCTCCCACACAAGAGTTCCAGCTGCGAACTCAATTTGAAGCGAGTTTAAAGGATTTCGGCTCGAGTCCCGAGCCAGTGACGCCAGAATCACTCGAGACCGAAAAAAAACGCGACGCTTTTGAACGGTGGCAACAGCTGCTGTTTACTGCCAATCCTTGGAACAACTAGCAGGCTGTTGAAATAGGCCCATCTGACTTCGTTGGACCTCGCCAGTTCTCCCGGCGGCGTAGAGGAACTACGCATCAGTCGAGCTGGCGAGGCCCGCCTCGCATCTGGACCTTTTTGAACAGCCTGCAAATCTTTTTTTCAAAAGCCTGCTAGGTTTTTTCTAGAAGAACTAGGTTTTGGAAGTCCGCAAAGGGCGACCTTGTGCAAAAAAGTTCGACATGTTGACGGCATCAGACCTCACCAGATCGTGTGTCGGGGCTTAGAGACCTGGTTTCTAAATTGCACAATCGCCGATAGCGCAAGAGCGAGTTTTAATTACTTGTGTGAATTGTTGTACGTGTTTGGGAGAGAAAATGAGATTCGATATTCATCGCGCAAGGCGCGTGGCAGCCTCAGTTATGCTGCTCACATTCCTCGCAGCTCTACTCGCAATATCGGGCCAGGCTCGAGCGACCTGCAGGGTGTTTGAAAGTCGCGGCGACTACCTCGGCTATGCCAAACTGTACTCGGTCGAGAGCCCTATTTTTCGCATTAAAAATCCTTACCAAACTCTGGCAGGCTCGAGAGAACTGAATGATCGAAAAAGAGCCCGCTCGGCACTCCTGAGAGAATTTAAGGCGACTCCCTATGAAGGTTTGAGCCTTCACGAGATTCCACCTGCTGTCATGCTCTCCGCCCAGGAGAAAGCTGGAATCGGCCTCCTTCTTCAAACTCACATTGCCGACTATGCGTTAAGCTACGGTTCGGCACGTGTGAGAGAAGACGGCTCGATATCACTGATCTACAAATTCATTAATATTCGCGACTCAAGTCGCGCGGATCGCGTTCTAATTGTGCCGGCTGGCAGGGCCCACCGGCTTAAGACTGTGATCTGCAAACGCCTCAATTGCCAGGGAGAGGGCGATGGTGAAAGCCCAATTCTATCGGGGCCGGCGCTCAAGACTTTGATTGGCGTTGAGCTTGCGAGCCAGCTCAACGCTTGCCACTGACCTTTTTATAAAAGCTTTTTTATAAAAGCTACGGTGCCGCCTCTGGCTTTACGTCGACTTCGGTCAACTGATTTAAAACTTTCAGCGCATTGTTGCGGCTGTCGAGATCATGCGCATTCTTCATTTCTAGTTTCACGGCAGTCACCGCGTCCTTAAAAATCGCCGGACCGGCGGCCGTAGCCGCAAACGATTTCAAACTCTTTGCCGCCGTTAATCGTTCTGTGAGAGGACGCAAAGCGCCACCCGTCAGAGGCTGGGTGACGGCTTGGGCAAGAGTTGTCGCCACTTCCGTTTCGAAGTCGACACTTAGGCCCTTGGCATCGGTGTAAAAAGCGTAGGGTGCTGCGGGAGTCGCAGTGAGGGCCTTAAAGACCGTCGTGCGAAGCTTGCTTGTGATCGCGGGCGCGATTTGATCGGTTGCTTTGCTAACGGCCTGATCGATGACTGACGCGAAAGCAGTTTGGGCGTCAGGGCCGAGACTGGCGTAATACGGAGAAGCTTCGGCCCAGGCGAGTAATTGCTGTTTGTAGCTCGCGATCGCTGTATGAACGGCCGGCTCAAAAGACTGAAGAGTCGTGACGTAGCGCAGACCCTGAATCGCCCTGGTACGCACGTCGGATTCAGAAAAATCAGCGGGCAAAGTTGATTCTTGAAACTGCTTGAGGTCGCGAACAATGCCGACGGCTGTGCTCGCTATGCTTTGGTGCCCACTGCTGAAATAAATTGAAATGACTCCCGTGAGCTCTTTGACCTTGCCGTCGATTGCTGAAGCCAGTTCACTTGCGCTATTTACAGCTGCGAGTTCAGATGCCGGGCTGGCTGCTGGGTGAGAAACTGCATCTTTCAGCTCTGAAGCTAAACCTTTAATCGCAAGTGGCAGGCTCCTCGTTACGCGAAGCTGTGCCGACTCGTCTTTGACGAGAGCAATGGTGTCTAAAAAGTACTGGGTCGGATCGTGACCGGCGTCGTAGCGAACGCAGAGCGGGTCGACTCCGCCAGTAGTTGAGTCGGCCTCTTCGTCATCGCAAGCTGGAACTTTGAGGTCTGAAGCCGAGATGTCTGTGCCATCATTGTAGAGAACCGAGATAATTTGTCGGTCGTATTCGAGCAATGGCCCACTCCAACCGGTTGGTTGATCAAAGGCCGCGCCCTCAAGCTGATACTCGTTGTAGTCCATGATAGAAGTCGAAAACGACGACTGGTTATCGCTCGGGTCAAGCGACAGCGAGCCTTTGAAGTTGTGGGCGAGACCGAGCGAGTGTCCGACTTCGTGAAAGAGCGTTCCACGCAGTAACTCTTTGGCAAATACGTCGGGCGAAAGGCGCGACTCGAGCGAAATTTTGCCCGAAGGATCTTCAAAACAAGTGACGCCGAGTTTTTGGCCGAGGAAAGATCCTCGTGCGACGCGAGCTTTTAGGGCTTCTGCGCGGGCGGTTTGCTTTTCGGATTCGCCAGCGTTCGTCCAGAATTCTTTGCCGATATTGATCCAGGCTTTAGGCAGGTAAATCAGTGAGTGCGATTGAAGGCCCGTGAGGGGATCGACCGCTTGTGATTCGTACGCAGCTCCGGCCTCTGCGACCGAATCCCAATTGACAACGTTGAACCTAGGATCGCCAATTTTAATACCGGCCGGAAGCGGGCCGACAAAGCGAGTGAGATCCTTACCCCACATTTTCTGGCTGTAGCGGTTCCACGCTTCGATTGCGTCTTTAACAACGGGAATAAATTCGGCAGGTATATTTGGTGTCACGTACCAGTCGATCGTCTTACCGGTGACCTTTGGCGACTGAAAACGCGAAGCGAGTTTCACCTGCGAACGCTTGCCAGCGAGATCAGTAAAGATCTTGCTGTCATCGAGAAAACGAAAGCGCTCCATGATCGGATTAATTTCAGTCTCATCAAATAGGGGCTTGTAATCTTTCGGCACGACGCTATCGCGCGGAAAAACCGATTCCATAAATTCTGCGATCGTGCCGTCTGGCATCTCAAGGCTTGTCTCATACATGAGGTACTCGCCCTCAGCTACGAACTGAACCGAGCGCACCCACGACGTGCGCGGAGCTGGGGCCTTGACGTCGGCGATGACGGTGTTAAGAACCGGCGAAGCCGCAGAAACGTCGATGGTCAGCGTGTCTGCCTCTTGTTTTACGATCGGAAACGTGGCGATGAGCCGCGACGGATGATCAATGTCCGATTCAAACTGGTCTCGCTGGTCGGCAATCATGCGCAAGGTGCTGTCGAGAACATCAAACGTCACTAAAGTGTGACCAACCGCCATCGCTTGCTCTGTTGTGTCCGTCGATTTATCGCCGACAGACGAATACTGCAGGTCTGAACCATAAAGAAACAGTCGGTTAAAAAGCGACGATTTATTTAAAGTGACCAGCCCAGAGATCATGGGCGAAGACGATGGGGTCGTCGTATCAACCGCAAGTGGCCCTTGGCCGCCCACTAGGTTGGCAGAGAGCTTGCGTTCGGCGAGCGCCACCGAGGCTGCCGGGGGCGCACCGAGTTCACGGACCTCAATCGACTGAACCAGAGGCGCGGGGCGTTGGGTGACTCTTGCGCTAAACGGCGCCGAGCAGGCGCTGAGCGCCGTGATTGAAAGTGGCAGAAAAAATACTAGCGCTTTTGTCATCTGAGGTCCCCCAAAAGAAAAGACTAAAAGGATCAGAAGGGGGTTGTAGCCCAGATCATTCGCATAAGACAGATGGATTGTGGAATGGATATCATAACCGAACCTTATGACTGCTCCGGATCGAATTTCGGTCTACTTAAAAGCTGCGGTCTTCGCGCAATAGGTGCCCGAGGAGTTTTGATTCCAGACTCCGGCATAGCTCGAAATGCTCGTTGAAATTAAATAACCGGCGTCGTCGCCCACGAGGATTGGCAAAGCGGTAAAGGTATTTCCCGTGTGCAGTCCCGTAATGGTGTTTTGAACGCTGGCAAGCGAGAACACGACCGAATGGGTGGTGGTGGTCGTAACACTCGGCGCCGATACGGTCGTGCTTGCGGTATGATTGTTGGTTACGTTACTCGCATCCAGAGCTGTCAAATTTGAAAATTCCAAAAAATAAACAATCGGTAAATCTGCGCAGGTAGAATTGATCGTGAGGGTGGTCGCGCCTGACTTGCTGGTAGTCGCGTACCAAATATCCGCACTCCCGGCGGTGCTATCAGTCGCTGCCGTGGTGACTTCAGCATAGGAATTGCCTCCACTAGCCGCATTATCTGTGATGCTGGTCGCGCACTGAGTGGTGCTCGTGTAAAGCAAACCCACGATTAATAAATGCGAGGAGCCCGTAGAGGTGATTGTAAAGACTGCTGCACTCGAAGGAGCAGAAGCCGCGCCTGAGCTGCTACTCACCAACGCGGCAGGCGCTGCAGATTGACTGGGTCTGACCATGAGCAGCCGCTTCGCAGCGGTTATTTGGGCCTCGCCGTAGTGACTGATCAATCCGATTGCCAGCAAACTTAAAACGAAAGTTGATTTTTTAAGGTCACCGCTCATCGATCATACCATTGCACTGAAGGGTTGAGCCATCAAATGAAACGCAGGCGAAAATGTCATATTTAGTGGCCGTCGTGCTCCAAGTCGGCGCTGTTCCAGCGGGCCACTTAAACGCAGCACTAAATGACGGTGCAACGGTGCTCGATTGAGTCAACTTGACAGTAAAACTTTGACCGGCCGCTAGATTTGTAACTGCGATCGCACACACTCCATTGAGACCCAATGTGAACATCGTTCCCGTGGTTGGATCTATCGTGTACGAAGAGGAACAAGTCCCACCGGGAACGACGGTCTCGACCAGGCCTTTAACCGTCGTCGTGCCGTTCACTTGCAGAGTCGAGGATGGACTCGTCGTGCCAATGCCGACGATAGGAACGATTGATTTTTTAAACTATGACGAACTGTTTCCTAATTTTTTGGAATCACTCGATTTTTGAGTCCTTCCGAAGAATTAGGTGAGTGTTCATCAACCAAGACCCTATGTGTTGGGTGTCTCCTACTTTCTTCCGTTTTCGTCTGTTTTCTCCTATTTTAGGACAGAAGCAGGACACACGTCGTGCCGATAATGCAATTCTTCGGTATGGCAGAATTGATATTTAAGTGAGCCTCGGCGCTGCTGGGGCCACCGTAACAAACAAATTTTTTTAGGAGTATTTATGAACTTTCAAGGTGCGATTGGAACATTGGTCGGAGCATTCATGACTTTTTATATCGGCTGCGCTCTTGTCGGACGAGCGGACATCCCGTGGCGAATGATTGCCGAGCTTCGCAGTAAGGCGGTTGCGGGGACGCACGCGAGTTGGGGCTGCCCTAGCGCGTTTCACCGCAATGCTTGCAAGGAGTACAATCCCAACGGATACAGGTAAAACGGATTGGCGTGCGGGGCTCATTCGGCATTTTTTGTGAGCCTCGCTTTTGGCAGTAAATTCAGCATGTTACTAGCACGAAAAGTCGTGTTATATTGACTTAAAGAAAGTGAGGTTAGAATGGAAAAACCCCTCGGAACTCCTAAAAAGGGCGCGGTTGCCCGCTTGCGCGAATCCTATAACAAGCGTCGTAATCAACCGCCTTCACAAGAATTGATAAAGGCCCTTAAGAAAAAGGAAAAACCTGTTAAAGATGGGCCTGCGAAAAAAATCGCCAAGCCTGATCGCGATGCGGAGATTTCCTAATGAAGTTGACCGGCGTTGATGTCTTCTCTAACTTCGCTACCGCATTGAGCGAGGGAGTGGCTCATGCGGGATGCTTCGCCGACACCACGATTTTATTTTCAGCCACCTACCCACTTGATTTATTCAACGAAGAATCAGAGATAGTTTTTGATCTCATTGCCCCTCTCAAAATTCCGATTTTTACAAATGTAAACGTCCGCGCAGAATTTCTAGAGAGCCATAGGCGTGTGTTGATCGCCGAATGCCTTATAGAGCTGCTCGAAGATCGCGAGTCTACTTTTGACGGCGCTATCCTGGAGAAGTTGAAGGCGCACCGCTCCTCTTATAGACGTAAAGTCGCAGAGGAAAAAACGGCAAAAATGGATGTCAGCCAGATCAAAATGTTTCGCAAGCTTTTATCGAGTTATGACTTTCAAGGGCGCGATGGATGGGCTCTTTTTTGTCGCGACTATTTGCAGAAGCGGCTTTCTCCTATATGGGAAGATGTTGAAACGGAATTTGAACTCAATTTTATCTCATTGCGGTCAGAGGAGGAAACTCCCTACCTTAATTCTCGCCCTCAGTGGCG
>JAYTRM010000207.1:0-13250 GCA_043746165.1 Bdellovibrionales bacterium | reverse complement strand
CGCGGCACCTTCGCAGCGAAAGCGGAGGCGCACCGCCCGTGAGGATTGCAGACGAGACTCGGATGTTTGCGGGTGCTTAGCGGATAGGCGCCCCGGGGGCTTTTGAAAACCGGCGCAGCTTGGTGCGGTCGTTGGTGTACCGCCCAATGCTGTCAGCTAAAAACCTCGGTGCGTTCCAGTTCGAGTACCGCCCGGGGCGGTACTCCGAGCGTTGACATGCGAAAAGCCCGGGGCGATGTGCGGGCTCTGGAGTGAAAAACCCAGCCTAAGCCCAAGCAAGCTCCGGCTCAATGACCACGCCCGACACTCCTCAGGCAAAAGTAAAGTGCAAGAAGCAGCAAATGGCAGGACCAGCAAAACGTGATGCGCCTCCGTCGCGATCTGGGTCGCCTATGCCGGGATCAATGTAATTTCTTATACCGAATTCGGTGTGGCACGAGGGCTTCTTCGCCTAAGCGCTTTTTCCGATCTTCTTCGTACTCCGTAAAGTTACCTGGATAGAACGTAACTTGGCTATCGCCCTCGAAGGCAAGAATGTGCGTGCAGATCCGATCCAGAAACCAGCGATCGTGGGAAATCACGACTGCGCAGCCTCCGAATTCAAGCAGGGCTTCTTCGAGAGCTCTCATGGTGTTGACATCGAGATCGTTGGTCGGCTCATCGAGTAAGAGCAAGTTTCCGCCTGATTGCAAAACTTTGGCGAGTTGAACCCGGTTGCGTTCGCCGCCAGAGAGCTCACCGACTTTTTTCTGCTGTGCATCGCCATGAAAGTTAAAGCGCGAGACGTAGGCCCGCGAGTTCATCTCTTTGTTGCCGACCATCATCAGATCTTTGCCGCCAGAAATTTCCTGCCACACCGAGTTCGTACCGACCAGAGTATCGCGGGACTGATCGACGTACGCGAGCTTCACCGTGCTGCCGACTTGGAATGTGCCGCCGTCTGGCTTTTCCTGACCGGTGATCATTCGGAACAGGGTTGTTTTTCCGGCTCCGTTCGGACCGATCACACCGACGATACCTCCGCGGGGAAGCGTAAAGTTGAGGTTATCAAACAGCAATTTCTCACCGTAGGCCTTGTTGACGTTTTTTGCTTCGACCACCAGTTCGCCAAGGCGAGGGCCAGCCGGAATGTAAATTTGCAAATCGCCAAGCTTCTCTGGAGTGGGCTCTTTCAACAGACTTTCGTAATTGGAAATTCGCGCTTTGGATTTCGCATGCCGCGCACGTGGCGCCATTCGTACCCATTCGAGCTCGCGCTCGAGAGTTTTATTGCGTCTTTCGTTCGCTTTTTCCTCTTGGGCCTGACGGCGCTCTTTTTGTTCGAGCCAAGATGAGTAATTACCCTTGTACGGAATACCTTCGCCGCGATCAAGTTCGAGAATCCATCCGGCGACGTTGTCGAGAAAGTACCGATCGTGGGTGACGGCGATGACGGTTCCGGGGAAGTCGTGGAGAAACCTTTCGAGCCAACCGACGCTCTCGGCATCGAGATGGTTGGTCGGCTCGTCCAGAAGCAAGATATCAGGATTTGACAATAACAAACGGCACAGTGCCACCCGGCGCTTTTCTCCACCAGATAGGTTCGTGACAGCACTTTCGCCTGGAGGACAACGGAGGGCGTCCATCGCACGCTCGAGCTTTTGGTCAATTTCCCAGCCGTCGGCGGCCTCGATTTTTTCCTGAATCGTGCCCTGCTTGTCGATCAGCTTTTCCATCTCTTCGGGAGTGATGTCCTCGCAGAGACGTTGGCTGATTTTATTGAAATCTTCGAGCAGCTTAGCCAGCTCGCCCATGCCCTCCATGACATTTTCTTTTACAGTTTTCTTCACATCGAGCTGCGGCTCTTGCGGTAAGAAACCGATTTTGAAATCGCGCGCCGGAAAGGCTTCGCCGAGAAAGTCTTTATCGATTCCCGCCATGATTTTCAGCAAGCTAGATTTTCCAGAGCCGTTGAGGCCCAAGACCCCGATTTTTGCTCCGTAAAAATACGAGAGATAAATGTTTTTTAAAACGTAGCGGCTCGGCGGATAGACTTTGCCGACGCCCTTCATCGTATAAATGATCTCTTCAGCCATGTTTTCAGCCTCGGGTTTAAAAGATATTTCGCGAGATCGACTTGTCGTAGCCCGCGATCATGCTCTTTAAACCATCAATTCGTCAACCGCCTCAGCAACTGACCTTCTCAAATGTCTTGTCAAAAGCGGTGTGATGCGACGACACTGTTTGCAAATATGTCGCAACGTGATCGAACATCTGGCCCCGGTGGTCATCGTAAATCCTCAAAGCTCGAACGCACGCTCGCAGAGCTTGAATCGGCTTTCACCGACTGGGAATCCTTAAGCGACAGTGGGGTTCGCGAGGGCAAGCCCGTAAAAGCGCGTGAGATGAAAGACTCAGGCGCCCGTAAAACCGACCCGAGCTTACAGAAAAAAACCAAACGCTTGTTGGTGCAACTCCGCAAACAACTCGCTGACCTTGATCGCTAGAGCTAGAGCTTTTTTGAACCGCCCATACACGGCGGCGAAGTGATTTCGATTTCAGAACCCAGCTCAGTCCATTCATCAGACGTGTAGGCCCTCTGCGCCAGAGCGTGAAGTCCTGAATCGAAAAGATCTTTCACTGCTTCATTGACTAATCTTTGCCGCTGCACACGGTTTATGCCGATAAATTTTTCTGAGACTACAAGCACCCGAAAATGAGTTTCGGAACCTCGCGGAACGCTATGCGAGTGACTCTCGTTTTCGACTTCGAGATGCGTCGGCTGCAAAGCAATACCGAGGCGATCACGGATCTGTGTTTCGACGGGGCCTTGTTTTGAAGTATTTTCCTGCGAAATTTTACTCATCTTAGACATCTTTTTATCGCATTCGCCGGCGAAGGCAACAGTTACAGGGAAAAAATTTCGGTGCCTCCAGTGGCACCGGGGTTGCTATCTCAAGCGTTGGGTCGCGTGAAAATTCACCTGGGGAAATGAGTCCTCGGGGCGTTTTGTCTCGGAAGTGTTTCTTTGGATCAGTCAGGGGATGTCAGTTGCTCTCAAGTCATACCACTCTCAATCTTCAAAAAAGCGCCCTTTCGCGCTTAAGCGTTGTAGAAAGATCAAGGCCCAAGCTGAGCCCGCTCACGATTTCGCAAATGGTGATGATTTTCCTTGGCGGGACGGTAGCCCTTTGTGCGCAGGCTTCGCCACCGCATAAGTACTCAGGTGATCACGTTACCGCGAGCCTAATTAAGGCAGCTGTTGACCAAGCCCATGTGGTTTGTGCTGAACCTGGGGCCTCATGTCCGTCGGGCGTCGCGATGCTGGCAATTCGCAGTCACGGAAATCTGACCCAATGCACTGCTTTTTTAGTTTCGGACCACGCCATGCTGACCAATAGTCACTGCATTCCAGCTGAATTGAAGGCCCGGCTTAGGACAGGCGCAGTCAATTGTTCCGACAGTTTGACCGCCATTTTCCCGCGCGCTGCCGGGTTTTCTGAAGAGCGCGTGCGCTGCTCTAAAGTCGTAATGGCTTCGCAAATCACCACCCGCCTGGACGCTGACTTTGCCCAACGCCCCGACTACGCGCTTTTTACCCTCGAGCGCAGCCTCAAGCGCACGCCGTTTCGAATGAGCCGCGCAGGCTTGCCCGACGGCATTAAACTCACCTCTTTTGTCGTCGACCCTGTTTCTGGACACGGCCTCGGCGGAAACTTAAGAAAGAAAACCTGCGCGGCCCGCCAAAACAGCGTCGTCGCGCCGTCATTTATTCAGGACAAAGCATCGGTTGGAGTCTTTGACCGTTGCCAAATTTCCTCAGGCAACTCAGGTTCGCCGGCGATCGACGAGAGTGGTCACGTGCGGGCCATTGTGCACGCCGCACTTCCTCCTCGCCTGCAGTTTGCGCTTTCTGGAAAATCAATTCAGCGCCTGAACGACATCGGCTATATGACAAACGCCGCCTGCACAGATCTACCAACCGCCGCTGGGCAAGCGCAAGGCCACTCGGCTCCTGGATGTCGTAAGTCTCTGTCGCGTGATGACCTGGTTCATTCGGCTTACCTGCACGTCGATGATCACCTGCTCGACCAAATGGCACGGGCCTGGCTCGTGTCGCAAAAAACCAAGCCATTTGTTTTGAAAATTGAACGCGTCGAACCGATTCCGACTTCACATATGGTTATGCCGCAACTCTATTGCATCAAAGATCCGGCTGGTTGGCGCCCTGAAAACGCGCCTGATAAGGCAGTTGTCTCAACCTCAATGCCGGTCTGGGGCTACTCGGCGAGTCTCGATTCGAGTTACCGTCTCAACCTCGTACCCAGTAAAGTCGACGAACTCGACATCTCGTTTTCATTTAGCGCCTCGCAACTCCAGCGCAACGGTTATGTTACGGCGCGGGTCGTAACTCACGAAAAGAGCCATCGCGAGACCGAAGTGAATCCTCGCTTTAGACTCATTGAATGTGTCGATTGAGCTGTTTCGAAAATCGAGTCTTCGAAAGCAACAGTAACAGCGACGGCGACGGCAAAAGTGCCGCCACAAGGCTAAGTGAGTTTCTGTTTGGCTGCGTTGGTGTCGATTTTTTTAAAAAGATCCGCGAGCATGGACTTGCGCTCCACTTCAGCGACCGGCCGATAACCTGATTCAAAACTGGCCACCATCGCAGTCGGGATTTCAAGCAAAAAGCGCGACGGAGCGACAGCTGCGAATTTGCCAAAGCGTTTGCGCGTCCGCGCCCGTGTGAGCACGAGGCGCTCTTTGGCTCGGGTGAGGCCAACGTAAAAAAGTCTGCGCTCTTCGGCAACATCGCTCCCTAGCGTGCGGTGAGGAAGCAAATCTTCCTCGCAGCCAACGAAAATCACGACTGGAAATTCAAGGCCTTTGCAGGCATGTAAAGTGAGCAACTGCACTTTAGACTCTTTTTCGTCTTCTTCATTTTCAAACTGATCGCGAAGTTCCATGGCGTCCATGAACTCGATCACTGTTTTTTCATCGCGGGCGCCTTTCGATACAAAAGCGTCGAGTACGCGGCCAAAAATTTCCAAGACGGCCCAGCGTTTCTGCACGCTCGCGTCATCCTTGGCGGTTTGTCTCATGTAATCACGGTAGCCAATCTCTTGAAGTTTGGTCACAAACGTCTCGCCGACCGAGCGCTTGGGATCTCCACGCAAAATCACATCAGGCAAAGTGTCGAGTAGCTGAAAGAAGCTATCGATGTGCTCGCCGATTTTCGGCTGGATACCGGCCTCGCGCCACCGCCTTGCCGCCACGTGGAAGCGAAACCCGATGACGTTGCCGTGAGCATCAATGCGTTCGATCGTAGTCTCGCCGATTCCACGCGTCGGGGCATTGATGATTCTGCGAAAGGCGATCTCATTTGGTGAAATCGCCGAACGCAAGTAAGCCAAAGCATCTTTTGTCTCTTTGCGGTCAAAAAATCCCGTGCCACCCGTGATCGAATAAGGAATTTGATTTTGCCGAAGCTGGGCTTCAATCATCCCACCTTGAGCATTGGATCTATAAAGGACCGCGACGTCACCGGGCTCATAGCCCTGATCGATGAAGTACTTCACCTGAGTTGCAACTTCCTCAGCCTCGACATCGTCATTGTCGTATACAAATACTTCGGGTAGCGCACCGCGCTCGGCTTCCGGATCCGCGCGCAGAATTTTGCCATGCCTCGTGGTGTTTTTGGCGATCACCTCATTGGCAACCGCGATGATCGCAGGAGTTGAGCGGTAGTTTCGTTCGAGCCTGACAACTTTGCAGCCCGTGTAGGCTTTCGGAAAATCAAGAATATTGGAAACAACAGCGCCACGCCAGCCGTATATGGATTGATCGTCGTCACCAACCACACCGATATTGCGATGCTCATCAACCAATGCGCACACCAGCTGAAACTGGCTGATATTGGTGTCTTGAAACTCATCGACCATGACGTACTGAAATCGCCCGCGCACTTCTTCAAGAATCTTCGGCTGCGTTTTAAAGAGTTCCAAGGGCTTTAACAGCAGGCCTTCAAAGTCGACCACGCCGAGGAGGTCCAAACGCTTAAGGTACTTAGGTAAAAGCACTTGGACCATGATTTCATACTCATCTGATTCATTGCGCGCCTTGGTGCGGCCCGAGGCACGCCAGTCGTTCATCATCGACAGAAGCTTTTCAGTCTTGAAAGCTTCCTTAGCGCTATTGCGAATATTGCTGAGCAACTCTTTAAGGATCTCAGAAGAGTCGCTCTGGTCGATCACACCAAAGCCAGACGGCAAGCCAATCGACTTGTGGTAGTGGCGGAGGATTCTTAGGCCAAATGAGTGAAACGTGCCGGTACAGAGATCGCGAGCGCTCGGACCGATCTTCGCGCTCACGCGGTTTTTAAGTTCGCGCGCAGCTTTATTGGTGAATGTCAGCACGCAGATTTTGGAAGACGGGATTGCCGTTTGCTCGAGAATGTAACCTGTTCTGGAAACCAAAACGGTGGTTTTTCCGGACCCAGCACCCGCTAGAATTAACAGCGGTCCATTTAAATGCAGAGCTGCTTCGCGCTGCTCGGGATTGAGCCCAACCGTCCATCTGTCGTCAACAGAAGGCGCCACAGAAGGCGCCACAAATGGGGTCATAACAGGAGCCATGATTTAACAGACATTGATCAGACACGGTTGTGAACGAGAGCTCGGCCACCCTCTTGGAACACGACTTCGATTTTTTCGTTGGTAGCGTTGGTCACGAAACCGATGCCGAATTTTGGGTGTTCAATCGCGTTGGCGAGCGTGTACTTCATTTTCATATTATACGGAACCACCTGTTCGGTGCCGATTTGAGTTTTCAAATCGACCCACATGGCACCAAAATCCGGCTCATTTTTCTTGCTGGTTTTCTTTGCGCCGGTCCCAGCTTTTTTGGGCTTTGCAGTTTTAGCCTTAGCTAGTTTGAACGTGCTGCTGGCCCCGCAAACTTCGCATTTCACCTTGGCAGCAGTAGCCGAAGTATGGGCAACCACCACGTGAAACCGCTCAACGCCACACTTTTTGCACATCAGGTGGATGTTGCGGGCTACGGCCGGGAGTTCTGTTAAGTTCTCGGGAATCGGGGCATCAGTAGATTGCGTTTCGCTCATAGGCGAACAGTCTATCGCATTCGCGGCTTGATTCCTAGTCATTCCCGTCGACGGAACCTTCCTGGTGCTGCGCAACGTGTGCCCGCCGTCGACTCACCATCGGTCAAATGTGTCGCTTTTTGTAGACGGTCAAGGGCTCTGTCAGTGCCTTCGCGGTCGTCTCATTTCCATCGATGAAATACGGTCCTTCGCGGCGCTCCAATCGACGTTGAAAAGCGATCAGACTAGACTCATCTACAGGGTCAACATTGAAGCCGGCCGGCTCATAGACTTTTGCAAAGCTCTCATCCGACCTGGTTTTTTCAAAAAATTGCGCCCAACGGCCGACATCCACTTTCACGCGATAAGTCAGAGTGCTCGAAAAAGAATGAACCGGGGTGTACGCCGTGAGCACTTCAAAGTCCCCGTAATGCGAATGGAGTCTAACAGCCGGCGAGGTCCACTGGGTCATTCCGCAACAAGTTCGCACATTGGCGTACCACAGGCCAAAGGCCTTTGAAAGAAAGCCGATGCCGTAAAACTGATCTTCTTTAGGAAGAAGCGAATTCACCGAGCAAAGATTATGGGCGACCCACTCACCATCCCTCGACATGGTCGGAATGATGATAAACAAAGAGAGCGGAGTCCAAGCGTCCTCTGCCGGGGTTGATGACCCTGGCAAGTGCCTAGAGAGAACGCGGCGAACAGCCTCGGGCAATGCCGAAGTGCGGTGGGCAAAGCCCGCCACGAACCCGGGCACCACCGCGCAATCATAAAACACCCATCTCGGCATCGCCATTCCACTTGGACCAAAAGCGCGGGTCTCGAGATCCATGATTTGATCGGCAAACCCGACTTGATCCATCTCGAGCGGATTTTTATAGAGCACCTTGTGCGGAAACCAATTGAGCTCCCGAAATAGCTCACCCGGCTGCGGAATACGATTTTCAGGCCGAACGAAGACGTACGGGCGTATGTCCTCACTTTTCATCCACGAAAGGCGCTTGTTTTCTAAAATCGCATGGTGGTGCAAATCTTTAGCCTTTCGACGGTTCTCTAGACGGTTATTTTAAGGTTATTTCGATTGGTCTTTAAGAGGACCAAGCATGTCTTCGGGCCTGACCAGTTGATCAAACTTCGCGGGATCAAGCAAATTCAACTTCGCTGCCGCGTCCTTCAACGTGGTTTCATGCTCGTAGGCATATTTTGCAACCTTGGCGGCGTTATCGTAGCCGATGTGCGGATTGAGCGCGGTCACGAGCATCAGAGAGTTATCTAGGTGCTGCTTGATGCGGGCGCGGTTCGCCTTGATACCCCGGACGCAGTGCTCTTCAAAACTCTCGCACGCGTCAGCAAGAAGGCGAATTGAGTTGAGCACGTTAAAGACGATCAGAGGTTTAAAAACGTTAAGTTCGAAGTGGCCGCTCATTCCGCCGACCGAGACCGCGACGTCGTTGCCGATCACTTGCGCGCAGACCATCGTCATCGCTTCGGACTGCGTCGGGTTCACTTTGCCTGGCATGATCGAGCTTCCTGGTTCGTTGGCAGGCAAGATCAACTCGCCGATTCCAGAGCGGGGGCCGCTGCCGAGCAGTCGAATATCGTTTGCGACTTTCATGAGTGCGACTGCGGTTGTCTTGAGCGTGCCCGACAGTGAAACGAGTGCGTCGTGGGCCGCAAGGGCCGCGAATTTATTCGGCGCCGAGCGAAACTTCAGACCAGTTTCTTTGGCGATCATCGCCGCCGCCTTGACGGCAAATTCGGGATGAGTATTAAGACCTGTGCCGACCGCCGTACCCCCGAGAGCGAGCTCAAGGAGCTCCGGAAAGTTGATTTCAACGCGCTTTATACTTTGCTCAAGTTGCGTCGCATAGCCCGAGAGTTCTTGGCCCAACGTCAGAGGTGTTGCGTCCATCAAGTGAGTGCGGCCGATTTTTACTATGTCTTTGAACTCGGTTGATTTCTTTGCAAGGCCGCCGTGCAGCGTTTTAAGTGCAGGCAACAGGCGACGCTGAACTTCGCCTGCGATCGCGATATGCATAGCCGTCGGAAAGGTATCGTTGGAAGACTGTGCCTTGTTGACGTCGTCGTTCGGGTGAATGCCTTTTCCGCCGAGCGGCAGGCCCATTTTTTCCATGGCACGGTTGGCGATGACTTCGTTGGTGTTCATGTTGGTTTGCGTTCCCGAACCGGTCTGCCAAACCACGAGCGGAAACTCGGCATCGAGTTCGCCGCTGATCACTTCGTCGGCCGCAGCGACAATTGGCTTTGCTTTTTCTTGCGTCAAGAGACCGAGCTCGAGGTTGGTCAGGGCTGCGCATTTTTTTAAAATGCCAAGGGCACGAATCATTTCGCGCGGAAATCGATCGCCGCCAATTTTGAAATGCTCAAGGCTTCGCTGGGTCTGGGCTCCCCAGTAACGCTCCTTCGGAACATTGATTTCACCCATGCTGTCTCGTTCAATGCGAAACTCACTCATCAGTCATCTCCTTATCTGCGGCGGTGGACGTACGGGCCGACGCCCGCTTGATCCGTCGGAAAAATCACAAGTTCTTGTATATTCACATGTTGCGGACGATCGAGACACCAGATGACCGTATCTGCGATGTCTTGCGGAGTGAGCGGCTTCATTCCCTTGTAAACTTGCTTGGCTTTATCTTGGTCACCATTGAAGCGCACCTCACTGAACTCTGTTTCGACCATGCCGGGTTCGATGTTGGTTACCCTCACTGGTGAACCGATGAGATCAAGCCTCAGTGAATCGCTGATCGCGCGCACGGCGAATTTGGTCGCACTGTAAACCCCGCCACCCGGATATGTCCACCGGCCGGCAACTGAGCCTATATTGACGATATGGGCGGCCTTTTGCTTGAGCAAATGGGGGAGGCAAAGATGCGTGACGTGGAGAAGCGCTTTGACGTTGGTATCGAGCATGGTTTCCCAATCCGAGAACTTCGCCTTATGCATCGGGTCCGTGCCGAGCGCTAGCCCGGCAGAATTGACGAGGACACCGAGATTTTCAAGGTTGAGATCGCGGAGGGCGTGCTCAAGCTTTTTTTGATCGTTGACGTCAACAGCAAGAGTCGAGACATGAACTTTGCAATCGCTCATCAGCCGAGTCGAGATTTCCCTGAGTCGGTCGGCCCGCCGGCCCGAAATGATGAGATCGTAGCCTCTGGCCGCTAGGCCTTCAGCGATAGCGAGCCCGATTCCTGAAGTGGCCCCCGTGATAAGGGCGAGTTGATCGCGCATTTTTTGAATCTGTGGCGTCGTCTGTGGCGTCGTCTGTGGCATTTCTGGGTCTTCCGTTTGGGCACTTTTATCAAAGGTTAAGGAAATTCGAAACCATGTCACCGAATCGGCTTGCTTGAGTCAAGTCGCTACGCGATTTTCGGGGCAGACCGCAACCTCAGTCGCTGAACCCGTATTTGCTTACCTAGCCGGTAGTTTTTTCGCAATTTGAAACTCGAGCGTCACGATCTTCTTGTCTGAGGCTTCAGCAACCGCTATAAACCGGGCAAGAATGGGGGCCGATCATGGCAAAGGCCAAAGCTAAACCGACGGCATCGCGGAACTCAAGTCCCTCCAAGAAAGCCAAACCAACGCGAAAAACTGCTGCCAAAAAGCCCATCGCGCAGCCGCTGGTCTCCACCGGCTTCTGGCTGATGAAGTCCGAACCCGAATCCTATTCGATCGACGCCCTCGCCCAAGACGGCAAAACGCTTTGGACGGGTGTCCGCAATTACCAGGCCCGCAACTTCATGATGCATTCGATGAATCCGGGAGATAAATTTCTATTCTACCACTCCAATGCTGAGCCACCTGGCGTTTTCGGCATTGGCAAAGTGGTCCGACCGAATTGCCCAGATCCCTCGGCGACTGATCCCAAGGATGAACACCGCGACCCGAAAGCGACGCGGGAGATGCCGATCTGGTTTTGCGCCGAAGTTGAGTTTGTTTCAAAATTTAATAATCCAGTGACCTTGCCGCAAATCCGGGCTGAGAAAAGTTTGGCGAAAATGGCATTGCTAGCTCCCGGCCAACGCCTGTCTGTGCAGCCCGTAAGAGCCGAAGATTTTCAAAAAATCCTCGAGCTCGCAAAGCTTTAAGCTCGTGGCTAACCCGTTTGTTCCGCAAGGCTTTTGGCAAAGCGAGAGCCGAATTCTCCTCGCGCCGATGGAAGGCGTGGTCGACGCGGTCATGCGCGATTTGCTCACCCGCATCGGCGGTATCGATTTGTGCGTCAGCGAATTTATTCGCGTGACTGACCGACCACTTCCCGATGGTGAATTCATCAAGTACTGCCCTGAGCTTTTATTGAAAAACAAAGGGCGCACCCCGGCCGGCGTTCCGGTCTTAGTCCAACTTCTCGGCGGAGTTCCGTCTTCGCTCGCCGAAAATGCGGCGCGCGCGGTGGCGCTTGGAGCTCCGGGTATTGATCTCAATTTCGGGTGTCCAGCAAAAACAGTCAATCGCCATGACGGTGGCGCGACTCTGTTGAAAAATCCGCACCGTATTTTTGACGTGGTATCAGCCGTGCGCAAAGCAGTTCCTGCGGAGATCTCGGTTAGCGCAAAAGTTCGCCTCGGTTTCGATCACAAAAATTTTCACCTCGAGATCGCCCGCGCAGCCGAAGAGGCAAACGCTTCGTGGCTCACCGTGCATGCGCGCACCCGCGACGAGGGTTACAAGCCTCCGGCGCACTGGGAGTACATCGGCCTCATGCGCGAAAATGTGCAAATTCCGGTGATCGCTAACGGCGAAGTTTGGTCGGTTGAAGATTATCATCGTTGCCGCAGCGTGAGCGGCTGTGAGCATGTCATGGTCGGGCGTGGGCTTATCGCCCAGCCCGCACTCGCCCGGCAAATCAAGGCGCAAGCAGGTGAGAATCCCTCATGGCGCGAACTTTCAGCTTGGGTTCAAGAGTTCGCCGAGATGAGCCACTCGCATCGCAATGAGCACTACGCAGTTTGCCGCGTGAAACAATGGCTCAGGAGTATCGCCCGCAACTCTGCGGAGGCCGCGTCCGTGTTCTCGGAGATTAAAACTTTTGAGCAGCTTGCGCCGATTTTAGGGGCAATAGCCTGCCCTTAGAAATTGCAGAAGCAAGTGTCCAAATTAACAAACAACTCCTCGCGCGTTTCGCCAGAACCTTCGACAGTGTAGGTTGTCTCGATCAACGACCATGGATAGTTGGCTCCGAATGTCTCGTGACCAGCGTCAAACCTTACTGCCGAAACCTTCACAGTTTTGCCGAAATAGTAACTTGCAAGTGATTGTTGAATCTCATGCTGACAGAGATAATCGCCCCGGTGACCGGCGCGTTTACTTGCAAGCGCTGAACTCGGGTTAGAAAGAATCGCCTGCAAACAAGCAAACGCGATGGCTAATTTCATTGTCACTCGAGTGCTCCGATATTTGTATCTGAGTCATATGACTCAGATCTCAGTCTATGCAATTAAGCTATTAAGCTATTACGGAACTAAGCAACATCAATGCCAACCCGGCCCTTGCGCCAATTATTCCTTATCTGGAAGCCGCTCCACGGACGCAGGCCGAGACTCAGCGATTTTGCCGAGTCTTGCGTTTTCCTTAGGGTTTTAGTAACTGTCAAGATCTTGAACAATCCGCCAAATTTGAGGAGCCGATCAGTGGTTCTTCAGTGGTTCTTCAGTGGTTCTTCAGGAGTTTAACAGTGGATCGAGTTTTCCTGCATTTTCGAGGGCCGAAAGCTCACTGAAGCCGCCCACCAACTGGTCGTTGATGAAGATTTGCGGAACCGTCATCATGCCTGTTTTTTTCTTTAGTTCAGCATACTGTTCCGGATGATCGTCGAGATAAATTTCGTCAAATGCCGCCCCTTTACGCTTCAAAAGATCTTTGGCGCGGACGCAGTAGGGACAGCTGCTTTTCGTGTAAATCAAAACTTTTGCCATAGGCTCACTCTTTCTCGAAGAAGCTTAATCCTCTCACAAAATCATGATTCTGTAAAGGTAAGGGCGGCGGCGCAGGGTCGTCACTGTCTCAATTCTGTCCTGGCAGTCATTTCCTGCTCCTGCTGAAAAAACAATTCGAGCGCAGTGCCCAGCTCCGCAAACGATTTTGCTTTTGTTGAGCGCGCGTAAAGATCATGGCCAAAGTGCAGCCACGGCGCTGACGTGCGAAGGAAAAA
>JAYTRM010000206.1:0-2175 GCA_043746165.1 Bdellovibrionales bacterium | reverse complement strand
CTACATCTTTGGCAATAACAAATCGAAAATCAAAATTGAAATGACAGCTCCGGTGTCACAACAAGCAGCATTTGAAAAAATTGAAACGACGGCTCCAGTGACGCAAGCAAAGACTCTTGGTGGTTTTTTAGTACAGTTCACTCTGCCTGAGAAAATCAACCAGTCAAATGTACCAGAACCCAATGATCCGAGGGTTCGAATTCGTCAGATTCCGGCTCGGCGAGTCGCGGTTTATCGATATTCAGGATCGTGGTCGGAGGATCGATACAAAGATAAGCTGACAGTGTTTATTTCACTCCTTGAAAAAGACCATTTGAAAACGATTGGCAAGCCGATATTTGCTCGCTTCAATTCCCCGTTTATGATTTGGTTTTTACGGCGAAACGAAATTTGGTTTGAATTAGGAACCTAAACCGCTACCCCAGGCTAGTCGCAACTTAGGCAGGTCCTCCGAAGTTGTTTCTTGCAGTTGGCGCTAGGCTGACCACGTATTTCAGTCAAAGTCTGCGGCTTCGAGCCGGTCCGAACTAGGGCCGGCGTTACTGGACTCAGATTTTCAGGGTAGATGCCGAAGTACCAGGCACGATGAAATACACTTTTATTTCCCTGATCTTGTTTGCCGCATCGGTGGTACAAGCCCAGCTCAGCGCGGGAAATCAATATCTTTCTTTGCCCGAAAGCTACTCACGCCTGGCCCAAGATCGTGCTTACATGGTCTGGCAAAATCGTGATCGAGTCGTCGTAACGTTGCAATTCTTTATTGACACTGAGGCTCGGCTTTGGACGAAAGCGGAGTTCGAGCGGGCTCTCCCCAGAATCATTCAAAATCAAACTCGGTTTGTTGAGAGCGCGGGAATCCGCGACTACCGTGTGGGCGCCCATGGCTTGGCTCCCTGGCCGGCTTATGGCGGGGAAGTCACAACTCTGTCGGGAACGTTCAAAGCTGAGAATCGCGCACAATTTCGCTTTGTAACCTCGAGATTCCACCGCGGAACGCAAAACTGGGTCGTCAGCGTTCAGGCTCCTGAACAAAATCGCCAGGCCGCTCAGGAGGCTCGGCGCATTTTAAGATCCTTTCGGCCGAACGATCGCGAGCCGGCAAGTGATCCAGAAGCAAGCACCTCTCCTGGCACGAGTCAGCAAGCCACCGCGGCCGGCCAAGCTCCCAGTTGCTCCGACGCCGATATCTCAGGAACTATTTCGAGTCTCAAGCGCATCAGTACCGCAATCGAAGACAGGACTTTCGCGGAGACCTGCAAAGATGTTGATCCTTCAAAACGACGCAAACGAGATGATGACCCATCCTACGCGGGTCTTTGGGAGAGCGTTAGGAATGTCGCAGATAACGATCCACTCGTCGCAACGTCGCTTGGCTGCGTCGAGGGGGTCGGGTCAGCCGCTTGGGGCATAATTAAAGGCCTCTATGACGCCACCGCATTTGCCGTGAAGATGACAGACAGCCGCGAACGAAGCGAAGTCTATGCCAGTGTTTCGAACGTGGTCGGACAGGCCGTAACTGAACCGGTGGCGTTCGCCGGGGCCGTCATACGTCGGGTGAGCAGTGCTATCGAAACGCATGCAAAAGAATGGTGGTCTTGCCTCAACCCGCGCGCTCAAGTTGAGGCTGCTTGCCAGCTCGTCTCTGAAATCGCCACGCCGCAAGTGACCGCCACTTTGGTTGCTGAAGGCGCAGAGGCATTTCGCGCCGTTAAGGGCATCAGCAGTGCGCTTGATCGGGTCAAGGCAAGCTTCGCTCTTAAGTCTCGCGCAATGCCGCCTCTTAACGAGCAAGCGGGAGAAAAGTACAAATCAATTGCAGGACTCCGTAGCGAAACACGAGACAACTCTGATCTTGCTAAAAGCGCGACTACTGACGATGCGGCCCGCGTGACTCTAGACGGCAAAAAACGTGATCTCGCGCGAGATGAAGGTCAGCTGAACGATCTCAATCTCCGGCGCCAGGCGGCTACACAAAAGATCAGAGAAGCAGATGCTTCAGTGGCAGTGATCAAAGAAATCGAGGGCAAGATGGCTCCGCTTCAAGATGAGCTGAGTCAGATCTCCGAGCACCTTTCACGACTTCGGGCTATTGTGAGCGAGGTGACTCCTGAGCAATCTGTCGAGGTGGGGTATCCATCTTACCGGACTAATGCTATTCTCTCGAATATATGGCAT
>JAYTRM010000205.1:0-12753 GCA_043746165.1 Bdellovibrionales bacterium | reverse complement strand
AATCAAATAAAAGAAGTTTGGCCTAATACGCCGCTCATTATGATGACAGGGACGACGACATCTGAAATAGCAGTTAAGGCGATTGAAAACGGCGCTTATGATTTTGCCGTTAAGCCGCTCCATCTCTTGCAATTGATGGTGTCAATTGATCGCGCCGTGCATTTTGCCCACCTTGGCAAAAAAATAGACACGTTAAAAGAAATCGCAAAGGCAAAAGATCGCCAGCCTTACCGGGGTATTATCGGCAAGAGTCCACGGTTTCTGGCCACGATGGATGTTGCTAAGCGAGTCGCTAAGAGTCACGCCAATATATTTATTGTCGGTGAAAGTGGAACTGGTAAAGAAGTCGTTGCAAAATTCGTCCATGCAGAGAGCAAGAGAAAGAACGGTCCGTTCGTTCCAATCAACTGCTCGGCGATTCCCGAGAACCTGCTCGAGTCAGAACTTTTTGGTCACGCCAAGGGTGCTTTTAGCGGTGCGATCGACCGGAAAATCGGTCTTTTCGAAGAAGCAGAAAACGGTACTCTTTTTCTTGATGAAATTGGCGATCTTAGTTTGCCGCTCCAGGCAAAAATCCTACGCGTAATCCAAGAGCGTCAAATTACGCGAGTTGGGGAGAATCGCCCTCGCGACGTCAATGTTCGGATCGTCTCAGCGACCCATAAAAATCTCACGGCGGAAATCGAAGAAGGTCGGTTCCGTGAGGATTTGTTTTTCCGGCTGAATGTCATTCCGGTTCACTTGGCACCTTTGCGTGAACGGCAAGAAGATATTCTTCCGCTTGCGGAGTTCTTCCTCGAAAAATATTCTATCCTCAATGAGTCACCGGCGCGGCGCTTTTCGAAAGAAGCAATTCAGTATCTACTCACCCGAGTTTGGCCCGGTAACGTTCGCGAGCTGCAAAACGCGATTGAGAGGGCCGTCGTGTTATGCGACCGCGAAATGATCACGATCGAAGACCTTAAGGTTCTCGATACTCCCGTGATTGCAAAACCCGAAGCGACGGCGCAAGCGGGCGATTTTGTTGTCCCTCACAACGGTTCGCTCCAGACCCTGCAAGAAGTTGGACAGAAATACATTGAATTTGCTTTGGCAAAAAACAGCGGAGCAAAAGATAAGACCGCTCGCGATCTCGGAATCGATCGCAAGACACTTTACCGCCGAATTTCAAATTACGATGTTGCCCATTCCGGCAATGCCGAGATGAGTGCCGAAGGCCACTAGTGGGCTGTTGAAAACTAGATTTGTAGGCTGTTCAAAAAGGTCCAGATGCGAGGCGGGCCTCGCCAGCTAGACTGAGGCGTAGTTCCTCTACGCCGCAGGGAGAGCTGGCGAGGTCCAACGAAGTCAGATGGGCCTTTTTCAACAGCCTGCTAGTTCGGTAAAACGCGAGCAGGTCACGCCGAGAGTGGTGACCGCAAGGCGAAAAAAGGGTGAGCCGATAGAGCTCACCTTTTTTGGAGTTATATTGATCGAGCCAAGGTTGAACCTTGAACTCTATCCCAATGAATCAGTAGGCCGGGCAAAAGATCGGATTGTAAACACGGTAATCGCAGTAGGGATATCCGGGATAGTAGGGCTCGTAGACACCGCCCCACCAGCCACGGCGTCCGCCAAACCAGCCGCCGTCATGATCGCCGTGCCACCCACCGCCATGTCCACCATGCCAACCACCATGTCCACCGCCGAAGCCGCCGCCATGTCCACCGCCGCCACGGAGCATGAATTCATTGATTGGATTCACGCCTATGGCTTGCAGATCCTGCGCTTGTACAGGAGCAACATCGCCTTGCGGACTCACGCGAACGACTTCGCCAGTTTCATTGTTCATGAACAGATCTGTCTGCTGATTTGTCGGCAGAGTCCGGACTTGCTCAACTGCAGCTTTTAAACCTGCTGTCTCGTCAACTGGAGATGCTTCAGTAGCGCGGGCAAAATTTCCACCCGTCACTGCCAGAGCTCCAGATAGCGTTATCACCTGCAATAAGTTCTTCATAGGACCTCCCTGATGTGTTGAAGCGCTCAGGTAACCTGTGGGCGACAAGAAATGTGTTGTTGCAAAAGGAGAAACCAATTTCTTCTTCTGCAGTGTTGATAAAGAAACAAGTGAGACACACGAACAGAGTCACGAGGGGAGCAGCATGAACCGTGCCCACTGGGAGAATGAAATGACGTGCCTGCCAGGCTGCAAAGCCGCTGTGAGAAACGATTTTGGTCCAATTCTGACCGAGCGAGAGTCATTTTACCTCGGAAAACTACCCGTAAGAAATCATATATAAACTAAAATAGTTTTTATATGATGCGCGGATAAGTTCGAGATTAAATGCATCGATCTTCACTTAAGCAGCAGATTCGCAGTTCAATTCTTTGAGTTTTGCACATCACTGAACGTTGAGCTGGCCCGGCTTTTTTAAGAATTAGCAAAAGATTTCAGATAGTTGCAAATATGCGAGAAAAAGATAGTCGAGATCTAAAACCTCTACTTTTTTAATATATGTTGTTCGTAAGCACTAAATTAACAAAGCAAGTTAAAAAAAACCCAAGCGACCAGCCCTAACCTGGGGTGAAAGAGTACTTTTAACGCTTTATTTGCTCCTGCTCAGCAACTCCGCAATGCAAAGTTGGCGGAGTTGCTGACGGACATTAAGTCGCGAGTTGGCTTGCCAAAGCCAAAGCCTGATCGCCGACAATCAGGTGAAAAAGACCAGGTGAAATTTCCTGCAGAGCACTCACGCCGAGCGACTGTAATTGAATCGCGTTCAGCGCCCGACGGTCTTTGAGTTCAAGGCGTACGCGTGAGGCCGCAATTGCCTTTACCGAGCTCAAGTTTTCGCGGCCGCCTAGTGCCATTACGAGTGCGTTTAAATTGACTGAGATTTTTCCGTGTTTTGCCTGCGGAGCCGCCTTGGCTTTTTCTTCTGACGCAACGGGGAGCGAGGAGAGCCGTTTAAGGGCCGAGGCCTCGAGATATTTCTCCATATCGGTCTTTAAGTTCTCAGAGCGTGTTCCAAAGATCGCCTGAAAACCGTCGCCCACTTGAAGAACGGCGGTTGCGCCGAGTCCACGAAGGGCCGCACTCGAAACTTTGCCAGCATCACCGACGACGACTCGCAACCGCGTCACGCAGGCATCGAGATTGCGGATGTTGGTTGCACCACCAAATGCTGCTACCAATTGCTCCGCAATGCTGATGCTGCCTTCGTTCGACGTGTCGCCAAGGCCGGCGAGGCTCGTTTGTTGACCTGCTGGCACTTCGGTTTCAGTCTCGCGCCCGGGAGTCGCCAAATTAAATTGCCGAATCGCAAACGTAAAGATGCCGTAGTAGCCTAGCGCCCACGCTGGTCCGAGCAGAAAAAACCAGAGCGCATGGTGCGACTGCGGAAAGAGCACCAAGAAGTCAATCAGCCCGTGCGAGAAGGTCATGCCGTGTTTGATGCCGAGAGTGATGCAAACAAAGAAGCTTAAGCCCGCCAGCACGGCATGCACAAGGTAGAGCACCGGTGCCACGAACATGAATGAAAACTCGATCGGCTCAGTGATCCCGGTGAGAAAAGAGGTGAGTGCCGCCGAAATCATGATTCCGCCGACTTTGGCGCGGTTTTCGGGACGAGCCGAACGCCAAATGGCGAGCGCCGCAGCCGGAAGACCCCACATTTTAAAGAGGTATCCGCCGGCGAGATTTCCCGCTGTCGGATCGCCTGCAATGTAACGGGCAATTTCTCCCGTCAGGGTTTTGCCGGTCGAGGGATCGACGAACTGCCCAGACTCAAAGAAAAACGGCACATTCCAAATGTGGTGAAGTCCGAACGGAATCAAGAGACGTTCGACAAATCCGTAGATCGTAAAGGCAGCTGCCGGATTGCCGGCGGCGGCCCACTGGGAGAAATCGTGGATGCCGCGACCAATGGGCGGCCAGCAGAAGCTAAGAATCATACCAAAGACCACGGCGGCTCCGGCCGTTAAAATCGGTACCGAGCGCTTACCTGAGAAAAAGCCAAGGTAAGACGGCAGCTGGATTCTGTAGTAGCGATTAAAGAGCATGGCCGCGATCATGCCGATCGCGATGCCGCCGAATACGCCGGTGTCGATCGAATCGATGCCCATGACCGGTTTTACTTCCGTGCCGAATATTTTGGCGAAAACACCCATCGTAGCAAGCATCACGACGTAACCGACGACGGCACTCAGAGCCGATACTCCGTCATTGGCGGCGAGGCCAAGGGCGGTACCCACAGAAAAGATAAGAGGCAGGTTGCCGAAGATCGCACTCCCGCTCTGAGCCATTACGTTTGATAAAGTTTCTGGCAGCACTTGAAAGTGCGCGCTGCCGATTCCGAGGAGCATTCCAGCGATTGGCAAGACTGCCACGGGCAGCATCAGCGACTTTCCAATTTTCTGGAGAAAGTTAAATGCTGATTTAGCCGGGTTATTGAATGTGGACATCTTGGGCCTCGCGACGAATTTGAAGTTTGTAGGCGTGGTTCATTTCACTTGTAGACGTAGATGTCGGATCAGTCGGGGGTTCAGGGCGCATTCCGGACCCGCGAGCTAAATGCTCGCGCACCTCTTCCGAGCCTTGCGCCTCGAGGACGAGTTGAGCGAGAAGATGACTCGACACAAGATCCATTTCACGCACTCGTTCCTTCACGAGTGGAATCGACGGAACGCTCACGCTCAGCTCATCGACACCGAGCCCGATCAGAACCCCTACGGCTTCAAGTTCACCGGCGAGGCCACCACAAACGCCGACCCATTTGCCATGAGCTTTGGCCGCCCGACAAGTCATGCCAATCAGTTTCAAGACGCTCGGATGAAGGGCATCTGCATGCTGTGCAAGGTCCTTGTGACCGCGATCCATGGCGAGAGTGTATTGAGTCAGGTCATTGGTGCCGATGGAGAAGAAGTCTGCTTCTTTTGCGAGAACGTCGGCAATCAGTGCCGCCGATGGAACTTCGATCATCACTCCGACCGAAATCTGGGCCACGCCAAGCTTTAAGCGCTCTTCTTCAAGGATGGCCTTGGCTTGACGAAACTCTTCGACGGTTGCGATCATCGGGAACATGACGTGCAGGCGCCCCTCGGAGCGAACCCGCAAAATGGCGCGCAGTTGCGAACGAAGAATTTCTTGGTAAAGAAGTCCGATGCGGATACCGCGAATTCCGAGGAAAGGATTTTCTTCCGGATCGATCGGCAGGTACTTCAGGGGCTTATCGCCACCGACATCGAGGGTTCGGATGACGAGGTGCCGGCCTCCCAGTGCGGTCGCGATCGCCTGGTAAATCTCGAGCTGCTCGTCTTCGCTCGGTGCGGTGTCGCGCTCTAGAAACAGAAACTCGGAGCGCAAGAGACCGACGCCGTCTGCGCCGAGTTCGACTGCTTTGATCGCATCACTGACGCTGCCGATGTTGGCGGCGACATCAATTCTTTTTCCGTCGCGAGTGACGGCTTGAGCTTGGGCATGGCTGAGGGCAACACTGCGCTTTTTGTTGGTTTCAAGTTGGAGACGGGCCACTTCGGCTTTTTCAAGCGAAGTTGGCGAGAGCCGAAATTCGCCGCGGTTGGCATCAACGAGCACCTCGGTGTCATCGGGGAGCTCTAAGATCTGTCCATTCAATCCCGCAATGGCGGCGAGACCCATCGAGCGCGCCATGATGGCCACGTGCGAAGTCGCCCCGCCCGACGTTGTGCAGATCGCGACGACTGATTGGAGATCGAGCTGCGCGAGGTCCGACGGCGTCAAAGTATCGGCAATCAAGATGACGTTTTTTTTCGTCGAGCCTGTCGATTTGGTACTCACTTGGCTGCCATGCAAAAGGGCTTTCAAAACTCGGCGGCCGACGTCGCGCACGTCGATCGCGCGCCCCGAAAGGACCTCGCTTTGAAGGTTGGCCAAGGTTTCAGCTTGCGCTTGGTAAGCGCGGTGCCACGAAAAGGCCGCGCTCTTACCGCGAGCTATGTCGGCAGCAGAAGCCAATGCGAGTTCGGGATCATCGAGCAAATCGCGATGCATGGAGAAAATCGCCGCGTCGGAGGCGTCCATCTTCGCGTTCATTTTTTCAGCTAATGACTCCAGCTCAAGCCGACTTTGCGCGAGGGCTGAGTCGAGCAGACGTTGTTCTTCTGCCGGGGTGTTTTCGGCCTGCTCGCTGACTTGAATTTCCTGCGTCCTGAACTGTTGGATGTGTCCGATTAAATAGCCGGGTGAAATTGCCAGTCCCGAGAACACTCCCGAGCGAATATCGAGGGGCTTGCTCGCGGGCATGACCAGCTTCTTCGAATCCGCTGCGTGGCCGGCTTCGGCAGAACTCTCGGTGAGGCCGCTCAGAAAGGTCGCGAGTTCGGTGACGGCCCGTTCGGCATCGCCGCCTTGGGCGCGCAAGTAAACTTCGTCTCCGAATGCGATTTCAAGCCCGAGAATGCCGACGACGCTCTTGATGTTCGAACTTCGGACGGCGCCTTGGCTGTCCTTGCAAATGTCAATTTGCGATGAATAACTCTTAGCTTGATTGACGAGTCGTGCAGCCGGGCGAGCATGAAAGCCGGTGGTCAATTGCACGCGAACTTTCTGAGAAACTGCACTCGTGGAATTCACGGGGGCATCCTTTGCTCCCGCTGCAGTCGCGGCCTCGTCCACCAGCTCAATGAGCACGTCGGTTCCGGCCTTGGCCAGGGTCACCGCTTGCAATGTTAATTGCGCATCGCCAGCAATCACCATCAGGGTAATCAGACTCTTCGCATTTTGAGCAATAAAGTCGGCATCAAATGCAATCAGCTCTTGGCCCGCAGAAACGCGGTCGCCGAGTTTCACTTTGGGTGTGAAGCCCTTGCCTTTGAGCTGAACCGTGTCGATCCCGATATGGAGAATAATCTCCGCGCCACTGTCTGTCTTTAACGTCACCGCGTGATGGGCGGGATGGAGCAAAGTGATTTCGCCGTCACAAGGCGCCAGTAAAACTTCAGACGTAGGATCTATCGCGATTCCATCGCCCACCATTTTTTGAGCAAATACGGGATCTGGCACGGTGGTCAAAGGAAGCACTTGGCCGCTAACCGGCGCCAAAAGGCGAAGACTGGATGTGGTCATGAGGGTTCCCCTTATCAGCGCGGGATTCTAGGGAAGCGAGCGCGCGCTGTCAATTTTCCTAAAATCTAATTGAATCTTTAAAGTCGAATTGTGTGGGGTGCGAATCAGGGGTAAAGCCCGGCGGACTTCGAGCGCGTGACCGACCGTCTTGGTGCGGAGGCGCGGTTCGCCGGCTCGATTTGATCCGCCGAATTTGGCAGAAATGTCAAAACTCTTGGAATCATTAATAATTACATTTGGTTAACTCCCGCTGTGGCATTTTTGGTGTCTAGAGCATTGACAGTTTCCGTGCGCCAAACACTCTCAGCTTGTCTTTTGGATTGGCATGAATTGCAATCCCTCTAGAGTCTAACGAGCGTCTCAAACAACGGCGCGAGACTTACGAGGGAGAATCCAAATGAAGCTCTTGAATCAAATTCGACTTCTGGCCTGCATGGTAGCGCCACTCGTGACGCTTACTGCGACGACGGCAAAGGCCGAAATTCAGAGTGTCGACGAGATCGCGATCGACAGCGCAACATTCACTGGTGGTGGATTTTGGCGCGATCCCAAGCTTGTGATCAAATCGGGTAAGGACACGATCGAAGTGATTTGCCGCGGCTATGATAACTCGGTTCAGGTATTCTCTGACCTCGACGACGAAAAGCGAATTCCACTCGAGATCAATAAAGAGCAGTGTGCGCAAAAACTGGCTGCAGCTGCAGATTCTTCAGGCCACACGTTGTTGATCGAAAGTCACAAGTCCATCTCGATTAAGTAACTCACGGGCCGATAGCGCCGACCCGAGGTGGGATTCTCAATGTCATTCTGGCAATTCGAGATCTGCGGTCTCCTGGGCTTTTTTTGAGGCCAGTGGCGCTGCGCCCGGTATGTCGCGCAAATCGCAGACGCCTCTGACTCACGCCACTCGCAGCCGATCACTCACTAGAGCTGGGCTGAAATCATCAAACTCGCAATTTGCTTTCCAAACTTTGCGGGATCGTGAATCGGCGAACCTTCATTTAACAAAGCTTGATTATAGAGAATCTCGATCCATTCTGCCTTATGGTTTTCTTCGAGACTCAGCACCTTATCGAACACGGGATGCTTGGGGTTGATTTCCAAAATGCGCTTGATTTTACTGCCAGATTTACCCATTCCTTCCATCAGGCGCTCCATGCGCGCTGTTGGATCGTTGGTGGCCGAAACCAGGCAGACCGGAGATTCAACCAGACGGTCTGAATAGCGTACTTCTTTGACTTGTTCCGACAGTGTTTTTTCAATGAACTTTTTCAAGTCGCCGAATTTTTCATCTACTTTCGATTTCTCGGCTTCCTTTTGTTTCTTTTCATCTTCACTGTCGATGTCTAGTTGATCGCTGGAGATCGAAATAAACTTCTTGCCTTTGTACTCATGCAGCTCGCGGGACATCCACTCGTCAATGGCATCCGTGAGGTAAATCACTTCGTAGCCCTTAGCTTTGAGTCTCTCGAGGTACGGTGAGTCTTTCAGGATGTCTGTGGAATCGCCGCTGAGATACAAAATGGACTTTTGTTCGGGTTTCATTCGCTGGACGTAATCGGCCAGCGTGCTCCAACCGCTTGTTTCGGTTGTCTTAAAGAGAAGCAAGTCGTGGATCTTTTCGCGGTTAGTGAAATCAGTGATCACGCCTTCCTTCAGCGACGATCCGAATTTCTCCCAAAATTCTTCGTAATCTTTGCGTTCCTTGCTAAGAGTGTCCTTCAGAAAATTCAGAACCTTGCCGACGACGGCTTTTTGAATTTTTTGAACCTGCGTGTCTTTTTGCAAAATCTCACGAGAGACGTTGAGCGGAAGGTCGCTCGAATCGACGAGTCCTTTGATGAAGCGTAAGTAATGGGGCTGAAGGTCTTCACAGTGCGCCATGATGAAGACGCGTTTGATGTAGAGACTGAGACCATACTTCGTTTCGCGGTAATTGTAATCAAACGGCAAGTCTTTGGGAATGAACATGAGAGCCGCGAACTCCTGTGTTCCTTCGGCTTTAAAGTGAATAGTGCGGAACGGCTCGGACCAATCGTGCGCGATGTGGTGGTAGAACTCTTTATATTCCTCGGCCTTAATTTCACTTGGCGAACGCAACCAAAGAGCCTTTTGACTGTTGACGACTTCTTCTTTAATTTCGGGTCCGCTGGACGCCGCTTCTTTGGGTTGACTGTCTGGATTCGCTTCCAGTTTTTCGGAGGACTCACTATTTTTTTCAACCACCGTACGAAGTTTAACGGGGAACGAAATAAAGTCAGAGTATTTTTTGATCACCGAGCGAAGGACCCACTCGTTGCAAAAGTCTTGCGCCTCCTCGGATTCGCCTGGGGGTTTGAGGTGCAAAGTAATCGTCGTGCCGTGGCCGCCAGGTCGCGGAACATCTGAGATTGAATAGCTGCCGTCGCCCGTGGATTCCCAGAGAGTCCCGTCGTCTTCGCCGGCCTTCTGTGTGTGTAGAGTCACCCGGTCCGCGACCATAAAAGATGAATAGAACCCGACCCCGAATTGGCCAATTAATTCCGGTTTATCTTTGAGCTCCTGTTTGGCCTTAATAAATTCGCGCGTGCCCGAATGAGCGATTGTACCGATGTTTTGCACGACTTCGGCGTGCGACATTCCGATTCCGTTATCGCGAATTGTAAGCAAGCGAGCCGCTGCGTTGGGCTCAATCACGATTTCACGTTCGGTGGATTCAATATTCCACTCTTTGTGAGTGAGTGCTTCAAATCGAAGTTTATCGAGTGCATCAGAGGCATTGGAAACCAACTCGCGAAGAAAGATTTCTTTCTGCGAATAGAGAGAGTGCACCATCAAGTTGAGAATTTCTTTAACTTCGGCCTGAAAGGCCATATTCTGCTTTGCCATAGAACTCCTGAACGGGGCATTTTGGTTTGAGAAATCGCTTCCCACACAACATGTGAATCCGCCAACACTTTGTCAAGTTGCACAAAACCATTGAAGAAACGGCCACTTTGTGCGGTGCGCATTATTCCCTCGGGAACTTCTTTTCGAAGTGTCAGCTGGCACTAAATCTGCAGGTCTAAGGACTGGCGCAAAGCCCAAAAAGCGATTGGCAACAGCCTGCCGATCAGCCATTTGCGGGAGGCGACGTGGATGTTCAAGAGAAACCGAGTTCGGGAGCGCAGCCGGAGTCACGCAAAAAGGCATCAAGTGAGTTCGCAAGCGCCCAGCCCGGCGTGATTTTATGGCCAATTGAACCGTTTGAAACAACGTCTGAAGACCTCGGGCCGATGAGTCGACTTGTCAATCTTTGGAAGAGTGCTTCGCCAGGACAACAAGTTTTGCCGGTCTCCATGGTGGGGCGGGAAGACGTGCGATGGCCAGATGAAGTCATGGCATCAATCGACGGAATGCTTGAACCACGGATATTAGTTCAACCATCCAGCACAAGATCGCAATCGATCCACCGGGTCATCGAACTTGCTCGCCAGGAAGGCGCGGAAGTTATCGCTGCCACGACTCACGCCGAAAAAAGTCGCGGTCGAATTCGTCTCGGTGGCTTTACAGAAAATTTGATCACCCACTCTTCGGTTCCAGTGTTAACTTTGAATCCCCACAGCAAAATTCCTGAGCAGATCAGCACGATTCTGATGCCAACTGATTTCGCTCCCGGTTCAAAAGCGATTTTTAACCGCGTCGTCGAATGGGCGTATCGCTTTAAGGCTAAAGTCATTGTCGTAAACAAATTCGACAATCCGGTGCCTGTCTTTGCCTACGGCCCCTACACCAGCACGGTCGATGGAGAGATCATCGCCCAACTCATGCAAGATGCCGCTAAAATACGTCAACATCACGGGCATCGATGGGCCGCAGACGCCGCGAGAAAAGGGGTTCATTGCGAGATGATGTTTGACCGCGGAGCCGAGAGTCTCGATGAAATGATCTTGAATTACGCGACCGAGACGGACACGGACCTGATCGTCATGGCGACGTATCGTGGAACCCTCGGGCGACTTTTTCTCGGAAGCGTTGCACGTGACGTCTTAGTGACGGCCAGCTGTCCTGTGCTTGTGATTCACGACCAGCTCCAGCCTTGACGAGACTTGACGGGACCGTCGAATCCAATCCAGACTCGAGACTCAACCCGATTTCGAAGTTTGGAGGTCTTTGTGGCTTGTCAAAAAATAGCTCATAAAACAGCCGTGTTTTGTTCTCTGACCCTGTCTCTGGCCGTGTCTTTGGCCGTGTCTTTGGCCGTGTCTTTGGTCCTTTCGTCAGCTCTCATCGGTTGCGTCTCATCCTCAAAGCACCGTGAGGAAGTTGGAAAGCTTCAAGCTCAGATTGATAAGGACAACGCTGATTTGGCCAAAATGAAAACCGATCAGCAAACCTTGGCTTTTGAAAAAAACCAGGTCGAAGAGAAATTAGTCGCGACGACCAAAGATCGCGGACAACTGCGCTCGTCACTCGAAGATATGAAAAAAGCCATGGATGAGATGGCAAAGCGGACTGCCGAACAAAAGCAACGTCTCAAGGAGTTTCATGACTTAACGGATCGCTTTAAGACGCTCACCGATGCTGGTACCATCTCCGTGAAAATTCTCGATGGCAAAATGGTGGTGAGCCTTGGATCCGACGTTTTGTTCACTTCAGGCTCAGCCCGATTATCCGCTGCGGGTCTCGATGCCGTTAAAGAAGTGACAAAGCAACTCGTCGCGATCCCGGGTAAGCGCTTTCAAATTGAAGGTCACACCGACAATATACCGATCGCTTCAGCCCAATTTCCCTCAAACTGGGAACTTGCTTCCTCGCGGGCTCTGAACGTTTTGCGAGCGATGATCGACGCTTCTATGCCACCAGATCGAGTGAGCGCCGCCAGTTTCGCTGACACCCAACCGATCAAATCAAACGACACTCCCGAAGGTCGTGCCGCTAACCGCCGAATTGCAATCGTGATTGTGCCGGATCTCTCATCTTTACCGGGCTACGACGAGCTTAATAAAGTTGGCGCGCCGGTGAACTAGAGCAAATCGTACAGGCCGAAGTCGCCAAACAGTGCGGTCGCCGAAACTGGCCCGAGCCAGAGACGGCGACCAGAGACGTCTTACTTACAGCTAAACCCAGCAGTGGTGAGATTAGCCTGAATTTTTTCAACGGTCTTTTTGCAGTAGTCACTGCCGCTGGTTTCATTTGCGACGGATTTCGATTCGCCGGTTTTCGTATAGAGAACTTCACAGCCGGCGTCTTTGCTGCGGAGTTCGATTGAGCGCTTGTCATCTCCAGAGGTACAATTGACGACGCTACCTTCTACCGCAGCTGCCATATTGCCAGAAGATTTACCAGAAGTCTTCTTGCCCTTGCCCGTTGAGCTGGTATCGGCAGTTGCTGCCTGGGGAGTTGAAGAAGTCGAAGCGGCCGGAGTCGTAGCACCCGCAGCGGCGTCTTGTTTTTTAGGAGACGACGAGCAACCAATGGCGAGTCCGCAAACGGAAACCATGATAAACCCTGTTGCGAAATCAGTGGTAAATCCAGTGGCAAATGCAAAGACACTACGTTTCATCGCTGTGATCCTTCCTCGATGATAAATTTGACTAGCAAACTAAGAGCTATTTGATTTGCATCATTATATAGCGGACGAAACTTGAAAACACCACAGCAATTTCGTCAGGCAATTTCTTAAGCGACGTTCAGGTTTTGTCGCCGGC
>JAYTRM010000204.1:0-6678 GCA_043746165.1 Bdellovibrionales bacterium | reverse complement strand
CGAGAGCGCTAAACGGCTCGTCGAGAAACAGCACAGGTCGCTCCATCGCCACCGCTCGTGCGACGCCCACGCGTTGTTTCATTCCTCCTGAGAGTTCGCGCGGATAAGCCTCCTCGAAGCCTTCAAGACCTACGATATCGATCGATGCCTTCACACGTCGATGCATTTCTTCGGGGCTTAGGTTCAGTGGATAGAGCGCGATTTCGATATTTTTCTTAATCGTCTCCCAAGGAAAAAGTGCGAAGGACTGAAAGACCATCGAGACGTCGGTGTTGATACCTTCGAGCTGGTGACCGCGTGCTTGCACTTCACCATCACTGACTTCTTGCAGGCCGCACATAATTCTCAAACACGTTGATTTCCCCGAACCCGAGGGACCAAGCAACGCCAAAACTTGATCTTCTTTCAAAGAAATACTGATCCCATCGAGAACCTTGAGGGCTTTCCCCGACTCGAGAATGAAAGTTTTCGAGACATTCTTAAGTTCCAAGAGGCCGGCTGATGACATCATTTACTTCTTTCTCAGGGGGTCAGGTTCGGGGCCGGGAGCGGTCCGGTATCGGTTTCGGTTCGAACCGAAGCTTCAGAAGGAATTTAAAACGACTCATACTGCGTGCTGCTCCTTCTTCCTTCTTGCTGCGAATGCTTAATGCGACCGCGACCGCGACCGCGACTGCCACTGCTAATGCTAAAGATCCATTCGAAAACGGGTTTGGGTTACCCGGTAAAGCCTTGCCCAAACTGTGCGGTTAAATGCTACGACGAATAAGACCATGACAAAGAGGCAGGCCGCAAGCCTCGGAAAATCTCCATGCGCCGCTGCTTTGCTGATTTGCGCGCCTAAACCGTGCGATTCTAAGGTTCGGCCCTTGTATTCAACGATCTCAGAAACAATACTGGCGTTCCAGGCTCCCCCAGCGGCTGTCACCCAGCCGGTCACCAGCGAGGGCAGGACGCTCGGAATAAAGAGATACCGCCACTGGGTCCAGTTCGAAGTGCCCATCAAGCGCATTCCAAGTCGCAGTTCGGTCGGAATCCTCAAAGCGCCGGCCAGCACATTAAAGAGAATATACCATTGCACCCCAAGCAGCATCAGAAGCATCGCACTCACTTCAAAATTGATATGAGCCCAGAGAAAGACCGCGATCGCGAGCGGATAGAGCATCGGAGCAGGGAAAGAGGCGAGCAGCTGAATGATGGGCTGAGCGATTCTTAAACGCCTCGGATTTTGCACCACCCAAATTCCAACCGGCACAGCCCAAAGGGTACCGATGAAAACGGAAACCAAAACGCGCGCCAGAGTGAAGCCTGTATCGCGCAGGATCGAAAGCCACTCATCGAGACTTACAACGGACATAGTTTTGACGAGTCTCACAGTACCGTAGCCGCTGAGCATGGCAACACCGATTCCGAGCGAGAAAAATAATAGCTGACGCTGCCAAAGCTTGATGGCAAATCCCTGAAAAATACGCGGCTGCGGCAGGTGCCACGAACTCACTGTAGCCCGAATTCGAGTGCGGTGCGGGCGAAAGTTAAGCGCCTTCACCATTCGTAAAACAATGGAATCGCGAATCAAAAGCTGGATCAGCGGCTCATCAAGTTTCACCTCGTTTTCACCTTCCTCGAGGCGGAAACGATGCGCCCAAACCAGTGCCGGTCTCCACAACAGGAAATCAAAAAGGAAAATGACGGCTGTCATGCCGACAATTCCACCGACGATGGCCTCGCTGTTTCCTTGATCAATGGCGACCGCCATGTAGGCACCGATCCCCGGAAGTCGATAGGCCTTATCACCGAGCGTAAAGGCCTCGCAGACGGTGAGGAAAAACCAGCCGCCCGCCATCGACATCACCGAGTTCCAAGTCAAATTCATTGCCGAGTAGGGGAGCTCGAGTAATCTCAAGCGCTGCATGGGCGAAAGGGTGATGACCGATGCCGCCTCTTTCAAATCAGTCGGCACAGATTTTAATGACGAATAATAAGCGAAGGTCATGTTCCAAACTTGGCCCGTGAAGATGAGCAAAATCGAAGCGAGCTCGAGGCCAACATTGGTGCGCGGAAAAATCGCCACGAGACCAAGCACGAGCCCCGGCAAAAATCCCAGTACCGGAATGCTCTGCATGACATCGAGAAAAGGTAAGATCACTTTCTCGGCTCGCGGCGATTTGGCAGCCCAGTAGCCAACGACTAAGGTGAAGCCAAGCGAAACTAAGTAAGCGACAAATCCGCGCAGCGCCGAAAAAAGTGAGTAGAGAGGAAGGGCGCCAAGCGAAGTATCGATTTGGTAGGTGGGATTGTAGCTTGCTTCCCACTGCGCGCTGAACGCGACTACGCCATAAATTAGCGCCGCCAACATACAAAAGATTGTCATGTCGGCAAGCAGTGTCGATGGTTTTGCGAGTGAAATTGGAATTCGACGCATCTGGAACTACGGATACCACCGGATTCGCGCCATGGGAAGCGTATCAAAATGAGATTGTATTTTGCATGATCTTTCCCCGCTTCGAAAGCGTTCAAGCAGGTGCCTAGATTTTAAACAGGGCCTACGGGCAGGCGATCAACGGATTGCTTGCGAGGCGCAAGCTTTAGGCCCTTTAGTTGCTAGATTGAGAGTTGAAACCAATATGGCAGCATCATATGTATGGCGGCATCATGTTTCTCAAACTTTCGTCCGATGAGTGAACTGAAATGAGACAAGCGAGGCGCTCATGAAACCTAGCATGAAAAATAGTTTGCTCACCCCAATTATGGCCATCCTGGTCGCTTTCGTCGTCACCCAAAACTGCTCACCAGTCCAAACCAGCAGCAGTCAATACGCAGCTCAGAGCTTAAATCCTCTGGGCATCAGTCCGATCGGACTTACCATCGGCACTGGAACGACGCTGCAGTTCACTGGAACAGGCGGAAATCCGCCTTACAGTTTTTCACTGATCAACGGAACCGGAACCATTTCTTCGACGGGCTTCTACACTGCACCCTCCACAGTTACAGTGACGTCAACGACGAATACGGAAACCGTGACGATTCAGATCACCGACTCGCTCGGTCAGGTTCAAACGACAGGAGTTATTATCTCTAGCAGCAGCGGAAGCGGCATTACTGCTAGCTACACTCCTAATCCTGCTCCGACCAGCACGCTCCTGACCTTAACCCCATCCGGTGGAACTGCGCCCTACACGTACACTCTGATTTCGGGCGGCGGCACTTTGAGCCTGAACACTTACACCACACCCAACTACAACGAAACGGCGACCATCCAGCTGACCGACGCGAGCAATAACAGCGGAGTGGTTTCGATCACAGTCAGCGGCTCAAACGGTTCGATCACGGCGGTCTACATCACCCAGCTCGGCACCAATATTCCCGGTGGTGGCGGCTGCCCGGCATCCTACCAGCAAGTCGGCGCGGTCGCAGATGTCGGCCAACAAGGAATTTACGGTGATCAAGTCATCTGCGGCCAAGTCGGAACGCAGACAGCGGGCACGACCGTCCTCGCCAACCTCTACGTGACGGCAGGCGGAACTCACGCCAGCGCCGGTCTTTCATGTCCAGCCGGCTACAGTACGGTCATCGGAACTCTGGAAGATTGTGAATCGACCGGGACCTGCGGTGGTCTTCAAAACGTCTGCGGTTTTTTCGCGGCCTATCAAACCAATATGACCATCGTTACAAATTTTTATGTTACGCCGGAAAATCAGCACGCTGTCGGTGGCGTTGCGTGCGCCAACGGGTATTCGCAAGTCGGCACTGTGGCCGATTGCGGAGGAGGAACCTGCTACGGGACGCAATCGGTTTGCGTGCTGTACGGGCTCTAATAGCCATTGCGAACAACGATGGTCTGCAATTCATCTACAGTTTTCTTCAAAAAAAACCCCGCCGAAAGCGGGGCTTAATTTAAATCCGAGCTAAAATCAGTTACTGGTCGTGACTGTCAAGTGTTGCGACTCAACTTGGTTTTGGAAACCATTGGTATCCACGTGCCCCGTCATCCAAATTTCGTAAGTGCCGTTGGCGACGAGATTGGTTCTCCAGCCAAGCGTCATTTCGCTGAGAACGATGTTGGCGGCCTTGGTGTGAACGACGCCGTCGGCACCTTTGAAATTAAATTGAAGTGAACTCATCGGAACGCTGCTCGTGGTGGTGTTGATTGTGAACACCACGCGGGCCTTTAAGGGCTGAGTCAAATCCACGTCTTTTCCTTTAAACGTGACCGAAATTTTCGGACTCGTGTTGGCGATGTAAATCATGCGACGGACTGACGTGCCGAGCACTTTACCGCTGGCGTCGAAGGCCGTAGTTTGCAGATCATATCGTCCATCCGGGATCGCAGCGACATCGAGGTCCGCTTCGCAAGGCGAAGCACATGACTTGCTGGCGATCGACTCATTACCATTGAGAACCGAAGCGAGCATGCTCGCCGTTCCTGCAAAAGTCGACGACGCTTTAATCGCAATATGACCGGTGCTGTAGCTATAGTCGCTGGGCTGGAGGAGCGCGACCGCGCCGCTCACCGCCGGCATTTGATAAGACCAAGTCTCTTCGCCAACGCCCGAGACGTCATCGTAGGCGACATATCCGAAGCCGTCTTGCCCCCACTCATGACCCCAACTATTGCGAACGATGAAAGCTTGTTTAGCATCATCGTAGCCGACAATCGAAATTGCGTGTCCGCCCAGAACGGAGCCGCTCACGTGTTTATATACGCCGCTCGCGTAGTTCATAAAATCGGCATAAACTGAAAGTGTTGTTACGACCGGACCGTTTTGCAGTGCTTGTTTGACCGCTTCAACGTCGCGAACCATCCGCGTCGGTGCATTGAAGCTTGCGATCTTAACTACGCGAGTTGCGGTATCAGCACAGCTGGCAGAGCAAGCGACGTCTTCACCGGTCGCACCGGCGACGTAGGGCATGCACGCTTCGTCGGGAACACCAGTCGATTGAATGAAGCTCGCGGCACTTTCGGGAACCCAGCCGTAATCACACATTCCGCCGCCACAAGAAAACAAGTTCTGCGCCGAGAGGTGAACGTTAATGTTCGGAATTCCGGTTGCGATATTCACCATTGATTCAAGAACACCGATCGACGCAAAGGCGACGCAGCTTCCGCAGTTTGCCTGATTGAGGATCGGCGAAATCCAGTTGATTCCGCCTTTGTCGCGCCAGTCGAGAGCAGTAGGCAAATTTGCACGCGTGTAGCTCGACACATTCGTGAATTCAACGCCCTGAACGCCTTGACGATTGTAGCCCATCATTCGGCGCGCCTCCGCTGCCGAAAGACTGCCGACAGCGGTCTCTTTTGCAACCCAGCCAGCGTGAGTTTCTTGAAGTTTTTTATTAAGTGTATTCACGTTGAGCTGAGTTGCAGCCTGAACAGTTCCCGCCAGGATGACGGTGGTAAGGACTGTCGCTAGAACACTGGATAATCCGAATCGCATGAAATTTCCCCTCTCGGCTCGCCCCTGAGCCAGTTAAGATTCTGTTTTTTTTGGCTTCGCCAGCATATCGCCGCCTAAAAAAACTGCAATGTGCGTTTTTTGAACTGTGGCAGGTTTGCTTCCCGTTGCCAACAACCAGTCCAACGTCGGGCGCCCTCGCCAGCTCCACTGAGGCGTAGTTCCTCTACGCCTCAGGGAGAGCTGGCGAGGTCCAACGAAGTCAGATGGGCCTTTTTCAACAGCCTGCTAGCCGGTCTTGGCAGCCGGCAAAACGTCGTGCTGGCAAAGCACTTTCATGCCACGTCTTTAATGGCTGTTCTGGTCTGATTGCGCCCCGCCGTTTTCGCTTGAAACAACGCTTGGTTTGCGAGGTGGAGTAGATCCTGCGTACTCCCAACATTGGAACTCGTGCCGGCAATTCCGCAAGAGAGCGTCACGTTAATGCAACGATCGCCGCCCGGGACAGGTATCGAGATCTCGCGCATCAGTGACCTGATCGATTCGGCAACAACACTCGCATCCGAGACAGATGTGTCTGGCAAAATCAGAATGAACTCTTCACCGCCGATACGCGCGCAAAGATCAGTCGTACGAATACGACGTTTAATCATCTGCCCAAAATTCATTAACACCGCGTCGCCAACGGCGAGACCAAACTCATCGTTGATTTTCTTTAAGCCATCGATATCGACAAGCAAGACACTGAGAGGTGAGCCCTGGTCAACGGCAGCTTGAAATTCGATATCAAATCGCGATTCAAAGAACTTGCGATTGAAAACTCCCGTCAATGGATCGGTGATCGAACCAAAATAGAGCGCGCGGTTGTTGAGCAGCGTGCCCACTTGTGATGACAGTGCTTGGAGGAGCGGGCTGTGATCGGTGGAGTCTTGAGAGTTTTTACTGCTGGTGATGAGGACAACAGGACGCTCGAGTCTCGGCCGAAAGCGGGTGATCCAAAACATACCAAACGGTCTGAACACCATCGAAGTCGCCACTTGTCCAGCATCACTCTCGCGCAAAATCGGCCCGACGTGACGAACCACTTCGCGGAGCCTCGAGCCCATGCGTTTTTCGGCACCGACCGGCTCCAGCTCAGCTTCGCGATGCTCGGGAACATAGAAGAAGTGAGCGTCACGGAAACCAAGTTCATTTTTGAGTCTTGCGCTGACAGCGTTGAGTAGGGTTACGGTATCGGCATAAATCGGCAGATCCGTAGCCAACCGCTGCAAGAATGTGGTTTCCG
>JAYTRM010000203.1:0-17611 GCA_043746165.1 Bdellovibrionales bacterium | reverse complement strand
AGGCTCGGGACCTTCCGCAAGATCTGACGGTCATGGTCACTGAAGTCAAAGATCGAGTGATCAAGCTTGCAAAAAGTATTGAGTGAGGAGACTGCCTGGCGATAGAACCTCGCCGCTGGCGCGGCCGGCGTGAGGTGCTTGAGCGTGCGGTCGTGAAATCTTCGACTCGACCTCGCCAAAGCTGCGTCTCCTTGATATAAGTTCTAAGATTGAGGTGGCCCCAGTGAATCGTTGCTAGGGTACCGGCCCGTTTCGAAATATTTTGCAATTTATAGAATATCCGTCCGATCAGCCGGCAGTCGAGAAGCTGAGATGCTGAAAGAGAAGATCGACGGAGACAGGAGTTCGAATATGCCATCCGAAGCAGCACCCATTTACGAGGGCGCACTTGACCGTGGACTTGAAGGAGTCGTCGCTTGCACGACGGCGATTTCGTTCATTGTTGGTGCCACGCTCAACTACCGTGGCTACACGATTGAAGACTTGGCCGCCAATTCCAATTTTGAAGAGACGATCTTTCTTCTCTGGAACAACCGTCTTCCAAAAACGGCGGAACTCGAGAAGTTAAAAAAAGATCTGGGCGCACAGATGGCGCTTGATCAGAAGCTCATCGCGACTCTTAAAACTTTGCCCAACAAAGATATTCACCCCATGGCGTGGCTGCGCTCGGCGGTGAGTGCGCTCGGCCTCTTTGACGCCGAAGCTCAGGACACTTCCAACGAGGCCAATTTCCATAAGGCACTTCGTTTAACCGCCAAGATGACGACTCTGGTAACCACTTTTGAGAGGCTGAGAAATGGTCTCGAAATCGTGGCGCCTAATCCGGCTAAATCGATCGCGTGGAACTTTTTCTACACGATGACGGGCAAAGAACCCGATCCCGAAATCGTCAAGCAATTTGACGTTTGCTTGATTTTGCATGCCGATCACGAGCTCAATTGCTCGGCATTTGCGGCGCGCGTAACGGCTTCGTCACTGTCTGATGTTTACTCAGCTGTTGTCTCCGCGATCTGTGCGCTGAAGGGCCCCCTTCATGGCGGAGCCAATGAGCAAGTCATGCTGATGCTCAAGAGCATTGGTAGCATGGATCGAGCTAAGACATGGATCGAAGAAGCTCTGCAAAATAAACAAAAGGTAATGGGTTTTGGTCATCGCGTTTATAAAAACGGTGATCCGCGCGCAAAGATTTTGCGTTCGATGTCGGATAAATTAACGGCTAAAATAGGTCAACACCACTGGTATGAAATGTCGAACATGATCGACGAAGTCATGCAGGGCAGAGAAAAGCCTCAGTTGCCCAACGTCGATTTTTATTCGGCAACGGTGTATCACGCTATGGGAATCCCCATTGATCTCTACACGCCGATTTTTGCCGCTTCGCGAGTTTCGGGCTGGCTCGCGCACATTCTTGAGCAGTGGACCAACAATCGTATTTATCGTCCGCGCGGAAAATGGGCGGGTCAGGAAGGCCTTAAGTGGGCGCCACCGCCTCAGAGGTAAAGGGAGTCGGAATCACGCTGCTCAGTCGCTCGGTGAGTTTAGTCCGGGAAATCGGCTCCACACTCGATGGCATGAGCAGCGAAATTAGAAAATTAAAACTGACGGTTCTCGATTTTTCAGAAAAGCTTCTCTTCGACAGCGCAGCTTACCTCGTCATCGTGGATTTGGAGACTTGGAAATCCAACGATGAAAGTGTCTTGGAAGAACTGCGCAAGCTTGGCTACAAAGGCCCCGTCATCGTTCTCACTACGCTCAACAAAGAAGATAAAAAACCTTCGACGGAAAACAAGCTGACGTTTTTCAACCGATCTAAAGGACCGGCCGAGCTTCAGGATTTGATTCGACGCCTCCTCAAAGACGTCATGCTTCACGACCGCAAGCACGTTCGTCACACCACGGATCAGATCGCACAAATTTTAATTCCTGGCCGGACTGACTTTCTGACCGTACGCGTTCGCAATTTATCCGAAGGTGGGGCGTATCTTGAGGCTGATGCGCCGCTTTTGCTGATCAAGGGTGACCCAGTTTCAGTTCGTATTCGCCTGCCGAAGCTTGAGCGAATACATGTGCTCAAGGCGCGAGTCGCGTGGGTGAGAAAAAATGCAGTTGGCGTGCAGTTTGTTGATCATAAAGTGACGTGACAGCAGCCAGCCGCAAATCGTCGTTGTTAATACCTTAGTTTGTGACTGACGGTTTTTCAGCACTTGGTGAAGGGGACGAGTTGAGCGCCGTCACTCGTCTGGTGGCAGCTTCGCGAATTTTTTTCACCGCAGAGAGGATTTTTCGCGCGTCCTCTGCACTGTTGCATTCCTGGGCCATTTCGATCAACTTCTTTTGACTTCGCGGGGCAACGCTTGAATCCGCAAGGGCCATTTCTTTGAGATGATTATTCGGATGAATTTCAACTTGAGCGACGCCGGCTACTTTTCGAACTAGAATCACTCCGCTTGCATATGTCAGTTGCATGGCCGCTCCGTTGCATTGCAACTTGAAGTCTGAGTTAAGGGCCGAGACGAGTTCGTCTTTGGTTGTGATATTTCGATACGATGCAACTACACCCGTTGCAATGTCGAGAATTGTGGATGAGACGAGAGCTATTCCTAAAAGTGATGTCGGTGGAAAAAGCGACATCAAAATGCCGGCGCCAACTCCGACAGCGAGGCTCGCGCCGATCACGGAGTCGTCCGTGATATTACTCTCTCGAACTAATTCATCGGCGCCGGCGACATCTAAAAACAGGAGCCGAGAAGCGGCGGAGGCTTGAATTTTTCTGCCGGCCATTGTTTTTTCAAATTGATTGAGGAGATCGCAGCCGTCAATCGCGGTTAGGTCGGCCTGTGCGGAATGGAGGTGAACTTGACCGCTGGTTGTCACATTTAATTGAATATGTTCGGAGTCGATCGTTAGAGTTTGGCCTTGACGCGAAAGCTCCAAAGCTCGGGGCAGCTGGCGACCGGACCAGTCTTTGCGGCGGCTCCAGGTCGCGAACTCCTGCCAGGTTTTTTCCTGACAGCTGAGAGCCAATACCGCGACTCCAGCAAGTGCGCTCGTGCCTTCGGGAACCCGAAATCGTTCTGTCTGCGAGGATGTCGAGGTAGATGTCGCCCCAGATCCCGCCCCAGATCCCGCCGCAGAAGCCGCCGCAGAAGCCGCCGCAGAAGAATGACCAGGTCTGAATGCGAGTGCCGTGAGGAATAGCAACGTAAGTGCAAGAATTTTCATGATGGCATCAGACTTTCAATCTCCCTTAGAGTTGTTGGTGGTAGCCGGATTGCGAACTGCCTCACCGCTAGGGTTTTCGACTTTGGCAACTGTCGCGCGCGCGTTTTCGAGAGTCTGGTCAATCGAGTTCAGCAGCTGATCGGCGTCACTTTTAGACTTGCAATCACCTATTATGGGCTTCAAGAATGCGATCGCGTTTTTCCAGTACTGCGAATCTTTATCGCCGGTATTGCCCTGAGAGGAGTCACGGTCGAAGACGTCAACTTTGACAGATGGACTGCGGCGAACGACGATCTTTTGAATGGTCGTCGTAATGGTGACGTTCTCGGAAGTACAACGAATCTCAGGAGCGTCGAGGCTGGGGACGGAGAGCCGCGAGAAATCCATCTGTGCCTTGCCCCGAGACTTCCCTTCAGTTCCGAGAAAGAACGCGGCGTCAACAAAACCCCAGCCGCCATTTTGTTGGCTTGGCAAATAGCCCTGGAGTCCACCGGCAAGGCTCAGCAGAGTGGCCGCTACGGATTCTCGCGACATTTCGTCGGTAGCACCTTCCTCTTTATGCTCTGACTGCAGGTGAAGGTGGTAATCAGCTAAAATCTGGCAAGGATCCGTACCTGAAAAAACCTGATCATTGATGCTGAGTTCGATCTCTGATTTCACCGCCCGAATCTTCAGGTGTTTTTCAGGCAGGCTAAAGCCATCTGTAAATGTCTGCACTTGTAATGTGTCAGCAAACTCGCGAGTGATGAAACCGGTTTCCTTAGCCCAACTGGCAAAGAGTGACCAGCTGGCGGGGCGGCAAGAGAGCGCCAGAAGGTGAGAGACGTCGCGCCCATGAATGTGTTCGACCGAAATCATGGTTGAGTGGCTTTCCGGCTCTGCTTCCGGAGGTGCCGCTCGAGCCGTGCTCGGCAAGAGCGCCGTGCCGATGACTCCAAAAGTGAGGGCGATCGACGAAACTAAAGACTGCAGTTTGCCAAAATCGTTTTTCAAGACGACCTCCAGTCGTGATTTAAGTTTAGACTGATCGGTATCAAAATGACAGACCCGACTTGGCGAGACGGCTGTCTAGAAGTTTTCATCTTCGCTCGAGTTTCAATCTGATTCAATGTGAGACGGGAGTACCAAACGCTTCTCCGGCTTGCCATTGTCGACAAGATCAACACCCTCGATGTGATTGGCGAGTGCGGTAAAAGGCGATGAAGTAATCGCTAGACCCCGACTTTTGTTTGACCGATAGATTGACGTCAGATCGGGAGGTCATCAATGCTTGGATTCAACCTATTTTTGGCGAGTAAAACAGAAGAAGAGAATCAGCTCCTGCGAAAGAAGATCGAGGCCTTGCAGACAGATTTTCCGCAGCTTCAGTTTCACGGGCTCCATCCACAAGGATTAGCACTTGCCGCACACGAGCGAATGAGCGCCGTGGTCATCAATGTTCCAGAGTGGAATCGATCAGAGGCCTCCAACCTCAAGCTTCTTAAAGATGCTGGCTACGATGGGCCCGTGTTGGTGACCGCTAAGTCGACCATGGGTGAATCGATCAAAAATCTTAAGGCTACCGATAAAGTTGTTTTCTTAGAAAAACCATTCGACTCAAAAGACCTTCAGGGAATCGTTCGCAAGATCATCGGTGCGCGCAAAGTCTCGCAGCGAATTCATCGCCGTTATTTAACGAATCAGTCTGCCGAGGTTGAGTTTTATGGAAGAGACGATCGTTTGACGAGCCGGGTATTTAACCTCTCTAAAGGCGGCGCTTACCTTGAGTTCGCGGCCGATTCATCTTTGCGTGTCGGTGAGCTTGTGCGAGTTAAGATGGAGCTCAAAGACGTCAGCCGCGTTTACACGGTGCCGTCGCGCATCGTGTGGCAGCAAGCCGGAATGGGAGCTAGCGAAGAGGCTCCAGTCGTTGGCGTCGGTGTCGAGTTTCTCGGAAGTGCGGACGTTCGAGCCATGGCCATACGAAGCTACTGAGAATCGGAACTCTCAGAATACCCTCGCCGCAGGTTGACAATTTGGGGCTTCATCTGGTTCTCTTTCGCCATCGATCCGAGCGAAAGAGGATATTCATATGCGTTCTGTTTTAGTCACTGGCGGGGCTGGTTTTATCGGCAGTAACTTTGCGCACCAATTGGTCAAGCGCGGAGACAAGGTCATCATTTTAGATGCGCTGACCTACGCCGGTCACAGAGAAAACCTCGAAGGACTTGAGAAATCGACAAGATTTTTTCAGGGTGACATCTGCGACACGCAGCTTGTTTATCAATTGCTCAGCGAACACGCTGTCACCGACGTGGTAAACTTCGCGGCCGAAAGTCACGTAGACCGCTCAATTGCCGACGCCGGAGCTTTTATTCGCACCAACGTTGTGGGGGTAGGCTCTCTTCTACAAGCGAGTCTTCAGTACTGGTCAGCACTGAGTGCAGGAACAAAGGAGAAATTTCGTTTTCTTCATGTCTCGACAGATGAAGTTTATGGTGCCCTCGGTGAAGAGGGAAAGTTTTCGGAGACGACGCCGTACGCCCCAAGTTCACCCTACTCGGCTTCTAAGGCCGGTGGCGATCTTCTCGTGCGCGCGTGGTTTCACACGTATGGTTTGCCGACGGTGCAGACCAATTGTTCTAACAACTACGGTCCACGCCAGTTTCCCGAAAAACTGATTCCCCATATGATCAACTGCGCGCTCAACTTGAAGCCGCTCCCCGTTTATGGCAATGGCCGCAACGTGCGAGACTGGATCCACGTCGACGATCATTGTCGTGGAATTCTCGCGGCGCTTGAAAAGGGAGTTCCGGGCCAAACTTACTGTCTCGGTGGAAATTCCGAGCGACGTAACATCGATGTCGTAACGGAAATCTGTAAAATTCTCGACAGCACGCGCCCGCGTGCTGATCGTAAATCCTACGCCTCTCTTGTCACTTACGTCGAAGACCGCAAAGGCCATGACTGGCGCTATGCAATTGACGATTCAAGGGCGCAAAAAGAAATCGGATTTCGCCGAGAGTACTCAAGCTTTGAGGAAGGCCTTAAGCAAACCATCGCATGGTATCTCGCAAGCGGCGCCTGGATGGCCGCTGTGCTGAAGAAGGCCTAACGATATACCGGTTTCTTCAATGTCTGTAGATAACTGGAATGTCGCGGCAGTAGAGAAAATCTTTGGCGCTTGATTCTTCCTCTTCGGTGACGACGGGTTGGCCCGTTCGCTTAAATTCGAGACGGGCTTTTTCGCAGAAAGACCGTTCGGTGTCGGGTTCGTTTCGGTAATTGATCATTTGTGAAATATTGGTCAGCACTGAAATCGCAATCAATGTGGCGACGGTTGTCTGACTGCAACTGCGACGGCTCTTCCACAACCAAGTGATCCACGCGAGGCTCGCGAGAATGAACGCGGCTGAGTTTATCGCGTCGTGGATGCGGTTGCTTTGAAATATCCCATAGGGATAAAAACTCGTGAGTAGCAAGACGAAAACCGTGGCGATTACTTTTCGCCTTCGCGTGAGGACCAGCGAACCGTCAAAAAGCGCTTCCGCAAATCGGGCAGCCAGAAGCGCGAGGCCGGGGATAAGAAGCAGGTACAAAAAGACGTGGACCATGAAGTACTCATGGCCGATCAATAGGTAAACAAGTCCTGTTCCGCCGCTCAGCCAAACCGCGTTCTGGAAGTGTTCGGATTTTGATTGCAGAAGCAAGAACGCTGCACCGCTGAAAGCCCAGGTGGCAAAGAGCGGAGAAAGAAGCCGAGCTAGGCTTTTGATCACGTTTTCGAAAAGGTAAAAAGGTTCAAGCATCCCTTTTTCGCGCGGCGAGATATAGCCGGGGTCGAGAATTTTGTGGTGAAGAAATTCGGTGATGTCAAAAGTTTGGTGAAGCCACATCATCGTGCCGAGTGCTACCAATATTCCCAGGGCGCCGAACGCAAAGACGCGCTTGCGCCCCAAGCCGATGCGCCAAGTGTAGAGCCACAGCGGCGCAAAGGCGATGTAGCCCGGCCAGGCTGAGATGCCGGCCAGCAGTGCGAAAACTGCAGCCAAGGTTAGCTTCCTTTGCATCGCAAAAAGTGCCGAAGCAAGAACAAAAAAGACCGTGAACTCTCCGATGAAGTCGGGATGAGTGCCAAAATAAATTCCGCCGAGAAAGCCGCTCTGAAAGACCGCAGCCAAGTAAGGAAATATTTCTGAATCCGGTCTTGCACGACGGGCGATTAAAAAAACCAGCAGCACGTTGAGAGCAGAAAATAAAAGTATAAAGCCGCGGTAGCTTGCCTCGCTCGATCCAAAAATTGAGGTCCATCCCCACATCGCAAAGAGGATGCTTGGCGGGTGAGCTTGGTAGTAGCTGGGCTGGGCCTCCCAGCATTTGACGTGAGGGATTCCCTTTGAAACAGAGAGCGGCGTTTGTTTCAAGCATTCGGCATACGTCGTTGTCCACACGCCACCGAAATTATAGTGATCGTGGATTTTCCACGGGTCAGTCAGGCCATAAAACTTGGCCGCAATGGCGAAGGTGATGAGGACGAGGCAAAGCCGCTTAAGACTGTTCATGGTTTCATTTTTTTGGCCAGGTTTTAAGATCGACCGAGGCGTAGACTTTTCTGAGCAGACCCTTTTTCTCGAGCACGCTGAGGCTTGCCACGAGTCCGAGGACGATCATGAAGTTGTGGTTGGTCGCGCCAGCTTTAAAGTTACACTCGGTAAGCCCTCCTATATGAAGAAAAATCTGCGCGCCAAAACAAGCGAGTGCGAGGGATCTTGCCCAGATTAGGTCGGCCGGAATTTTTTTCCACAAGCGCCAATTGAGCCAGAGAAAAAATGAAATGAAGATCATGTAGGCGGCAAAGCCCAAGAAGCCAGTGCCGGCGAGAGATTGGATAAAGTTATTGTGGGCATGGCCGGTAAAAGGTTTGGGGCTTGCATTGCAGTCGAGGCCAAACTTCGGGTCGCAGGCGCGGGCTTCATTTTCACCCCAGCCAATACCGAGGATGGGATAGTCTTTGACCATACGCCAGTTCATTTTCCACAAGTTCATGCGATCTGAGTTTGAAGCGTAATGGGAGTCAAAAAGACTCATCAGCCGCTCGCGAAACTGAATCATGAAAGTAAAGAGCAAAACAAAACCGGCGATGAATGCCCCGATAACGCTCCAGAAAAGTTTACGCGAGGTCATCCAGGCCATGAGAGCATAAGATATCAGCATGGCAAACCACCCACCGCGCACGTAAGTCGTCACCAAGCTTGCTGCAATAAGCAAGAACGTGAAAATTGAAAACCAGCGGAGTTTACGAGCCTCACCCGGCGCAAGCATGGTGACGGCAAGTGGCAGGCAGCTGTACATGCCAGCGATGTAGACGTAACCCATTGGGCTGCCAAAGAGACCGGCCGAACGCCACAGTTGAATTTCATGGCGAACATCGAGGCGTTGAACTGCCCGCTCAGAGCCTGGGCGCAAGAGATCGATTCCGGTGAAGCTTTGAAAAACGGCGTAGATGGCAATCACTGACGCAAAAATGAGGAAGATCCGATAGCCTTTGAGAGATGGGGGAGCAAGTGCCAAGGCGAAGCTAAATCCGGTGAGCAAAAACATCCATCGTTGGCTGCCGATGATGTACAGACGGTCGGCTGTTTCCGTTCCGTTGACTGCAAGTCCAAGGAGGACGATGACGTAGAGAGCAATCAGAGTCTTCCAAGGGATGAACGGGCCGAAATCCTTGAGCTGCGGCTCGCCCGCATATTGGCTTGTACGATTTCTCCAGGCGTAACACATCGCGATCGCAAACGTCGACCAGCCGAAAATTTCCATACCCGCCATCGAGGTCCAATTGCTGAGCAGGTAAAGCGACAGAACTACCCAGAGGAGTTTGCGGTGCTGATCCAAATTCACTTTTATCTCCCGCGACCGAACAAAACGACCCGGACCGTTTTAAGAACGATCGTGGCATCGAGAAGGAGCGAATAGTTTTTGATGTAGTAAAGTTCGTACTGCAATTTTTCTTTGGCATCTTCAACCGACGCGCCATAGGGATACATCACTTGCGCCCAGCCAGTCACGCCCGGTTTCAGGATATGGCGAAGGTTGTAAAACGGAATTTCAGCCTCTAAACGATCCATGAACTCGGGCCTTTCGGGGCGCGGGCCGATAAAGCTCATTTCTCCCCGCAAGACGTTGACCAGCTGCGGGAGCTCATCGATTCGCGTGGCGCGAATAAACGAGCCAACTTTGGTGACGCGAGAGTCTTTTACTTTGGCCCATTGGGCGCCCTCCTTCTCGGCGTCTTGGCGCATTGAGCGAAGCTTATAAACCATAAATGTTTTCCCACTCTCGCCGACTCTTACTTGGCGAAAGAGTGCGGGGCCGCGGCTCTCGATTTTGACGGCGATCGAAAATAATGCCAGCAGCGGAGAGGTGATCACAAGTAGGAAAATCGCACCGAGAAGATCAAACAGTCGCTTCAGCCGAAGGCCTACCGGGTTGTGCAAAAGGCGAAATCCTTGCGCCATCGCAAACCAGCTCCGTTGCAAATAGAACACCGGAACTTTCGACCAAAGATCCTCATAAAAGTCGGTGAGATCGACGACGCGAACTCCACGCAATCGAATGGTCATCAGCACTTCGACCAGCTCTTCAGGTAGGTTATTGCCTGCGCAGACGATGATGGCAGACCAATCCTGGGCCGCCAGGCGTTCAAAATCTTGCCAAGAGCCTTCAATTTGCAGCCGCTGTGGCGTGTGGGCAGCGACGCTCGCGATTGACGGTGTGCCAGGAGGTACGCCTTGAGTGAGGAGCGAAAAAGTTCCAGGAAAACCACTGGCACTCAGGTCTTTGGCGAACGCTTTGATGTTGTCGTCTGTGCCCAAAACAAGGAAGCGGGCGCGCGCACTTGAGGCGCGAAACCAGTAAGCGAGTCCGAGGCGCACCAGGGCCGCCCAAAGCGCAAAAAGGGTTTGGGCACCGATCAGAACGCCGCGTCCAATGAGTCCGCTGAATTCGACCGCGCCCGTTAAAAAGGCAAACAAAACTATGACGCATCCGGCGATGAAGACTGCGCCCAAAGTTTGCAAAGCTTTACGACTTCGCGGGACCTGTGGATCGAACTCGTAGAGGTCAAAGAGATAAAGACTTAAGAAATTGAGTGCCGCAAATATCAGCGCTAAACCCGAAGTCAGGAGGTGCGGGTCAAAGCCCGACAGGCGCAAAGCATAGGCAAGACTGTAGGCCGAAGCGAGACCGATGAGGTCGGTCAAGATCAGTAAAATGCGCAGCCGGCTGGTCGAAGTGGAGTGCGTATCCATGTAGGGTTTTTAACCCTGATCTCTGAAGGCTGTCGAGCGATTAGTCAATGGCCTATCGGTCGAATGGTCTTGCCAAGTGCGCAGAGCTGGGCAATGTACATGATCAATGACATTGCTTGTGACGGGCGGGGCTGGTTACATCGGCTCGCATACGACTTATCAATTGATTGAGGCGGGACATCGAGTGATCGTGCTCGATAACCTTTCGACTGGATTCCGCACGGCAGTGGCAGCGGGAGCTCGACTTGTCGAGGGCGATGTCGGCGATATGTCAATGCTTACGCGGCTATTCGACGGCCGGGATGAAAAGATCGATGCGGTTTTGCACTTTGCGGCACTTACCGAGGTTGCCGAGTCGGTTGAAAAGCCACTTAAGTACTATCAAAACAATGTCGTCAATTCGATCGCGTTAATTGAAGCTGCGGTTAAAGGCGGCGTGAAGAACTTTGTTTTCTCGTCAACCGCAGCCGTGTACGGCGAGCCCCCGGGTTCGCAGCCCATGCTCGAGACTACGCCGCTTGCGCCAATTAATCCTTATGGGGCAGGCAAAGCGATGGTGGAGCGGATTCTGACCGACGCAGAAAAAGGCACAGGCCTTCGCTCGGTGATTTTACGTTACTTCAATGCCGCCGGCGCGAGACCCGACGGTCAGATTGGCCAAAGCACGCCGCGCGCCACGCACTTGATCAAAGTCGCCTGCGAAGCTGCGGTTGGGCGCCGCGAGAAGCTGACGATTTTTGGCGACAATTATCCAACTCCTGACGGCACATGCATGCGCGACTACATTCACGTCGACGACCTAGCTTCGGCGCATCTTTTGGCTCTCGAATATCTAGGCGCTGGAGGCAAGTCTGAAATTTTCAATGTTGGCAACAGCCGTCAGCATTCGGTGCTCGAAGTACTTTCTGCCGTGGAAAAAGTCTCGGGTAAATCGATTCGAAGTGAACGCGGGCCGCGCCGGCCTGGCGATCCGTCATCGATCGCCGCGAGCAATGAGAAAATTCGCCGCTTGCTCGGCTGGCGGGCTAAGAACGAAGATTTAGAATTTATTTGCAAAACCGCATACGCCTGGGAGCTGTCGCAGGTGAATTCCGCTGGAGAAGTGCAATGAGTGTTGGCGCGAGTCGCAAACTCGATCTTGGCTGCGGCGGGCACTGCCTCCCCGATGCTCTTGGTCTTGATCTCTTTGCCATGCCGGGAGTCGACGTCGTTCACGACGTCAACATCGCGCCTTGGCCGCTCGAGTCTGATCGCTTCGATTTCGTTCGTTGCCAGCACGCGATCGAGCATTTTTCCAAGGTTCACAACGTTGCAAAAGAACTCCACCGTGTCTGCCAAAATGGCGCGGTGATCGATTTCATCACTCCGCACTACAGCTCCTATGCTTCGTGGGGAGACCCTACCCATGTTCATCATTTTGCCTTGGCTTCTATACCACTGCTGTTCGAGCAGGCGGTCGGCCCCAAGGGTTACGAAGTGCTTGAGAATCGCCTGAAGTTCACCGGCTCAGTGGCCGATTTTCTCGGCTGGCTGGTGTACAAAATTTCGCCTAGGAAATACGAAAAGCATTTCGCATGGATCTGGCCGAGCAACGAAATTCACACGAAAATTCGTATCAAAAAGGGTTGAACGGCTGCGAACCTTCGTTGCGACCTCGCCGTCATTATCGAAGTTTCAACATGAAGACGCGCCGCGACAAGAGGGAATGCGCACAGAAACACCGACAAAGGTCAAGTTTTCAAACGAATGATCCGAATGTGAACCTGAGTTTAAAGTTCAAGCTCTTTCACAAAGGACATCGATTATGAAATTGACCGAATTCTTACCACGCCTCCCGCTCTTCCTCGCTGTTTTAGGAATGCCCCTGATTTCAGTCGCGGGCAGTGAGACCGCAAATCAAGTGAAGTTAGGAAAAACTGTCTATTCTTTAGCCTCTGGTGATTTCGTCATTGGCCAGGACAAGCATGTTTATCAGTTTATGGGGCCGATGGAGGGCGGAAAGTTTGCGATGAAACTAGTGCCTGTTGTCGGTTGGCTCGGATCAAATGATTCGGCTAAACCAGACGAAGTCAAAAGACCAGATGAACAACCGGTCGTGGGTAAAGACCAGAGTTTTGTGGCGGAAGTCGAAATTAAAGACTGTGAAAGTCTCTGCTCGGGAAACAAAGTTTATCAGAAGGGCGGAGCGCAGCTTGCGACCGTCGAGCGAGTTTTCTCTTCCGGAACACTGCTCGTACAGAAATCAACGACCAACTCGATCGGTATCATCACAGGCTACGTACCGATGCTGACGATGGCTCAAGATGTTGTTCAACAAGGCTCATTTATCGTGAACCAACGGAATCATGGTGTCGCGAGCGGGCCTCGTTGAGCTTTGCAAGCTGACGTAGGGATTGCTCGGCGAGTTCGACATCTGAGAGAACGAAAATATGAATTCCGGGCGCGCCGCGATCTTTGAGCCGCTCGGTTAAAGTAAAAAAAGCCTCGAGCGAGCGATCTGCTGAGGCTTCGCGGTCGGTTTCTGGCAAAAGTTTCAAATACCAATCTGGAATCGGAATTTCAAATCTCTTCGACATTTTCGCGGCTTGTTCGCGCGATTTGAGCAGTCGAGTGCCTGGCAAAATAGGCATCGGAGAGGTCGCATCTATCTCGTCGCAAAAGCGCGCGTAAGAATCGTGATCAAAGAGCATTTGCGAAATCGCATACTCCGCTCCGGCCTGAAACTTTCGCTGATGATATTCCAATCGCTCCGCTGTTGACAGATGATCCGGATAACAAGCGACGCCAACACAAAAATCAGTTCTCTCGCGACTCGTGACCGAGAAGCCACTGCGCTCAAGGTAACTGCCGCGGTTGAGAGCGCAGATTTGCTCGACCAATTGATAAGCGAAGGGGTAGCTGCCCTCGCGGGGTGACCAGTTGACGGTGCCTTGGGGTGGATCGCCACGGAGTGCAAGAATATTGCGAATACCGAACAAGTGATGATCAACCAACTGGTTTTCAACCTCCTCGGGCAAAAGGTCCCGACAGGTGAAATGAGCAATGCATGGAAGCCCGAGAGATTCTTTGATGGTTTGGGCAATCGGCAAACTTCCGCCTCGAAGGCTGCCGCCGGCGCCTTTGGTCACCGACATGAATTGTGCGCCTGACCCCGTTAGACCACTGAGTTGCCGGCGCAAAACTCCAGGATCCGAGCCATTTCGTGGCGGCACGATTTCAACTGAAAGAGTGAATCGATTTTGTTTGAATAAGTCGGTAATTTTAGTATCGGCTCGAGGATTCAATTTCGAACTCCAAAGTTTCCGCGAAACTTAAGACAGAAGACGTCCAATGCCAAGGTCATTTTTGCCATCCAAGCCCAGCCCGATAAAGCGCCAAAGTGGTCGGCAAAATTCGGGTCGAATCAAACTCGGCAACCACGCGGTCGCGGGCAGCCAATCCGTAGGCACGCCAACTTTCGCGAGACATGAGGGCGCGTTCGAGCGCGTCTTTCAGGGCCGAGGTCGAGCGCGGTGCAAACAGCCAGCCGGTGACATTTTCTTTAACGACCTCAGGAGATCCTCCGGCATTGGTTGCGAGGGTCGGCAACTCCGCGAGCTGGGCTTCAAGAAGCGCCAAAGAAAAACACTCGCAATAAGTGGCAAGTGCGTAAAGATCAAAAGCCTTGAGCAATCTAGAGCTGCGGGGGATCGCTTCAAAAAGATGAATGCGAGCTTTGATCGGTTCAGGAAGCCGCTCGTGGCGCTCCTTAATCTTTTGCGCCAGTGCAACCGCTTTCGGGTCGTCGGCGGTCGCGGGACCGATCATGACCAGGTGAAGATCGGGAAACTTCGGAAGTAGGTCTATGGAGCCATCGAAAAGTTCGAGCGAGCCCTTTCCACGATCGACTCTCGCCACGGTGGCGACGACGGTCGCATTTTGTGGAAGATCGAGGATTTTTCGCGCTTCAGCTCGATCGAGAAATTCACGACTGAGTCCCTCTGTGTCGCGGCCATAAAAAATCACATGGATTTTATTTGCCGCTATTGGCAAAAATTTCTTCAGTGTCTCTGCGGCCATGGAACTCGAGCACCAGACTTCATCCACCAGCGAGTAGCTTATGGCGTGCAAAGGATCGCGCTTTGAATGACTGATCCAAATGTGAGTTTGCAAAATAACTCTGGGCCGCGATTTTGCGGTGCGGTTCTGAAGCCGATCGAGAAAAATAGGAAGGCCGACCAGGTCGAGATCCTGCGTGCTATGCAGGTGAAGCAAATTGGGACGGTCCGCTGAGCTCAGTAATTTCGAGATGGTTTGACAGCGCCTCCACCACGAACTTTTTACTTCAATCTCAAGTGTCGCCAGGCCTGCCTCGCGGCACTTAAGCGCGAGGGGCGAGCCGGCGAGCACGAGCAGGGTGATTTGTGCGCCCGCTTTAAACTGGGTTTGCGCCATTTCGAGAACGTAAGCTTCGAGACCAGAGAAACTCGGACGGGGACAAACATGCAATATTTTGAGTTGCGGTTCTCGATCGTTCAAGCTTCAGCTCTTGGAGCGATCGGTGACAAGGTTCGGCGGCAAAGTGGGCGATAAATTCGGCGATAAATTTGCCGGCAAAACTCTCTGATAAAATTCAAATATCGCTTCGGTCACGCGACCGACTTCAGCTTCAGTCATTCCCGTCCAAAGCGGCAACCGAACCTGGCGCTCAGCCAGTGACTCGGTCTGTCTGAGCTGTCCCTGCGTGCGGCCAAACTTGAGGCCTGCCGGCGCCGAGTGGAGCGGCACATAGTGAAACGGAGCCGAAATTCCGCGCGATTTTAAATGCTGAATCATCGCCGTTCGCTCGCTCAGGTCGCGGCACAGAATATAATAAATGTGGCCGTTGTGCTGACACTCCGCCGGTACTGTCGGCCGATTGATGTGGCCTTTGGCTTCGGCGTCTGCCAAGTCGGAGTGATAGAGTTTCCAGGTGGTGATTCGCTCTCGGGTCGTTGGTTCGGCCAGTTCAAATTGTGCGAGTAAAACGGCCGCGTTGAATTCGCTCGGCAAAAAGCTCGACCCGATATCAACCCAAGTGTATTTGTCGACTTGACCGCGGAAGAACTGGGCCCGGTTCGTACCTTTTTCGCGAATAATGTCAGCTCGCTCAGCAAAACTTGCATCGTTGATGAGCAGCGCTCCGCCTTCGCCCGAAACGATATTTTTAGTGTCGTGGAAACTGAGGCTTCCGAGTTGCCCGAGAGTTCCCAGGGCGCGGCCTTTGTAAGAAGCCAGCAAGCCCTGCGCGGCATCCTCAAAGACTAAGAGCTTTTTATCTTTGGCGATTTTAATGATGGTGTCCATTTCGCAAGCAACGCCGGCGTAGTGAACGACAAATATCGCCTTCGTTTTCGGCGTGATAGCCGCTTCGATCAGCTTTTCGTCTAAATTCAAAGTATCGGGACGGATGTCAACGAAAACTGGCTTCGCTCCGCGAAGTGCTACGGCATTGGCTGTCGAAACAAAAGTGAACGAGGGCATGATGACTTCGTCGCCCGGTGCAAGGTCGGTCAGAAGTGCTGTGAGCTCCATCGCGGCCGTGCAAGAGTGGGTGAGAAGAGCCTTGCCGGTGCCCGTGGTTTTCTCAAGCCAAGCATTGCATTTTTTAGTGAACTCGCCGTCACCACGGAAATGCCGAGCGCTTAAAACCTGCTCGAGGTATTTGAGTTCATTGCCTAGGGCAGTAGGACGACTATAGGGAATCGTGGACTCTGACATTTGGGGAAATTTAGCATTCCTTAAGGAAAGTTCAAGGAGCGGCACGACACGGCATGCCTGTAGCGCCGGGCCACGGCCAGCGGAGATGCGACCGGCCAGAGGAATTGGCCAGAGGAGTACGCTACACGACACTCAATTTGGTTCGAAGTGATCTCCCATGAGACGATGTCATCGCATTTAGTGCGTCTCTCTTTAGGCCGCGATGATTTTAATTTTCCGCCTGTCGTAAACTAATGACCGCCGCGTTTCAATTGGCCTGCTTTGAGGCAATTTCCTTAGACAACCCTTAAAGTCTGGAAGGGTAGCTTCCGAAAAAGACTCATAGATCTCTGCGCGAACGGCACGTTTTTTTACCGCAGGAGTAGGACCATAGTTAACCGGTTTTTGTCGCTTATTACGTCTGTTGCAATTCGCCGCCCGAAACATCGAGGCTCGCCTTTGGTCTTGGCTTTCGTTCTTCTTTGCGCTGCCGTTTTTCCTTTTGGCCCTGCACTTGCTTCAACTAATTCTGGAATCACTTACCATGGCCGTATACTGAGGCCTGACGGTACCGCGCTTAACGGCGCCAGCACTCAGTTTAAGATGCAGATCCGAAGCCCCGGCAACGAAAACTGTTTGTTGTATGAAGAAGTACAGACGCTAAACATGTCGAGTACAGAGGGTGTATTTTCAATTACGATCGACGACGGAACCGGCACCCGAATCGACAGTACCGGGTATACGATCGATCAAATTTTTGCCAACAATGGCTCATTCAGTTTTGCGGCCGGAGACTGCGCATCTGGAAATATTTACTCCCCCAATTCCGCTGACGGCCGAATGTTCTCGGTGTATTTTCAAGATGAAAACATGACGGCCTGGGAACCAGTGCCGCCTCAATCCATCAATTACGCTCCCCTGGCCATTCAGGCTAAACAAATCGGCGGCTTCGCTCCCGCCAACCTCTTACGTTTTGACAACAACACAGCTGCGCAAAACACGACGCCCCTCAATTTGAGCCAGTTTAACAATCTCCTGGCTGTCGCCAACGGCGGCAGCGTCGGCGCGTCCGGTTCCGCTGGAGCAACCGGTGCAACCGGATCCGCAGGTGCTACAGGCTCAACTGGTGCTCCCGGTGCCAACGGTTCAACGGGTTCCGCTGGCGCAACAGGTGCCACAGGAACTGCCGGAGCCGCAGGCACAACTGGCGCAGCTGGCGCGAACGGTTCAACCGGAGTGACAGGAATAACGGGCGCCACGGGTTCTACTGGCGCAGCTGGCGCCAACGGTTCAACCGGAGTGACAGGAATAGCGGGCGCCACGGGTTCTACTGGCGCAGCTGGCGCGAACGGTTCAACCGGAGTGACAGGAATAACGGGCGCCAC
>JAYTRM010000202.1:0-2259 GCA_043746165.1 Bdellovibrionales bacterium | reverse complement strand
TCACCCGGACTTAGTCTGACGTACGCCATTTCTCACCCTTGAGATAGCGTATATCACATTTGGCTGACTGGGTACGCTTTTCCGATAAGCATGTAAATTCTCTTAAATTTTCGTGATTTATAGTGGGTTATGTAGCGCGGAGGGTTTTCCCCAACTACGACAACCCATGCGTAACTATTGAATTTATAAATTTTAGAAATTGGTCAGGATAGTTCTTGTTCTCAAGGGTAGCAATTAGTCCACCGCTATCGACAATTTCCAATACCGAATAACCTCTGGCTGCTTTGGTTTTTTCGTCTTTCTTGCGGTTTACCTGACGACCCATATTGATAGACTAACGAAATGTATGGCTTTTGTCCATACATTCTTGAAACTGAATCAAATCGCTACATCAGCGCAATAACCCAGTTGTAAATCACCAATCGAATATCTGATCTCTACCGCCAATAATGCCGATTCTGCTGCCGACGCCGCTCCGCTCAGCTACTGACAATGCGACTGCGACCGCGACTGTTTCCGCCCCGGCCCCGGGGCAAAGCCATTACGGCTCCCCCGCCACCAGCAGCAGCACTGGCCGAGGACAATCACTTAGCGAAGTCAGGAGCCTCGGCTGCAGCCTCAGCTTTCTGGTGGGTGGGAACAAATCCCTTCACTAAGAAAAATAGCCCGCAAATTCCAAAGAGCAAGGCTCCGCCGAGAAACCGACGGCGTCCCGCGAGCACCGCGATGGCCGTGACCGCGATCGCGATTTGAAAAAACGTCACGGCTTGCGCGAAAATTTCGTGCTTGGCAAAATGAGCTTCGCTTTCGCGCTCGAGTCCTTCGGCTTTCGCACGCAATGCTTTTTCGTCGTCATCGTATTTTTGCAATTTGTCGCGAAGCTCGGCAGGCTCTTCTTTGCCCATTTCTTTCAGCAAGTGCAGTCGCGACTCCGTAATGTTTTGCTTAATGCTCTTGGCTTGATAATAGGCCCAGGTGTCTGAAGCGTGCATTTGCGAGATCATCGCCTCGTTGACGCGTGCACCGGCTTGCAGCGCCGCGACCGCCGCCGCGACGGCCAGGAATGCTGAAAGTAACGCGCTCCACGTGATCCAGTTGCGTTTGGATGAATTATCATGGTGGCTCCCGTGCGCAGCATGTTCGATTTGCTCTTGCACGGCTTCGAGAGGAACTTCAATTTCGGTCATGTGACCTCCCCGTTGGAATTGGAGCAATTTGCAATCGGATCAGCAACGAAATTCTGGCGCAGGCTTGAGTTTCGAGAATGTCAGTGAGATGTCACTGGGAATTCACTGGGAAGTCAGCGCGCGTTCAGCAACGATCTTGCCGTGCTTCATTTCGCTGATTTTTCCGGAAAATGGCCGCAAATCTTCAAGGTCGTGGGTGATCAGCACAGCCGGAATTTTTTCGGCCTCGAGCACCGAACTTACTAAACTCCGCGCCTGCACGCGGAGATCGGGATCGAGCGCCGAAAAGGGCTCATCGAGAAATAAGATTCGCGGGCGTCCAATCACGGCGCGAGCCAATGCGACGCGGCTCTTTTCGCCGCCCGAAAGAACGGAAGCCGGAGAGTCGATGCAGCGTTCGAGCGATAGCATTTCGCAAAGCGAGCCGAGATGAGCGAGACTTTCTGACTTTGGACGCTTTCGAGACTCGGCGGCAAATAAAATATTCTCGCGCGCGGTCATGTGCGGAAATAGCTCGTAACTTTGAAAAACGACACCGATGCGACGTTCGGGCCCGCCAAAACCTGCGAGATCGACCCCTGCAAAATCCCATGACCAGTCGGAACTGCGATCGACCGATTCGAGTCCCAAGAGTATGCGCAGGAGTGTGGTCTTTCCCGAGCCGCTAGCTCCGAGCAGCGCTGTGACTCCTCGGTCCAGAATCTCCCATTCGGGAATCTCGACGGAAAAATCAGCGAAGCTTCGTTTCAGATTTCGCACCCAAGACATAACCGGCTCCGCTCAAGAGGAAGAATGTCGCCATCCCACCACAGATCATTGCGATCGACAACACGTTAGCTTGCCGAAAACGATACGAGTCCATTAACGCCCTAACCTGCATCGCCAAACTCAAATTTCGCTCGGCGACCACCGCAGAAAGCGAAAAATCTCCCCACGCCCACAGAGACGCCAGGCCGCCGAGAAAAAACGCAGACCTTGCCACTTGCGGAAAAATCACGCGTCGAAAGGTCAGCCAAGGACCAGCCCCAAGTATGCGAGCGGTCGTCACTTGACCTTCGATTGAGCCCAGCAG